>NZ_CP034159.1:2907091-3230102 GCF_003860585.1 Kaistella carnis | reverse complement strand
GAACTGTAGACATTTTTCCCAAATTATAGTTAAATTTTCATCCATTTTCTTGCTGCAATTTTCCCCTCAGCGGTTAATTTTGAAAGGAAGACAAAGATGACCTTTTTAAATATGAAAAAAAAGTTTTTGTCCTATTGATTATTTAGAAATATATTTGTATGACTAATTTAATACTGAACATGATACACACAACTCACACAATACGAGTACGTTACGCCGAAACCGACCCTATGAAATACGTCTATTATGGCAACTACGCTACTTATTTTGAAGTGGCGAGAGTAGAACTTTTTCGCGAACTGGGAATGCCGTACGATGAGATTGAAGAGCGCGGAATTTGGTTACCGGTTTCGGAATTCAGCATTAAGTATTTAAAACCAGCATTGTACGATCAAAATCTCGAAATTCATACTTTCATCAGAAAAATTCCGGGTGTGAAAATTGAATTTGAGTATGAAATTTATAATCCGTCTAAACAAAAAATTACGGAGGCAAAAACGACTCTATTTTTTCTGGATTCCAAAACAAACAAAGTCATAAAATGTCCGGAATTTTTAATGAACCTCATCGAAAAAAACTGGCAGGAAAATTTATAATTCCGTGCCGGATTTTATTTCATACGGTTCTTTATCTTTTTCAAAAATTCTTGTTTCCTGATCTCCTTCTACCGTAATGCGATTTCCTATTTTACGAATCCAGTTTCCCTCTCGAAGTCCGATTACTTTCGTATCATTTTGGGTCAAAAATTCCTGAATACGTGTTTCACGCGTTTCCCCATTATGCTTTAAGTCCGGATTAGGATCCAAATAGTGCGGATTAATATTGAAAGGAACCAATCCCATACACTCAAAACTTGGCGGATAAACAATTGGCATATCGTTCGTGGTTTTGATATTCTGTCCGCCAATATTAGAACCTGCACTTGTTCCCAAATAAGGTTTCCCTTTTTCTACATTCTCTTTTAAAACAGACATCAGACCCTTTTCATGCAAAGTTTTTACCAGTAAAAAAGTATTTCCACCTCCTGTAAAAAAGCCTTGCGCATTATTCACTGCTTCGATTTGATCATCAAATTCATGCAATCCTTTGATTCTAATATTGATTTCTTCAAAAAACGCTTTAGCTTTCGCAGTATAATCATCGTGAGAGATACCGCCGGGTCTGGCAAAAGGAATGAAAACAATCTCATTGATCCCGTTGTAAAGTTCCTTAATTTCGTCCGTAATATATTCCAGATACTTCCCACCAAATAAAGTGGAAGTTGAGGCAAGCAAAACATTCATTTTAAAATTATTTTAAAAATTCGACAAGGGTAAATATAAGAATTTGATTTGACTATTTTTGAAACTATAGCAAGATTATGATATTAATAATTAATTTGCTGATAATTATCAAGTTTCTGTTAATTTTACCAAATTAAAGTTTTATGAAACAATTCCATCGTAAGTTTGTATAGAATCTAACAATAAAAATATAAACAAAATGGATTACACAATAGTTGGTCTTTTTCCGAACGAGGAAAGCATCACCAGAGTTTCTTACGGATTAGAAAAATCAGGATTTAAGCAGGATGATTTCATTGTCTACAAAAGAAATCTTTCAGAAAGAAAGAAAAATGTTTGGAATTCCTTGTTTGGATCTGAGTCATATGATCGTCCTAATACTGACACGTTAATAACAAGTGTTGCAGTCCGTACGGAAGAAGAATTGAAAGATATTACGCAGTCTTTTAATGAAAATAATGTGGTTAAAATTTACGAATTCAAAGATATGACCATCGATGAAGCCAAGGATTTAAATTACATTAAGAAAATTGTCTCCGTCCGAGCAAAGTCGCAGGTATACGGAATTCCACAAATGTCCGTTTCAGCTTCATTAATGAATGAATTATAGGGATTTCGAGAAAGGTTTTCTACGAAAAAAAATAATCCGTCGCGTTCAACAATGAGATGGATTTTTTTTGGGTAAAAATGAAACAAACGACTACTTAAAAGTTAAGAAAACTTGCATTTCTACGTCATCGACTAAATTATATAGAAACTTCTATTATATCAATGAATATTTCTAGAGTGTAGATTGTTTAATATTATTTTAAGAAAATGAGCAGAAATATCTTTTGTAAAATTAATATTTATCTTTCCACTTCTTTTTGAGTTGCTCTGCGATCTTGTTTTCAGTGGAGTTTTTTCCGGGCACGTAAAATTGGCTGCCTTTAATTTCCTCCGGCAGAAATTCTAAATCCACAAAATTACCTTCGTGGGAATGGGCATATCCATAATTTTTACCATAATCCAAATCTTTCATCAATTTGGTTGGAGCGTTTCTTAAATGCAAAGGAACGGGAAGGTTTCCGGTTTTTTTAACATGAGCAATCGCATCATTGATGGCCACATAGGTTGAATTACTTTTGGGCGAAACCGCAAGATAAACGGCCGTTTCACTTAAGATGATTCGCGCTTCAGGATTACCGATTACATTGATGGCCTGAAAACAGTTGTTTGCCATAATCAGCGCATTAGGATTTGCCAACCCAATATCTTCAGCCGCCAAAATGACCATTCTTCTTGCGATGAATTTAATGTCTTCACCTCCCACCAGCATTCGGGCGAGCCAGTACACCGTTGCATTAGGATCAGAACCCCGCATTGATTTGATGAAAGCAGAAATAATATCGTAATGCTGCTCCCCATTTTTATCATAAAGCGCCATGGTTTCCTGCAATACAGAAAGAACATCCTGATTGTCAATCTCCTTTTTATCAGAATTTTTGAATTGATTCAATACATTTTCCACTGCATTAATCAACTTACGCGCATCACCACCAGAATATTGAATCAATGCTTCATGATCTTTAATACTAAAATTAGTATTCGCTTCCTGATTATATTGATTTAAAGAGATTTCGATGAGTTCCTCCAGCTTTTCATAAGGCAAAGCTTTCAGCACATAAACCTGCGATCGCGAAAGCAAGGCAGAAACAACTTCAAAACTGGGATTTTCTGTAGTGGCGCCCATGAGAACGACCCAACCTTTTTCAACCGCATGCAAGAGCGAATCCTGCTGAGACTTGTTAAATCTGTGAATCTCATCAATAAAAAGTATCGGCGATTTTCCTGAAAAAAGATTTTGCTTTTTGGCTTCCGTAATCACATCACGTACATCTTTAACACCGCTTGAAACGGCAGAAAGCTTATAAAACTTTCGTCCTGAGGTTTCAGAAATAATTTCTGCCAAAGTTGTTTTTCCTGTACCTGGCGGTCCCCAAAATATCAGAGAATTTAAAGTATCATTCTCCAACATCTTTCGAATTGGTCCATTTTCGCCCGTTAAATGTTCCTGTCCCAAAACTTGGTCCAGCGTTTTCGGTCTTAGTTTTTCGGCAAGAGGTGAATTAGAATTCAAAGCTTAAAGATTCAGGATTAAACAATAAGAAAGGGAGTAGTAATAAGTTTAAATACAAAACTTAAAGCAAATTTAAACTATTTAGTTATTTTTGCAACGCAATGTTCAACAAAATCATTACTTTCCCGCTTCTTATACTGATTAAATTTTATCAGTGGTTCATCTCTCCTCTTTTGCCAAAAAACTGCAGATATGAGCCAACATGTTCCCATTATATGGTGGAAGCACTAAAAGTTCATGGGGCGATTAAAGGTTTATGGCTGGGTTCGAAAAGAATTGCCAGATGCCATCCTTGGGGTGGTGAAGGTTATGATCCTGTTCCGCCAAAAGTGAAACAAGATAAAACTGAACATTAAATTTTAAAAATTAAATTCTTAGAAATATATGCTGACATTATTATACTCAACCTGGGATCCTTCCACAGGAATTCATTTAGGACCGGTGACGCTTCACTATTACAGTTTAATGTTTATTTTCGCTTTCGGACTTGGGTTTGCGTTGATGACAAGAATCTACAAAATTGATAATGTCAACGAAAAATATGTAGAACCTTTGTTCACTTACACCTTAATTGGAACTATTTTGGGAGCGCGTTTGGGTCATGTTATTTTTTATCAGCCCGAGCTTTTCAAACAAGATTTCTGGTCCGTATTTTTACCAATCCGTACAAAACCTGAACTTGAATTCACAGGATTTTCGGGACTTGCAAGCCATGGAGCGACCATTGCACTTATTTTCACTACCTTATATTATGCCTATAAGATCATCAAGAAAAATCCTTTCTGGGTGTATGACAGAATTGGAATTCCAGTGGCTTTGGGAGGCGCATTTGTAAGAATTGGAAACTTTTTTAATTCAGAAATTATTGGTAAACCCGCACCGGAAAACTCTCCATTTGCCATCCTCTTTCCACAGCAAAGTTCGGAATATGGACCGATTGTGCCGCGTTATCCCACGCAACTTTTTGAAGCAGGCGGTTATTTCTTATTATTTATTCTGTTGTGGATCTTATACCGTTACACGAACAAAAAATATCAGCAAGGCTGGTTATTTGGCCTTTTCTTTATTATTCTTTGGGCCGTACGTTTCTTTGTAGAGTATTTGAAAGAACCTCAAGGCGATGAATTTATTCAATTTGCAGGACTAAATACGGGACAGGTCCTATCGATTCCTTTTATGATCGCAGGATTTGTCATTATGTTCACCTCAAAAAACAGAATGATAACAGAAGAGGAAAATTCTAAACCTGAATAAGTCCTAATAGAAGTACAACTCAAATCATCCTTCCATCAATCGGAAGGATTTTTTTTGGCCAAAAATTTAAATACATTTCCAATCTCTTCAATTAAATCAGAGGGTAACATGGCTTCTTTGGAAAACTTCTCTCCAGCAAAATCTCCTGCTTTTCCGTGGAGCCAAACTCCGAAAATTGCAGCATGTTGTGACGAATAACCTTGCGCTAAAAGAGCCGTTATAATTCCTAACAAGGCATCTCCGCTTCCGCCTTTCGCCATTCCAGAATTTCCCGTGATATTGTAATACACTTGATTTTGGGGAGTAATAACCTGCGTATGATGATCTTTCAGAACAATGAAAATCTGTAATTCCTCGGCTTTTTGTCGGGCAAGTCTTAATCTTTCAAAAGAGTTCTGAGTTTGTCCGAAAAGTCGCTCAAATTCTTTTGGATGAGGAGTAATAATTGATTTCTTTGGAAGGAGTTTTAAATGTTCGGAATTTTCCGAAATTATATTTAAAGCATCTGCATCAATAACAACAGGTTTAATAGTGTTTTTTAAAAATTTTAAAATAGCGGTTTCTGTTCCCGGATGTGTTCCTAATCCCGGACCTATTCCAAACGTAGAATTTTCTTCAAAATCAAAATCGACGATATAATTCTGACCTCCCGAAATAAACATGGCTTCCGGACAACTATTTTGTAGGATTTCGTACCCGCAGTTTGGTGCAGTAACAAAAGTGATCCCGCTTCCTGAGCGCAAACAAGCCTTCGTCGCCATTACTGCTGCGCCAATTTTTCCGAAGCTGCCAGCGACAATCGTTGCCTTTCCAAAAGTTCCTTTGTGAGAAAATTCACTTCTTGGCTTGTAAGTTTCGTGAATTAGTGAATCGTCGATGATATAATCATTCGTTATTTCATGAGTATAAAATTCTTTGCTTAAACCAATATCAAAGACCTGAATCTTTCCACAAAAGATGCCGCTTTCCGGATGGAAAAATGACTTCTTCCAGGATTGAAAAGTCAATGTGTGATCTGCTTTAAAGACCGCTGCATTTACCCCAATCATTTCATCAGGTATTAAACCTGAAGGAATATCAATAGAAACTTTGGGAAAATTCAAGTCATTAAGAAATGAAATTAGTTTTGCGGTCGCTTCTTCAACAGGTCGGTTCAGTCCGATGCCAAAAAGGGCGTCAATAATCACTGTACTTTCATTAAAAGAGAAATCATTGAAGTGCTCGAAACCAAAAATATCAATTCCTGAAATCGCTTTGCATCTTTCGAAATTGACCAAAGCCTCGGCTGAAAATTTTTTATTCTGATCAGCAAATACAGTCACATCGAAACCTTTTTCGTATAATAATCTTGCCAACGCAAAACCGTCGCCGCCATTATTTCCGTTGCCACAAAAAAAGCAAAAAGAATGTGCAGGATCATAGTTTTTTATGATCCATTCCACACAGGAACCTGCCGCAATTTCCATCAGTTGTAGGGAAGAAATAGGGTTATTTAAAATGGAGAAAGCATCCCATTTTTTAATTTGTTGGGCAGAAAAAATTTTCATTTCGTCAAATAATTAATTCATTATAAGTTACTGAAAAATATACTTTTCTTATATTTTTAGCAGATTATTTTATAAACATTGTGAATTTCAGCAATATATTCCGAATTTTATAATTTAATTAACTATTTTTGCACTATTAAAGATAAAAACATAAAATTATGGGATTAGTACAAGAATTTAAAGATTTTGCATTCAAAGGCAATGTAGTAGATTTAGCTGTAGCTGTTATCATTGGTGGTGCATTTGGAAAAATTGTTTCCTCTTTTGTAGATGATGTAATTACTCCACTACTGTTAAATCCAGCTCTGAAAGCAGCGGGTGCAGAAAATATCGCACAACTTACCTGGAACGGGGTGCAATATGGAAACTTCCTTTCTGCAGTGCTAAGTTTCTTCGTGATCGCTTTGGTGTTGTTTATGGTTATAAAAGCGGTAAACAAAGTTAATAAGCCAAAAGAAGTTGCTCCAGCCGGACCAACTGACGATCAAGTATTATTGACTGAAATTAGAGATCTGTTGAAAAACAAATAATCGTTTTTTATGATGATTAAAAAAAGACGCGCCAAATGGTGCGTCTTTTTATTTTTAAAATAGTTCAGTTTTTAGTGAATCTGCAAAATACTGCAGATCTGCTCCGCTAAAGAAAGTCCGATACGATCCTGAGCTTCTACAGTTGATGCTCCGGTGTGAGGTGTTAAGGAAATTTTCGGATGGTTCAAAATTTCTTTTGAAGGGGTCGGTTCATTATTAAAAACATCCAGACCGGCGAAGGCAACTTTTCCAGAATTCAGGGCTTCTAATAAGGCATCTTCTTCAACAACTCCACCTCTGCTACAATTGATAATCACCACGCCGTCTTTCATTTTAGAAATTTCCGGAGCACCGATCATGCAACCTTCTTTTTGAGCAGGAACATGAAGGGTTATGAAATCAGCATGCTTTAATACGTCTTCCAGCGGTTCAGTTTCAATGTCAACATTGATGAACTGATTATTGTAAAACTTTACCTTAATACTCGCTTTTCCAATATTGTTGTCCGCTGCAATTACTCGCATTCCCAAACCAAGGGCAATTCTGGCAACCTCCTGACCGATTCTTCCCATCCCCACAATACCAATGGTTTTGCCGCGCAGTTCAATTCCTGCAGCATAGGTTTTTTTTAACTGGTTAAATTGCGAATCACCCAGAAGTGGCATTTTTCTGTTGGAATCCTGTAAAAAACGGGCACCACAAAATAAATGGGCAAAAACCAATTCTGCCACTGATGCTGAAGAAGCTGAAGGCGTATTAATAACATGTATGTTTTTTGACCGGGCGTACTCCACATCAATATTATCCATACCAACGCCACCACGACCGATGATCTCTAAACTAGGGCAAGCATCAATGAGTTCTTTGCGAACTTCCGTCGCGCTTCGAACTAGCAAAGTTCGAATCTGATGTTCATTAATAAAATCCGCTAAAAACTCTTGTGGAACTTTTTGGGTGATCACTTCGAAACCACTTTCAGTCAATGCATCAATACCTGATTGATCTAAACCGTCATTTGCTAATATCTTCATCTTTTATTCTTAATCTTTAAAAACTTCAATTGTTTCCTGTTTCTCCACCATGTCGGTAAATTTCCCTTTATACCGGGTTGCTTTTACCAAATGATTATCAATCCAGTGGTAATTGCCTCCCCGCGGTTTCCCACAAAGGACACTATGATATTTGAAGCCATGTTTATCGAGCCAGTCGATGGTAATCTGTTTTAAGTTTTCGGTTCTGGATGTAAAAAAGCAAATGATATGACCTTGGTCGTACCATCTGTTAATGGTTTCCAAGGCGTCCAGATAAGGTTCTGCGGTAATCATTCTTTCGGGCTCTTCATTCGGCACGTCATCTGTGATTGTTCCATCAATATCAATGAGATAATTTTTCACATCTCCCTTCAACATTGGGCTTAAATGATCTTTATATTCTAATTCCATCATCAAAAATTTAAGGTGCAAATTTACAACTTTTCATTGATTTGCAGCCTATTAAATCAATGTAATCATTATGCACTGAGACTTTTCTTTTCATTATAAAAAATGAAATCTGCAGTCAGCTTTACAACTATTTCTTTCAATTAAAGAATATTCGTGCAGATCTGCTTTATTTTTCTATTTGAAATGAGGGTTGAAAATTTTCCCAATAGATATATTAATGTTAATTTTGTGAAGATGGAAGAACAAGTAGTTTTAATTTCAGAGAAGGACGAAGTTTTGGGCCTGATGGATAAAATGCAGGCTCACAAAAATGGAATTCTGCACCGGGCTTTTTCGGTTTTTTTATTTAATGAGAAGGGTGAGATTCTGCTGCAGAAAAGAGCCGCAGAAAAATACCATTCTCCTAACCAATGGACCAATGCCGTCTGTTCCCACCCAAGAGTTGATGAAACTTACATGGAAGGTGCGCAACGTCGCTTAAAAGAAGAATTGGGAATTGAAGCAGAGCTGACTCCAAAATTTCACTTTATTTACAAAGCCGATGTAGGTGGAAATCTTTGGGAACACGAACTGGATCATGTGTTCACCGGACATTACAACGGAGATTTTACTCTAAATTCAGATGAAGTTTCAGAAATTAGATTTATAACGATGGAAGCACTGGATGAAGAAATTAAATCTAATCCGGAGCATTTTACGGAATGGTTTAAGATTATTCTGGGGGAATATAAAGACAGGCTTTAGTTGATAGTTGAAGGTAATTTCTTGAGCTCAATTATACAAGTCCTCTTCTACCCAACCTCGTTTGAAAAAGAAAGAGAAAGTGATGATAGCCCCGATCGGAACGGCATCCTTTTTTGAGGAGGAACGACGAAAAAAAGATAGAGTGGAGAGCGGGACGGGTCTTCAAAAAAGGCAACAATCCTGTTGCTCCTGAAAAATAATTTAAATAATAAAAAGATAATATGAAAAGAACTTCGTTATTTGATAAACACGTATCGCTTGGTGCGAAAATGGTGCCTTTTGCAGGTTTTGAAATGCCCGTACAATATGGCGGTGTTACGCAGGAGCATTTTGCAGTGCGTGAAAAAGTAGGATTATTTGATGTTTCTCACATGGGTCAGTTTTTCGTGGAAGGTCCTGCTGCAAAAGATTTGCTCCAGTATGTAGGAACCAATAATGTGAATTCCCTTGAAAACGGAAAGGCGCAGTACACATGTTTACCAAACGGAAACGGCGGAATTGTAGACGATTTGATCGTTTATAAGATGACGGATGAAAAATATTTTGTGGTCGTAAATGCTTCTAATATCGAGAAAGACTGGGATCATATTTCGAAACACAATGAGAAATTTGGAGCGAAATTAACCAATGCTTCAGATGAAATGTCCCTTTTGGCGATTCAAGGTCCGAAAGCGACGGAAACATTACAAAAAATAACGGATATAAATCTTTCAGAGATTCCGTATTATCATTTTTCTGTGGGAACGGTTGCGGGAGTTTCAGACGTGATTATTTCAAATACCGGTTATACAGGAAGCGGCGGTTTCGAAATTTATTTTAAAAATGAAGATGCCCTTAAACTTTGGGATGCGATCATAGAAGCCGGCGAAGAATTTGGATTGATTCCTTGTGGATTGGCGTCCAGAGATACTTTACGTTTAGAAAAAGGATTCTGCTTATACGGAAATGATATTGATGATACGACTTCGCCGCTGGAGGCAGGTTTAGGCTGGATCACGAAATTCGATAAAGATTTTGTGGACAAAGAGCGTTTTGCAAAACAAAAAGAAGAAGGAGTTACTAAAAAACTCGTTGGTTTCGAAATGCAGGAACGAGCAATCCCGAGACATGATTATTTGGTCGTGGATGCGGAAGGAAATGAAATTGGAAAAGTAACTTCCGGCACGATGAGTCCGATGAAAAATATTGGAATTGGTTTGGCTTATGTGGCGACCGATCATAATAAAGTCGGTTCAGACATTTATATTCAAATCAGGAATAAAAATGTTCCGGCAAAAGTAGTAAAAACTCCTTTTGTTTAATAATATAATGTATATCCGTTTTTCATCATACTCCTGTAATGCTTGCTATCACAAGTCTATCGAACAGTTTATCTTCAAAATATCTCCGATTTAACTTATAAACAAACTCATTTAGATAAAGTTGAAGGTTTTTGCGTTTTATTTTGTGGTAATTTCCTAATAAATTCCTTTTCGCATTACTGATAAATATGTGAACCCAACGCAAAGTATCTTTTGTAGTTTCTTTCGAAGATTTTTCTGAAATATGAATTTCTACAAGTTGTGATATATCAACATATGACGTGCTTTGATCTGTAAAAACTATGCTGGATTCTGCCAAAGATTCTTTAATAGTCTCATTAATTCCCTCTGCTGTATGATCTTCTAATACTATTGCTTTAAAATATCTACAAGATTTCGATGTCTCTCCTGTTTCTATATTTTCTAATGGCGTAGATTCCGCCATCACTGCAACATTTTGCTTTCCAACTGCACCTCTTCCACGAATCCCTTTCTCTTGTTCCAGTTCTCTAGATTCAACTGTAAAATACCCTTCATCCATTTCAATCATGCCCTCTAAAGTGTATCTTTCATCTCGTTTTCCCATCGCTTTTCTCAATTTGTGCATCATAGCCCAAACTGGCTCATAGCGCTTCAAACCTAATTGCCTTTGCATTTCTTTAGCAGAAAATCCTTTTTTTGTTGCACTCATCAAAAACATCGCTTTATACCAAACTAGAAAGGACAAATTGGAATTTTCCATGATGGTTCCACTTCGTAATGTAGTTCGCTTTCTACAAGATTTACACTCGTAACTTAATCTGCTTTTAATCCAAAAAAAATCAGTTTTTCCGCACTTGCAGGAAACGCCAATTTTGTCACGTTCTGCTTTAAAATGAGATATACAATCCTCTTCACTGCTAAACTCTACGCCAAAACTAAAAATATTCATCTCAATTATTTAATTATCAAACAAATATACGGAATTATGGGAAGTTACGGACATACATAAATAATATACAGTTTCAGACAAGATAAAGCAGGTGATTTTTTCACTTGCTTTTTTTATGTGGCATTGTTTTCGCAGTCCTTTTTGCTCACTAAAAATCTAAATATTATGTCATTTATCAACAGAAGCATTGCAGGTTTAGCAGGTGCTTTAGCACTCACAGGCGTTCACGAAATCTTTAAAAAATGCACAAAAGGAGCTCCTAATCTGGACCAGGTTGGAGAGGAAGCTGTACGAACTTCTCTGGAAAAGGTTGACGCTCCCGTTACCGATGAAGAACAGGTTTATGCGGCAGCGATGGGCGGAAACATTCTATCGAATGCCCTCTTATTTTCAACACTAGCTACCTCTACGAATACTTCTCAAATCATTTCAAAAACTTTGGGAACCGGATTATTGGGAGCAGCAGGAACCATTGGTTTAGCAGATCAACTTCTAGGAAATAACAAAGCCACCGATACGGATCAAAAAAAGTGGATGACGACGGGATATTATCTTTTAGGCGCGGTAGTAAGTATTGGCGTTTATAATTTACTGGAAAGAAGAAGTAAGAAATAAGGTAAAAAAAGTAAAACCGTCTTGTCATTTTTGATAAGACGGTTTTATTTTGGTACGTGTTGGAAACAAAAATTGTTCCCAATCTTTGTGTTTCTTTTGCATCGGGTCCCTGCTTTTGTTATAGCAGAACACCGGTTTACAGAATTAACGCCGGGTGTTTTTTTTAGGGGTAGAAATAATTCCTAATGTACGCTGAAAGGGCGGCCGACAAATTTTGCAGGGCGTCAGTCCACTACGAAGTACTTTATCTAAAGTCAAAGAAGAAGACACATTTTTTACCATTCTACATTCAGCAAGATGGTATTTACTTCCTGAGGTCGTTTTATAAACCGTTTGTGCAGTAAGACCTAGGGAAAAAACAAGCAAGAATAAAAGCTTTATCATTTCCTGTTAAAAAAATGTTCTAATTTTTCGATATTTTGTTTTTCATTTCCAATAAAAATTTCTTGATCCGTCACAAAAACAGGTCGCTTCAAAAAGGAATAATGTTCTAAAAGCAATTTTTTGAAATCCTTTTCTCCTAAAGATTTTACATCGATATTCTGTGCTTTGATCTGTGTTGATCTTCTGCTGAATAGCGCTTCGTAAGAATTGGTCAGCTTATACATGTCCTCCAACTCTTCTTCGGTTATTGGCGAGCTTTTAATTTCGCGAAGTTCCCAATCGGAAATATCGAACATCTTCAATATCTTGGTACAGGTTCCGCAAGTTTTTAGATAAAATACTTTTTTCATAATCACAAACATAAAAAAAATTCGGCTTTAATAGAGCCGAATTTCTTATAAAAATGATTTTACTTATCTTATTGAGGAATAACCAAAACCTGTCCTGGATAAATTTTATCAGGATCTGAAAGCATTGGCTTGTTCGCTTCAAAAATTTTGTTGTACTGATTTGGGTCACCATAAAATTCTTTAGAAATTTTAGAAAGTGATTCACCACTTTGAACGGTGTGATATTTAACCTGTACTTGTGCAGGTTCTGGAGTTGACGCTTGTACCGGCGCAACTTTTACGGTCATATTGTCGGTTACACCATCGATTCCTTCTACGTTACCGGCAGCGACATAAATCTTGCCTTTTTCTTCCCAGCTCTTCGCGTCTCCAGCAATGGTTACTTTATCATCTTTCACTGTAAAAGTTAGCCCAGAAGTATCAAAACCATATTTCGATACGTGATTTCTCACTTTTTGTGCCTGCTCTTCCGGAGTTTCTCCTCCGCCAAAAATTTTCTCACCTACGTTTTTTAAAAATGATCCTAATCCCATTGTTTTTAATTTTTAATGTTAATGTGAATTGCTAAAGATTTTCCTCAGCGCAAGTAACTCTTCAAAATGTGTGCATTTACGATGTTAAAATCTGTTAAAAATTTTATCTAATTTTTCAATTAACTGATTTTAAAGGGAATATAGATTTGTTTCTATTCTTTTTGACAATAAATCCAACAAAACCACTTTCCAATTACGCTTAAGATTAAAAAAGTCTTAATTTTAATTTTTAATTAAAGATTTATGCAAAATAAAACAGTTTTTCAGTTTATATCGGAGCCGAGCGATGTAAATTATGGTGGTAATGTTCACGGTGGAAGTGTAATGAAATGGATTGACCAGGCGGGTTATGCGTGTGCGAGTTCTTGGGCTTCGAGTTATTGCGTAACGGTTTACGTGGGTGGAATTCGGTTTTACTCGCCCATTAAAATTGGTCATATTGTAAAAGTGGAAGCCGAAGTAATTTACACCGGAAAAGCGAGTATGCATATTGCCATCAATGTTTTTTCACGCAACATCAAAAGCAAAGATTTTGAAAAGAAAACGCACTGCATTATTGTTTTCGTTGCGGTTAATGATGAAGGAAACTCTGTGGAAGTTCCGAAGTTTGTACCGAAGACCGAGCAAGATATGCAGATGGAAAAATATGCGATTAAACTGATGGATTTAAGGAAGAAAATTGAGGATGAGATGAAGCCTTTTATGTAAAATTTCAGCAATTTTAAAAATATCTTCGACTCATTTTAACAGGATTTTCAAACCAATTATTTTGTTTAAAAACATTACTTATTCCAACTGCCTTTATTCAAATTTCTAAATCCTTTAAAACAATTATCATTATAAATGCGATAGCGATTTAAAGTTATTTCACAACTCATTGAAGTTTATTCAAAAATATCAAACATTTATTTAATTTCTTTTAAACAAATTAAAATATAAAGGTTTTTTAAATTATATTTGTTAAGTTTCTTTTAAGAATCATTTAAGATTTTTTTAAGAAACTTTTTTTAATATAATATTTACTGAATGAAGAAATTCTACCTGTTCTTTTTATTTTTCACCTATCAATTCATTTTTTCTCAAATCAAAAACTCCGATCCCGAAAACTACCTGCGGAATGGAATGTTCGAAAATAAATCCGGAAAAATAATCACCGATCATGCGGAGAAAATTAAATTTCTGGAAGCAAGAAATCAGAAAATTCAGTTAGAAAATAAAAACCAGTTGAAAGCGACACAACCCGCCGTGGAAATGTGCACCAATGGAGGTTTTGAGCAAGTGGAGAACATCGGCGGAACTAATTTCATTAAAAATTTTCTTTATAACATTGGCGATCCACCAGGACCCACGCAATGTAAATCTATTTCAAATTGGGGCGACACCGCTATTCCGCAATATAATCCGACGAATAATTTTGTAATGGCAACTTCGGTTCCGGCAAATCTTATCGATAGTTATATGGGTGACATCAAAGCATTTGATCAATATGCACTCAAATTAAATTATGAAAACTCCGGAACGTACGGTGCAATTGCTCAAGGAAGGAGATTCAAAACTAATAATGAGAATTTCTTAAAATTCAATTACAAAGCCGTCTTACAGTCGGTTTATGATACCAGCCACACGGATAATCAGGCATTCTTTAAGGCCAGAATCCTGGATAAAAATAAAGTTGTTGTCAGCGAATTTTGCCTGGTTGGAGATGAGAAAAACTGTATTTTCACCAAAGTTCCGGAAGGTGGATATGGCTATGTAACATTGTATACCGCGAACTGGCAATCAGGGATTTTAGATATTTCTTCGATCCCGAATAATGAAGAGTTTACCGTAGAATTCATGGCATCCCGTTGCGGATTGGGAGGACATTTCGGGTACGCTTATGTAGATGATATCTGTTTGCTGCAATCCAATGAAAATTTCGTAGGATCGCTTACGCTCGATCCTTTGTATGCGGTTTGTCCGACTCTTCCTATCAGTGTTTGCGGAAATTACACTTTGCCAAATTCAGGAGGGATTAGTGCAACGCTGAAAAAATTAACGCTGAAAGTTTATAATGCTGCCGGAGCGGTGGTTTATACAACGACGACGACTTCCTCTTTGGATACGGCGAATAAGAAATTCTGTTTTTCACTGTTAGCACAGAACTTTCCGGATATTTCGAGCGGCAATTATAATATAGGTGTTACGGCAGATTTTGATGTGGCAGGTTCTGCGGGAGGTTGCGGAAGTAGTGGCAATACGGAGATTTTCGCTTCTGCGAATGACCCTGATGCAAATGACGGCTGGGATATCAGTTTTTTAAATTGCTCCTCAAACTGTAATTTAAATGTGAACACGGCAAAAATATCAAAATGCGATACCAACCATGATGGTTTTGAAGATTTTAACTTAACCACTTTTGATTCACAAGTCGTCAATTCCACAGCGGGCATCACATTTACTTACTTTAAAAATTTCGATAATGCCTTTAATAACACGAACTCGATAGCCAATGTCAAAACTTACAATTCACCTTCAGCTGTTATTTATATAAGAGTCTCGAGAGATGCGGGTTGCTATAAAATTATTCCTGTTAATCTTGAAGTTAAAAATCCGACCGCCACTATTTCAGGAATTCTGAATGTGTGCTCGGGAAGCACGGTGCTAAAAGCATCTTCAGGAGCCACTTATTTGTGGAGTACGGGAGAAACCAGTCAAAATATTACCGTAACAAATATTGGGACCTATTCCGTAACCGTGACTGATAGTTTTGGGTGTTCAAGTACGGCAGATGTATCGATAGAACCCAGTCAGACTGCAGTTACACCAACTCTGGAAATTACACAGCCCTCTTGTTTTGTTTCTACAGGAACCATTAAAGTAACCTCTTCTGCTTCGGAATATAGTTTCGATAATGGACTAACCTGGGGAACCAATTCCACAAAGACAGGATTGTATCCCGGAACTTATCGGGTATTGATTAAAACAGTGAAAGGCTGTACTTCTTATGCACAGTCGGCTACCATTGTTCCATCGCTTACCCCTTATCCTAACGTTGACTCTGAACAACCACGGTTTTGTGGAGATACCGGGAAGATTACGGTTACCAGTAATGCGGCTTATTATAGTTTTGACAATGGTTCGACCTGGGTCACCGATGCTGTCGCAGAAGGATTACAACCGGGAACCTACACCATCAGGACCAAAGATATTGCAGGATGTATTTCAGATCCGGCCGTTGTTTTAATATCGAGTAATACTCTTGGAAATCCTGATTACACCGTAGTTAGTCCCGCGTGTTCTGTCCCCGGAAGTATCACCATTAATACACCCGCTGATTTTTACACTTTCGATGGTGGACAAACTTGGGTTACGACAAATATTCTATCTAATATCCTGTCTGGAAATTTTTCTGTAGGTATCAAAAATAGTTTGGGCTGTACTTCCTATTTTCAAAGTATTTATCTGCAGACCTTTCAGAATACCTATCCAGATTATGAATCAATACAGCCAACCTGTGGAGAAAACGGAACGGTTTACATTAAAACAGAAGCAGATTTCTACAGTTTCGACAACGGCGCGACATGGGGAACCAGCAATATGAAAGATTTGCCTGCCGGAACTTACAATATAAAATTAAAGAATGCCGCAGGATGTCAATCATTGGCAAACTCTGTTTATTTGTATCCGCCGAAACTTCCGTATTTTTTTACGACCGTAGTGCAACCAACTTGTGGAAATAATGGAGGTATTACCATCAACAGTATATCCGATTTTTATTCCTTCGATAATGGTGTTACTTGGGTTACGACCAACACCAAAAGTTTACCGGCAGGGACTTATCAATTGATGACTAAAAACAGCTTAGGTTGCACCTCGGATCCACAAGGAATTTATTTATATGAAGGAAAATTACCAATACCTTCTACAACGATTATTCAGCCAACCTGTACTACTAAAGGAAGCATCACCATCAATACTTCTGCAAGTTTCTACAGTATTAATGGCGGAGCCACTTGGGTAACAACCAATGTTTTCAATAATTTAACGGGGTCCAGTTATAATGTAATGATTAAGAACAGCCAAAACTGTGTGTCGGAAAGTAATTACGTTTATTTTAATCAAATCTATTTAGATAATCCTACTTATACAGCCGTGAGCCCCAGTTGTGGGAATATTGGAAACATCACCTTTACTTCTACCGCCGATGGTTATAGTATCGATGGTGGATATACCTGGTCTACCAATCCTGTTTTTGACAATTTACCTGCTGGTAGTTATTATTTAGTGGTAAAAAACAGCGCTAACTGTAAATCTAATAGTATTGGAGTTGACATGAACACGACCGACCTTGCAAGTCCAACGGTGGATGTTATTCAACCAATCTGTGGAGTTAAAGGAAAAATTACCGTGACCACACCAGCCACCTCTTACAGTTTTGATAATGGGAATACGTGGAGTTCTTCACCCGTTTTAAATAATGTTTCTCCTGGATATTATTACGTGAAGGTTAAAAACGGCACCTGTACTTCTAATTATACTTCGGTAATTATGGCAGAAGTTTTCCTCCCAACCCCCAGTTTTACAAGTACGCAGCCAAGTTGTGGGGTGGGTGGAACCATTACTATCACAACGCCGGCAACACAATACAGTATTAATGGCGGCCAGACCTGGAGCACCTCTCCTACTTTTACCAATCTTAGCGATGGTTATTATAATGTGATGGTTCAAAATGCACAAGGCTGCAAATCTAGTTCATACGGCAATTCTTTAAATCTGGTAAAATACTATTTGCCTAAACCTGATGTTTTAATTATTCAGCCAACCTGTGGAAATAAAGGAAGCATCAAAATAATGACGAGTGCTTCATCCTATAGTTTTGACGGTGGACAAACCTGGAGCACCGTAAACGAAAAAACCAATTTATCGTCGGGTTCCTTTAATATTGTAATTAAAAATGCACAAGGATGTACTTCCAATCCTTACGATATGAGTATTTACATCCATGCTTTTTACTTACCGCGTCCTTTGATTAAAGTAGTGCAACCGACTTGCACCAATACCGGAAGCATAACTGTGGTTTCTCAAGCAGTACGATACTCCTTTGATAATGGAGTAACCTGGGTAACGAATCCCGTTTTACTAAATCCTACACCTGGATATTATAACATTTTAATCAAAAATTCTGCTGGTTGTACTTCAACATCTGCCAGTGCGTCAATTTATAAATTTTATTTGAATTCACCGAGCGTCACCACAATTCAGCCAACCTGTTCTGTACCGAAAGGAAGCATTTTCATCAATACGATAGCCGATCTTTACAGTTTTGATAACGGCGCGACCTGGACCAGCAATCCGGTAAAAACAAACGTAAATTCAGGAAGTTATACTCTTCTAATTAAAAATTCTTTTGGATGTGTTTCGCAAGGTGCTTATGCCTACATCAATTCTGCACCCTCGATTCCTACTACTCCTGTGGCTACGGTAACACAGCCCACCGCATGTGACGCGACCGATGGCAGCATTACGATTACGACACCCGGAAGCAGTTACACCTTTAATGATGGCGCGACCTGGACTACCAATCCGGTGAAAAAAAATATCGGGGCAGGAACATATATCATCAGAATAAAAACCAACAGTTCAAGTTGCCAATCTGTTGCTGTTGCTGTTACCCTAAATTCAGGAACCAACATTGCAGCACCTGCGTTATCAGTTACACAACCAACTTGCAGCGTTTCTACAGGTTCAATTACAGTAACGACCCCTGCATCAACCTACAGTTTTGATGATGGGTTAACTTTTATTTATTCAGACACGAAAAGCGGTTTGCTCCCAGGTAATTATAAAATCAAAATAAAAAATGGCGCAGGTTGTATTTCAGATGTAACCACCGCTACGGTGACCACTCCTGCACCGCTGCCTGCTCCACTCTTTACTATCGCGCAACCAAATTGTACAACTGCTTTAGGAACGATACAAATAACTACAACCGCTGCAGAATATAGTTTTGACAATGGCCTTACTTACAGCACCAGTAATTCAAAATCTAATGTAGGACCGGGAACATATAATTTAATGATTAAAGATAATGCAGGATGTATTTCATATGCCGGAATTGCAACGGTAAATGCGCAGCCTATTACGTCTAACGCTCCACAGATTGCCGTAAGTCAACCAACTGGATGTGCGGCCGCCTGGGGAACTGTATCCGTGATTTCTGCTGCAGGTTTATATAGTTTTGATGATGGCTCGACTTGGGTTACGACTGCTTCTGCCAATCTTTCTCCGGGAACCTATCAAATCCGGATCAAGTTAGATGCAAATGGTTGTTCATCTGCAGCGACTACGGCTACTGTTGACGCACCACCGAATGCACCCACACTCCCACTTTTTGCAGTTACGCATCCCACTTCCTGTGTTAGTCCTTTTGGAAATATTACGATAACTTCTACGGAACACCTGTATAGTTTTGATAATGGAGCAACTTATTCTTCAAGTTCAAATTCCGGACAACTTGCGCCGGGAACCTATCAACTGAAAGTTAAAAACAGCGCAGGTTGCGAATCGGGAGTAGTTTCAGTAAAAATCAATACTCCCGCAGATACGCCGGCAATGCCAACAGCAACCGTGCAACAAATTGATTGCTCGAATTCATCAGCCCAAATTATCATTAATGAAAGTGCATCACAATACAGTATTGATGGCGGATTGACTTGGCAAAACTCAAATACTTTCAAAGGTTTATTGCCGAAAACTTATCTTCTCAAAATTAAAAATTCCCTCGGTTGCGAATCGATCAACTCTTCTGTAGTGGTAAATATTTTTAATAATCCAACACCAAAACCGACTGTAAATGCTACACAAAATTTCTGCGTACAACAAAATGCAACCGTTGCCAATCTTAGTGTTACGGGAACGAATGTGAAGTGGTATGCAAATCCAATTTTAGGAAATACCATTTCCAGCACTACTCCATTGATGAACGGCAGTACTTATTATGCAACGCAAACCGTAAATTCTTGTGAAAGTGAAAGAACTCCGGTAACCGTGAATATTATCGCCACCCCAGCACCAACCGGAAATTCTCTCCAGGAATTTTGTACAAGTCAAAATGCGACATTGGCGAATCTGGTGCTCACAGGAAGTCAAATAAAATGGTATGGCAGCAATTCTGGAAGTACAGTTCTTCCGGGAAATACGGTTCTTCAAAATGGAATGACCTACTTTGCCACCCAAACGAGTCAAGCTTGCGAAAGTGTTCAGAGAACTGCGGTCACCGTATCTTTGGTTACCACAAATATTCCAGCCACGGACTTCACTGCCGCGCCTTTATGTTCAGATGAAAATGGAACTAAAAAAATAAATTTAACACAGTATGAAAATAATCTGGTCGTAAATTCAGCCGTGTACACTTACATTTATTACAATCAAAATAACCAGGTGATTACCGATGTTGCAAACTATAATTTACAAACTGGGCCGAATAATTTCTTTGTAGAAATAAATTCAGCGTCGGGATGTTCAGCGAAAGTAAAACTGATTATTCCTCTTGATGCTTCGCCAGTCGTTCCATTGCCGGCAACAGCAGAATATTGTCCGGAGAGTTTTGTACTACTGGATGCGGGCAATCCTACAGGAGCAAGTTCTTATGTATGGAAATTTAATGGAACGCAAATAAGTTCACAACAAACGATTAATGCGGATCAAAACGGAACTTATCAGGTTACGGTCACCAATCTCTCGGGTTGCAGCACGAAAAAATCAGTAGTGGTTAAGAAAGTAGATTTCCCTTTAATTACCGACATCAAAATAGAAAACAGTACCGTTCAAATTATTGCGACAGGAAGTGGAATGCTGGAGTATTCCATAGACGGGACTACTTGGCAATCCTCTACTATTTTCTATAATGTTCCCAACGGAAATCATATTGCATTCGTGAGAAGTGGTCTGCAACCGTGCGCAGTTGCAGAAAAAGAGTTCACTATTTTCAAAATTAATAATGCCTTCTCTCCCAACAGCGATGGAATCAATGACGACTGGAAAATAGAAGGAATAGAAAATTATCCCGGTTCTAAAGTAAAAGTAATCGATCGTTTCGGAACAGTCGTGTTAGACCGCGTCGTAAAAGGTCCTTTCTCTTGGAATGGAGAATATTTAACTAGAAAATTAGCAACAGGGAATTATTGGTATCACATCAGTCTTTCTGACGGCAGAGTATTGTCTGGTTATGTCATGATCAAAAATAGAAATTAAGAGCAATGCTATCGGATAATTCTGTAAAGATTTGAAAGTATTTAAACCGGCGAAAACGGCAAATGAAAATGTGCTGTGAACTGAGAGTATAAGATTGTAATCGAAGACACTACACTTGGAAAGTGAGTTTATACATTTCAATTAATGTTTTTTTTAGGCAACAGCAAAAGAAAGAACTTTGGAATGAAAAGGAATTAAATCATTCTTTTTTGCCTTTTATAATAAAGTATTTTCAGTCAAATTTTCAAAGGTTTTTTATTTAAGACAAAGCATGTTTTACAAGTTGAAAACTTCAGATCAAAGAAGAAGATTGACTGAAAGAAACCATTTCGTGTAATAGAAGTATACCTCCGTTTAATAGTTAAAACTTAAAAAAGAAAAACTCCTTTCATTTCTGAAAGGAGTTTTTAAATAAAATATTTTGAAGGATTATCTCGCGATATTCACCGATCTCGTTTCTCGGATTACTGTCACCCTAACCTGTCCTGGATATGTTAATTCATTCTGAATCTTCTCTGAGATATCATAAGAGAGTTGAGATGACTGGTCATCATTCACTTTTCCACTTTCTACCATTACTCTAAGTTCTCTACCTGCCTGAATTGCGTAAGCACTTGAAACTCCATCAAAACTTAAAGCCGCGGCTTCTAGGTCTTTCAATCTTTGGATATAAGATTCCAGTACCTGTCTTCTCGCGCCTGGTCTTGCTCCCGAAATTGCATCGGCAACCTGAATGATGGGCGATAACAATGTTGTCATTTCTACTTCATCATGGTGAGCTCCGATGGCGTTAACAACTTCAGGGTTTTCACCATATTTCTCAGCCCACTGCATTCCTAAAAGTGCGTGTGGCAATTCAGATTCCTGTTCCGGAACTTTACCAATATCGTGAAGTAGACCTGCTCTTTTCGCCAACTTAACGTTGAGACCTAATTCTGCAGCCATTGTTCCGGCGATGTTTGCAACTTCTCTGGAGTGTTGCAATAAGTTCTGTCCATAAGAAGAACGGAATTTCATTCGACCCACAATTTTCACCAATTCCGGGTGAAGTCCGTGAACTCCTAAATCAATAACGGTTCTTTTACCAACTTCGATGATTTCTTCTTCGATCTGTTTTTTAGTTTTATCAACTACTTCTTCGATTCTGGCTGGGTGAATTCTACCATCGGTCACCAAACGGTGAAGCGACAATCTTGCGATCTCTCTTCTTACCGGATCAAAGCATGAAAGTAAAATTGCTTCCGGAGTATCGTCGACGATAATTTCAACACCTGTAGCGGCTTCTAAAGCACGAATATTACGTCCTTCTCTACCGATAATCCTACCTTTAACCTCATCAGATTCAATATTGAATACAGAAACCGAATTTTCGATTGCCTGTTCCGTTCCGATTCTCTGAATAGTTTGAATTACAATTTTCTTGGCTTCCTGCTTAGCATTCAATTGCGCTTCCGCCATAATATTTTGTACATGAGCCTGCGCTTTCGTTTTGGCTTCTGCTTTCAGAGCTTCTACCAATTCGTTTTTCGCATCTTCTGCCGAATATCCCGAGATTCTTTCTAAGATCTCAACTTTCTGGGCAGTTACCATATCTAATTCCTGTTGTTTTCTTTCTAGGATTTCGTTTTTCTTACTGTAATCTGCAATTTGGCGATCCAGATCTTTTTCTAATTTTCCGGTTTTGCTAAGTTCGTCGTTCAGTTTTTGTTCTTTGTCGCGGATTCTTTTTTCCGAATCCTGCATTTTCTTTTCTCTGCTCTGAATGTCTGCATCATGCTGAGACTTCAGCTCCATAAACTTTTCCTTAGCTTGTAAGTGTTTTTCTTTCTTAATGGTTTCTGCCTGTACAGTAGATTTCTCTATAAGATTTTCAGCATTTTTTTTAGCATCATCGATGATGAATTTTGCCTTAGCATTCAGGGAGCTTTTAGAAAAAATCATTCCTAAAGCCGCTCCTGCAGCCAGACAAACAATGCCGATAATAATAGCGATCGTTGTTGTCATATATGTTTAGTTTTAATATTAATCGTTCTTTTTTATTACGAATAAAAGACAGAAAACCGGTCTTTTATTTTTTATTTAATGTCATTTTTGGTCATAAAAAAAGCCTACAATAATTCAAGGATATAGAGTAAACTCCTTATCAACACGATTTGAACTGTTTTTTATTTTCTGTAATCCGAGCAAGTCGGCGCGCCATTAAATAAACTTTCGTTCGGCAATTGTATAGCGTTGAGTTCACCTGTAATGTGTTAGAACTATTGTAGGCAGTTGTTGATTGAAAAAGAAAAATCTACTTTTCCAACGCTTCCAGGGTTTGATTGATTATTTTCAACCGCTCCGTGGAATCTTTTATATTTTTATCGTTAGTGATTTGGGCTACCTCAGCATTGGTTCCCAATTTCAGGGCGCACATTGCTAATGCATCTTGTTTATCTCTAACATCAAAATTCTGTTCAAAATCTTTAATCATGGCTTCAATCTGTTTCCCTACGCGCCGCAGTGTTTCTTCTTCTGCAGAGGGCACATTCAGCGGATAACTTCTTCCCGCAATGGTGATGGTAATTCTTCTCACGTCCATTACAATCCGCTATTTTGAAGCTCTGCAATACAATAATCCACTTCTTTGATCAATCGGTTAATGTGATTTTTCATCAACCGGTTATGATCCGGGTTTCCTGATATTGCTGAGTAAAGTTTTATATTTTTTTGTTCTTCTGCTAATACCTGATTCTTCTTCCTTTCCTCTTCGTATTTCTCCTTCAATTCTTCGTGTTCCTGCTTTAATTCAACATATTTTTCGTCAAGATTCTGATAATTTTTACTTATCGTCAATATCTTTTTTTCTAAAAGCGAAAAATTCTGTTCTAAGTCTTGGAGCATTTCTCAGGTTAATTTATTCTAACTCTGTAGCAAAAATATAAAAATTTAAATTGAAAGTGACCATAAATGAACACTAATTTCTTAAATCATTTAATAAAAAAAGAGAAAGTCCCAAAACTTTCTCTTCACTATCTTAAAATTGTACGATTTTTTACTCAAATTTCAGTACAAACATAAAGGCTCTGGATTTTGCACTGGAAATTGCTGATGTCCAATAAGGAGGAGTTGTGGCATTATCTGCGACTGTTTCATTGTTAATCATAAAAGTTCCTCTGAAACCGGGGGTTAATTTAAATCTACTGAAATAAAACTGAATCCCAACTTCGGCAGACCACGCAAAATTACTCGCAGTGGTACGGAAAATTCCCTGTTCATTATCATCTTCAGATTTATTGTTGGATTGCAGATTCATCATATAATTAATTCCTGCAGCAGCGTAAGGACGGGAGTTATACCAGCGGTCCCCATGAACTTCAATTAATAAAGGGATATCAACATATGTTGATTTTATGGTCCTTAATTTATCGGCTTCTGTTAATTCTCGTGGTGTAAAAGGAAGATTTGCCGGCGTTCCCGCTGCGAATTGATCATTAGATTGTGTATCGAAATAAATCTCGCGCTCCACAAATTGTAAACCCGGTTCAATTCTTAAATCAAAATTATCATTCAACCGGAATTTGCCGATCAAACCGGCGCCGAAACTGTAAAAGGCTTTCGGTTGCACCAAACTTTTTTGACCATTCATCCCGAATTTTGGATCGAGCACCAGCTTGTAGTCAAAATTATTAGCCGCCAAATAAAAACCATAACTGAACTTTTGATTGTCAAATCCTTCCAGATTATCCATTCGGTCTTTGGTCCTAAAAAGCTGAGCTTCAGCAACGGTAGCAAAACAAAAGGCTGCCACCAAATTTATTTTCAAAAAAAGTTTCCACATATTATTTTGTTGCCTTATAAATGGTTGCGATACCTAAACTCAATTTTTTATATTCTACCGTTCTAAATCCAACGTTCAGAAGAATTTGTTTCATTTTTTCTCCATACGGAAAAGCATTCACAGAATCCGGAAGGTAGGTGTAAGCGCGCGTATCTTTTGAAACCAACTTGCCAATCTGAGGTAAGACATTTTTAAAATAGAACATGTAAAAAGGCGCTAAAACCCCTTCAACTTTAGAAAACTCCAGAATATAAACGCTTTTATTTTCTTTTACTACCCTTTTCAGTTCTGCTAGCCCTTTATCTAAGTTTTCAAAATTACGCACTCCAAATGCAACGGAAACCGCATCAAATTTATTGCTTTCAAAAGGAAGATTTTCCGCATCGCCTTTGATCATTTCGATTTGATCGGTTAAGTTAATCTTCTTGATTTTTTCGATACCCACATTCAACATTTGTTGAGAGAGATCTAAACCAACCATTTTCGCACCCGTTCCTTTTTGAACCGCAATTGCTAAATCTCCGGTTCCGGTGGCGACATCCAAAACTAATTTCGGTTGGTCAGCACTCATCCATTTCACCAAAGTGTTTCTCCAGAGAACATCAATTTTCATTGAGAGAACATGATTCAATAAATCATATTTCGGCGCAATGTTGTCGAACATATCTTCGACTTCTTTTTTCTTTCCGGCTTCGGTATTATAAGGCGTTACTTGCTTCAAGGGGTGTGTATTAAAATTGATAGTATTCTTTGTAATAATTTAGAAAATCTGTTTTACGGAAAATCTTTGTGCGGGATTCCGTTTTCTGAACATTCTTCACGACCTTATCATAATCCTCATCGATATTATAATAAAAATCATCGGTATATAATTTATTGAAACGAACAGGAGCATTCACATACAGTTTCCCGTCGATATTGGTTTGTCTTCTGGTCGCAATCAGGGAATCTTTATTAACTCCATATCCATAAAACTGCTCATTTATGTAATAATCCTGATGCGCAATATTCACTAAACCGCGAACTTTATTTACGGTAAAGCTGGAATCAAACAGCATTTTCTTTTCCGCATCAAAAACTTTGATCTCATTTTTACCTTTCTTTAGATCTACTTTCACATGTTGACCGGCGGTTATGATTTTTTCTTCACCATTATTAATGTTAAAGTAAAAGGTATCATCAGAGGGATTGTCGACCAAATAATAATTTTTTTTGGCTAAAAACAAAAAGTAAATTCCGAATGCAAAAATAACAGTCAGCAGGGAAATGATTAAACCTTTTGTGGAAGGACTTATTTTCATAAAAAATATTAGGGTGAAAAAACTTTTGCAAATTTAATAATAATTTTGTTTCACGGCGGTACAATATTAATTCTTAACTTTGCCTTAAATTTTTCATTAATACATATGCCAAATACAATCATAATAGGCTCAGGGAGTTGTCTTCCCACCAAAGTTGTAGGTAAAGAACATTTCATGGATTCTGTTTTCTACACTGATGAAGGTGAGAAAATAGACAAACCCAACGAAGAGGTGATCCAGAAATTTATCGAAATCACCGAAATTGAAAACCGCCGATATCTGGAAGATGGTGAACATAATTCGGACCTTGGCTACCGTGCCGCAAAAGAGGCGATCGCTGATGCAAAAATTGATCAGGAAGATTTAGACTATATTATTTATGCCAGCAATTTTGGTGAAGTTAATAAGGATGGAATGTCGAATTTTATGCCTTCCATGTCTTCCCGAGTGAAGAATAAATTAGGCATCAAAAACAGAAGAACGGTAAATTACGATATGATCTTCGGTTGTCCAGGTTGGGTTGAAGCCCTGATAATGGCAGATACTTTAATTAAAGCAAAAAAGGCAAAATTAATTCTTGTCGTTGGATCTGAAACTTTAAGCAGAGTAACAGATAAGTTCGACCGAAACAAAATGATTTTTGCAGATGGCGCCGGTGCTGTTGTCGTAAAAGCAACTGACGATGAAACCGTAGGAATCATTGCTGATAATACGATTTGTGATAATGGTCCCGAACTTTATTATCTGGAAAATTCTCCTTCTCTAAAATTAGATGAAGACCGCAGACCACTATACATCAGAATGCATGGACGTAAAATTTACGAGTACGCTTTAAAAAACGTGCCGGATGCGATTAAAGAAACCATTGACAAAGCTAATCTAGGCATAGACGACATTGATAAAATCCTTATACATCAAGCCAATGCGAAGATGGATTACGCGATGATCTCCCGTCTCTTTAAACTTTACGGTCGAACAGAATACGATCACGCAATCGCTCCCATGACGATTCAACAATTTGGAAACTCTTCCGTGGCGACAATTCCAACCATGTTTGACCTCATCAGAAAAGGAAAATTGGAAAACCATGCTTTTAAAGACAAAGGAAATATTTTATTTGCGTCTGTAGGAGCCGGAATGAACATCAACGCGGTTGTTTACAGATTCCCTTAAAGATTTTATTTAAAATTATAAAAAGCACAAAATTTGTTTTGTGCTTTTTTCTTGACTACAACAAATGCAGAAAAACATTTTAATCATCACCGGCATTTTTTTCGCCCTCGAATTTTATATTTACCAGGCTTTTAAAACAGTTACCAACAATCACTGGTTACGTATTGCTTACTGGGCTATTACCCTTATCGCCTATCTCTTTTTCATTTATGAAATCCTGAATTTTAAGAGAACAGATCGTGATCATCATCGCGTACAGCTGGTGGCATCTCTTTTTTTAATTTTCTTTCTTCCTAAGCTCTTCATCATCTTTTTTTTGTTGATTGAGGATTTGTACAGAGGAATTCGATTTCTCTTTCAAAGTTTTGGCGGGGGCGAAAACTACCTTCCCGAGCGGCGACAATTTTTAAGTTTTATAGGAATTGGGAGTGCGGCAATGCTCTCTGCTTTTTTTATCGACGGCATAATTTTTGGGAAATATAGACACTCGGTAAGAAAAGTAAAAATTAAAATTAAAAATTTGCCGGCCAGTTTTAAAGGGTATAGAATTATACAGATCTCCGATGTGCATTCCGGCAGTTTCTTTCATCCGGAAAAATTACAAAAAGCCATTAATCTCATTAATGAGCAGAAAGCGGACCTCATCCTTTTTACGGGAGATATGGTGAATAATTATGCGCATGAATTCGAACCTTTTGTGCCCTTATTTTCAAGCATTCAATCCAGAGACGGTAAACTTTCTATTCTTGGAAATCATGATTACGGGGATTACGGCGAATGGAAATCAGCGGAAGAAAAAGCTGAAAATGTCCCTCACCTCATTCAATTACAGGCAAGAGCAGGTTTCCAAATGTTGCGTAATGAACATCGAATCATTGAGAAAAATGGCGAAAAACTATACATTTTAGGCGTTGAAAATTGGGGCGAAAAACCTTTTCCGCAATATGGGGACTTAGATAAAGCCGCAGCGGGTGTTCCCCCTGAAGCTGCAAAAATCCTGATGAGTCATGATCCCACCCACTTCGATAGAATTGTTAAAAAGCACCCATCGAACGTTCAACTGACTCTTTCCGGCCATACACACGGAATGCAATTTGGCATTGATCTAAAAAATGTTCGGTGGTCTCCCGTGCAGTATCGTTATCCAAAATGGGCAGATTTGTATGAAAGTGAAGGCAAATCGCTTTACGTAAACCGAGGCTTTGGCGTCATCGGTTATCCCGGAAGAGTGGGAATTGAACCAGAAATTACTTTATTCGAATTAAGCTAAATAAATCATGGCAGAATTTATAAAAGTGACGGAAAGCGATATTTCCTTTGTCCAACAGTTAGCACAGAAATCCTGGAACGCAGCGTATAAAAATATTCTCAGCCAAGCCCAAATTGAGTACATGCTGGATCAAATGTATTCAACTAAAGAGATTTCCCGCCATCTTAATAGTGAAAATTATCATTATTATATGATTAAAGAGGAGGATCAGGTGACAGGATTTATTGGTTTTGAATTTCATTACGAACCGGCAACAACAAAGTTGCACCGCATATACCTCCTAGAAGATTTTATAGGAAAAGGCTTGGGCAAAAAAGCGCTTTCATTTTTAAAAGAAGAGGTAGCCGATTCAAGTGATAAACGAATTATTTTGAACGTGAATAAAGATAATCCCGCAAAAGCAGTCTACGAATCACAAGGTTTCAGTGTTTTTGAAGAGAAAGTATTCGACATTGGAAACGGCTTTGTCATGGACGATTATTTAATGGAATTTAGATTTTAATTTAAGATTTATTTAACAACGATTATATCTCTTTTAACTTTTGGTACGATTTTAGAACCGTAATTTTTATAACATTAAAAAAATAAAATTATGACACGTACTAATTTACTTTCAAAGATTCAAATTTTCGCAATGGCTGTGATGGCTAATCTTGCAGTAGTAATGGTTCGAGCGCAGGAAAAAGCAGCTGACTTAAAAGTTGACGTGGACGTAAACAAAGGAGGCGATGCGATGGGAGGCGACTGGATGAGTAATCCTTTGGTTTGGGTGATCGGTGCTTTGATACTGATTGTGATCATTGCTCTTGTTGCAAGAGGTGGAGGAAATAAATAAGAATCCTTTATTATAAAAAAATAAAATCCCGAAATTACTTTCGGGATTTTTTATGTAAAATATTTTATTATAATTAAAGTGAAAGTGCTTTTTGATAAGCATTTTCGATGCCTTTAAAATTTTTCCCACCTGCAGTTGCAAAGCCAGGATTTCCACCACCGCCGCCTTGGATTTCTTTCGCTAAATCTTTAACGATATTTCCCGCGTGGTATTTTGATTCTAAATCCGCAGAAACGCCAACGGTTATCATTGGTTTTCCATTCGCATCAGAAATGATTACGATTACGGAACTCTCAATATCTTTCTTCAACTGGAACACGATATCTTTCACGCTTCCGGCATCCAGAGAAACTTTCTTCACCAATAATTTTTTATCATCTTTTTGAACGAAATCATTTGCCCAGTTTGAAGTTTCTGATTTTGCTTTTTCTTTTTTCAAAGATTCGATTTCAGATTTTAAAGAAGTGTTTTCTTCAATCAATTTCTCAACTGATTTTACTAAATCTTTCGACTTTAATAAAGAAGAAATTTCTTTTAGCTGGGTTTCTAAATTTCTAAAATATGCCGCAGACTGATCCCCCGAAATCGCTTCAATTCTACGGATTCCTGCCGCCGTTGAACTTTCGTTCTGAATTTTAAAATGACCGATTTCTCCCGTATGTTTCACATGCGTTCCACCACACAATTCTTTAGAAGAACCGAACTGGATCATTCGAACTTTATCGCCGTATTTTTCACCGAACAAAGCCATTGCGCCTTTTTCCATCGCTTCGGTAATTGGAATTTCACGGAATTCTTGTAATGCAATATTTTCTTTGATTTTCGCATTAACTTTTTCTTCTACGATTTTCAATTGTTCTTCATCCATTTTAGAAAAATGAGAGAAATCGAAACGCAAATAATTCGGTCCAACGAAGGAACCTTTTTGCTCAACGTGTGTTCCTAAAACTTCACGCAATGCCTCGTGTAACAAGTGTGTTACTGAGTGATTTGCCTGCGTATTTTTTCTTTCCGACTCATTTACTTTAGCATAGAAAACTGCACCGGCATCTTTCGGCATTTCTTTAATTAAAGAAACGATCAGATTATTTTCTTTTCGGGTTTCCAGAACTTCGATGATTTCTGAACAGTCGGTAATTGTAGAAATGCTTGGATTTGAAATATCAAAACCTTCCGCATAGCTTGGGATTAAAATTCCTTTGTCGCCAACTTGTCCACCACCTTCCGGATAGAAAGGCGATTTCGACAATACGATCTGATAAAATTCGCCGTCTTTATTTTCAACTTTTCGGTAACGCGTAATATAAGTTTCGGTTTCGGTTTGGTCGTAACCTACGAAAGATTCTGCTTTTCCTTCTAAAACAACCCAGTCATAAACTTTCTGCGCTGATGATTTTTTTGAACGCTGTTTCTGCTTGTTCATTTCCTCTTCAAAACCTGCTTCATCGACCGTTAATTGTTTCTCTTCAGCGATAATTCTGGATAAATCTGCGGGGAAACCGTACGTATCATACAATTCAAAAACATCTGCACCAGGAAGCGTTTTTTGACCTTTAGAAATTGTTTCGTTAATAATTAAATCAATTCTTTTCAAACCGTGTTCAATGGTTTTTAAGAAAGAAACTTCCTCTTCCCGAATCACCTCCGTAACCAGTTTTTCCTGTTTAACCAACTCTGGGAAAAATTCGCCCATATCAGCTTTTAATATTGCTACCAATTCATAAAGGAAGGCTTCTTTCATTCCTAAAAATCGGTAAGCGTACGAAATTCCACGACGTAAAATTCTGCGGATCACATATCCCGCACCTCCGTTGGAAGGCAACTGTCCATCGGCAATCGCAAAAGCCACTGCACGGATATGATCTACCACAACGCGAATTGCAATATCTTTTTCGTCTTCTAAAATTCCGGTATATTTTTTACCTGAAAGTTCTTCCACTTTTGCAATTAAAGGCGTAAAAACATCGGTATCATAATTTGATTTTTTTCCTTGTAAAGCCATACACAGACGCTCAAAACCCATTCCGGTATCCACGTGTTTTTTAGGTAGTTTCTCTAAACTTCCGTCGGCTTTTCTGTTGAATTGCATGAATACAAGATTCCAGATCTCAACCACTTGCGGATGATCGTTATTGACTAAATCTAAGCCTGAAACTGCGGCTTTTTCTTCATCTGTTCTTAAATCAACATGAATTTCAGAACAAGGGCCACAAGGGCCACTCTCCCCCATTTCCCAGAAATTATCTTTTTTGTTTCCATTGATAATTCGGTCTTCGGAAATATTGGCTTTCCAAAAATCAAATGCTTCCTGATCACGTTCTAAATTTTCAGATGCATCACCTTCAAAAATAGTCACGTAAAGATTTTCTTTTGGAATTTTGTAAACTTCAGTCAACAACTCCCACGCAAACTGAATTGCTTCTTTTTTAAAATAATCGCCGAACGACCAGTTTCCCAACATCTCAAACATGGTATGATGGTAAGTATCGCGTCCAACATCGTCTAAATCGTTATGTTTCCCCGAAACCCGTAAACATTTTTGCGTATCAGCAATTCTGGAAGATTTCGGTTCCTTATACCCTAAAAAATAATCCTTAAACTGCGTCATTCCGGAGTTAGAAAACATCAAGGTCGGGTCATCTTTTAAAACAATGGGTGCAGATGGAACAATTTGGTGGCCTTTTTCTTTAAAATAATCAAGAAATTGTTGGCGTATGTTTTGTGAAGTCATAGTTGAATTTGGCTTTAGCGATTGGCTTTATGGCTTATTTATAAGATTGCAAATTTAATCATTTTTAAAATGATGTGGAATACTGTTTTTGTAAATGCACAACTTTACATTAATTCCCATTTTAGCGTAGTTTTATGTCTTTTTCAAAACCTTACAATCACTTTTATCGTATATAAAATTCCTGGGATGATTGGTCTGTTTTTAGAAATTACAGCGATAGAGAATTAAAAACAAGTAATTATTATTTCAGCCTCATATTTGTATGTAAAATAAAATGAATTTAAAAAATGGAAAATAATAAAAAAAGAATGAAAAATATTTTAACACTCATGGCATTTATTTTTGGAGTAGGAATTTTTGCTGCAACAAGTTTTTCGTGCTCCAAGGCTAAATTAAAATCGGAAGTAGAAAATAAAAAAGAAGAAATTAATATGGAAGGTAAAAACATTAAAGAAATCTATTTTGCTGGTGGATGTTTCTGGGGAACCGAGCATTTATTTCAGCTCGTAAGAGGCGTGGTTGCCACGGAAGTTGGATATGCAAATGGAAAAATAAAAAACCCAACTTATGAACAGGTTATCAGTCACACGACTGGTTTTGCGGAGGCTGTGAAAGTACAGTATGATGCAGATGAAGTAGATCTACCTTTGTTGATCGACCTTTATTTTAAATCCATTGATCCGACCACCATAGACCGACAGGGAAATGATGTGGGAGATAATTACAGAAGTGGAATTTACACGACCGATCCCACCGCTGAAGCGATTGTAAAAACTGAGGTTGCAAAATTGGCGAAGCATTATAGTAAACCTGTGGTTGTAGAAACGATTCCTTTGAAAAATTTCTATAAGGCAGAAGATTATCACCAGGATTATTTAGATAAAAATCCGGGTGGATATTGCCACATTCCGCTTTCCGTTTTTGAAGAAGCGAAAAGAGCAAACCCGCTGCCAGCAGCGAAGTAATAAAATTAAAGGTTGTCGAAAGGCAGCCTTTTTTTATATGAATTTTTTGATGTTTAAAATAGAAACAGTTAGAAGAATAAGAAATCCGCAGAGAAGACACAAAGATTCATTAGTTAATGTTGCGGATAATGCGCTATATTTTTCAAAAATATGCGAAAGAAAAACTCTTTCAAAAACTGACCGATTATCCAAATAGTTTACAATCACATCATTACAAAGTAAGCATTCTACTTCTTCTTTTTTTGTGCTTGAATCTTGATAATCCACCAGTGCAAAAACGTGGCCCGTTTTATCTAAATCTAAGCCATAAATTTCATGTTTTGCAATTGCTAAATCATTTAAAATAGAGACAAAATCGTTATAAGAATTGTTTTCATCAAGAATAAATTCAATCCCCGTATCTTTTTCATTTCGTTTTTGAAGATTTTCAATTTCTGAAACATAGAATTTTGAATTTTCTTTCGCACCAACTTTAATTTTTTTACAATTCCAGTTTCTGCAAGCCTCAAAAGAATATTGCTTCTCTAATGGAATATTCGGGTTGTATTTCGCAGGCAATCCTAAATCCATAACATTTGGTACAGGACGCTGCAGGTCTCCAGTTCCATAAAACCAAAAAAAGAAGTGGGATGATCAGTGCGCTTATCAATCCTGGACGTAATATTTTTGGTCAGCTTGGTTTTCATTCTTAAAGATAAATTTAGACAAACAAAAATCCGTCCCAAAGAAGGAGACGGATTTTTATTTTAAACTTTGTTTAAAGTTTTATTTCTTTTCGTTGGCTTTAATAATAATCTGAAGATTTACATCATCTTTAATAACTCCATTCGCTACCGGCATTTGGAATTTCACGTTGAATGCTTCTCTGCTGATGTCTTTCGGCTCTGTTGCAATACTCGCCACGCCATCTTTTACAGAAACATTTGCATTAAACTGCATTGGTTTTGTAATTCCTTTAATTGTCAAATTACCATCAAGCAAAGTATTATAGTCTCCGGAATCATTTTTAGAAACCTTCGTAATTTCGTAAGATGCAGTTGGGAATTTATCGGTTTCGAAGAAGTCTCCACTTTTCAAATGACCGTTCAGTTTTCCTAACTGTTCTGCGTCATCTTTTAGATCAACAGATGTTAAAGAATTCATATCAACAATAAATTTACCACTTTCAAGCATTCCTTCATGTACGGTTAAATCGCCGCTTTCAAAATTGATGGTACCGAAATGGCTGGTTTGATCAGATTTCAATATTTTATAACCTTTCCATTCAATTCTACTGTTCAATGTATCAAGTTCATAAACTGCTCCATTGTTATTGGTGGTTACTTCAGTAGTTTCATTTACGACTGGTTTATCTTTCGTACAAGAAGTTAAAACCAATGACGCAAATGCGGCTAAAAGAAAAGATTTTTTAATTGTAATCATCACTAATACTTAAATTTTTATTGTTTGCGCTAAAATACTAAAAATAAAATTATTACCAACAAATATGTTATTTTTGCACCATGCTTTTAGAAATCAAGAATTTATTTTTTTCACATCGGCCAGATCAGCCTCTTTTTCAAAACTTTAATCTGAAAATTGAAGAAGGAAAAATTATAGCGTTGGCAGGAGAAAGTGGTTGTGGAAAATCAACCCTTTTAAATTTAATTTATGGACTTCTCGAGTGGGAAAAAGGGGAAATTCTCTTCAATGGAAAATCCATTTTAGGACCTGTAAAAAATTTAGTTCCGGGCGAAGACGATATGAAACTGGTGGCACAGAATTACGATTTGATGCCTTACGCTACCGTTTCTGAAAATGTAGGAAAATTTATTTCCAACATCAATTTACAGGAGAAAAAGCATAAAGTTGAAGAATTGCTGGAAGTAGTAGGTTTACTCGAATTTAAAGATACTTTGCCAAAATACCTGAGTGGCGGTCAGCAGCAACGTGTAGCTATTGCAAGAGCACTTTCGGTATTGCCAAAACTTCTGTTGCTTGATGAACCTTTTAGTAATTTAGATTTCTCCCGCAAAATTGAATTGCGGGAAAGACTTTTTAAATACGTTCGGGAAAAAAATATTTCCTTAATTATTTCTACACACGAGATTCAGGAAGTAATGCCTTGGCTGGATCAGATCATTGTTTTAGAAGGAGGTCGCTTAATTCAGAATGACAATGCAGAAGAAACGTACAAAACCCCCTACAATCAATACGTTGCCAGACTTTTTGGAGAGGTAAATGTGTTCACCGACGAGGAAAAAGTTGCCTTAAATGTGAGCAAAAACTTTTGGTATCCTCACGAAATCCGAATCACAGAGAACGGAAGAGACGCTGAAGTTTTAGAAAGTCGTTTTGCCGGAAGCCATTTCTGGAATAAACTTTCAATAAAGGGGAAAAATCTAATTTCCTATACCCCGGAAAAGATTAAAGGTACTGTAAAAATTAATTTATAAAAAAGAGAAAAGTCAGGAAATTAGTTTTTTCTAAACTATTCCCAACTTTTCTCAACTATTTTTTCTGTTTGCAAAAATTTTATAATCTTCAACCGAACGCTTTAGACTCTTAGAAAACCGGTCGAATTAAAATTCGGCCTATGCTTTTTTGACAAATTCAGATTTCAGCGCCATAGAGCCAAATCCATCAATTTTGCAGTCAATATTATGGTCACTGTCTGGGCGAAGTCTGATGTTTTTTACTTTTGTGCCAGCTTTTACAGGTTTTGGCGCGCCTTTTACGGGCAAATCTTTTACGACAACTACGGTATCGCCGTCTTGTAATTCATTTCCGTTGGCATCTAAAATCTTGTCTTCTTCGGCCGTTTCTCCGGGAATCCATTCATGGAAACATTGAGAACATACCATTTTGCCATCTTGCTCATACGTAAATTCTGACTGGCATTTTGGGCAAATTATTGTATCGCTCATAATTATAATTTTTACAAAGATATTATTATTCTAAAAAGATTGCAAGAGGATTGAAATCATGGTTTTTTGAAAAGAAATGAAACCTTTTTTTATAAATAATGCTCTGGAAATGTGCTCTTCAAAAAATTACTGAAGTCTCAAAGTAGAGAATTTTTCAAACATCGGCGGATTTTAAACAGCAAATTGCGGAAGAAAAGAATTGTTGTGAAAATTATCTTACTTTATCTATTTAAAAACAATTTTCTAAAAAGACCGAATCTGCGCCCCGGCTTGAGTGGAGCTCTTTTTTATTGTTGGCTGATCTTACCGTAATACATCAGCCTGTTTAAACGAAGCCGGCAAGAAAAAAAGCGGGAACGGAAGACGGATAAAGGCGCCCAAAAGATGAAACATGCTATTCGGCTAAAAAACCTTATTTTTGCAAAAATTATAGCCCGAAGGTTCGAGGCTGAATTTAACCTAAATTATCCTAAATGGAACTCATACACAGAAACTTACTCATCGGAATTCACGATGCTTTGCAGGAAACTTTTTTCGAAGACCGAAAATATGCCGATAAAGTAATTGAAAGACTATTAAAAGGCCATAAACAATGGGGCAGCGAAGACCGAAAAGTGGTTGCTCAGATCTTTTATGACATTATTCGCTGGAAAAAACGCCTGGAATACTACATGGGCGAAGGTGTAAAACCAGCCAACATTTATAAAATGATTTTAACGTATTGCCTTTGGACCAAAACGCATTACAAAAAATTTGAAGAATTCGACGGCATTAAAAACGCTGAGATCATCAACAAATTAAAGAAAAACACGGTTCCTACAAAAGCCATTCAGTATTCTATACCGGAATGGTTAGCCGAAACTTTGGAGAAAGAACTCGGCCCGAGTTGGGAAAGAGAAATGGAGGCGCTGAACGAAAAAGCACCGACTATTTTGCGTGTGAACACGTTGAAAACGACAGCCCGAGAATTGGTATCTGATTTAAGAGATGAGAAAGTTGAAAGTTTTCCCATCCCGAATTATCCGGATGCGATACAACTGGAGGAAAAGAAAAATGTATTTTTAACCTCGGCATTTAAGGACGGTTTGTTTGAAGTTCAGGATGCTTCTTCCCAAAAAATCGGCGAATTGCTGGACGTTAAAGAAGGAATGCGCGTGGTGGATGTATGTGCCGGAGCGGGTGGAAAAACTTTGCATCTGGCGGCTTTGATGAAAAACAAAGGACAGATCATCGCTCTTGATATTTACGAATGGAAATTGGCCGAACTGAAGCGTCGCGCAAAAAGAGCGGGCGCACACAATATTGAAACCAGACCCATTGATGATAACAAAGTCATTAAAAGACTCCATGAAAAAGCGGATCGTTTGTTGATCGATGCGCCGTGTTCAGGTTTGGGAGTTTTGAAAAGAAATCCTGATTCTAAATGGAAAATTGACCAGGAATTTATTGACCGGATTAAAAAAGAACAACAGCAAATTTTACAGGATTACGCCAAGATCTTGAAAAAAGGCGGAAAGATGGTTTACGCAACATGTTCTATTTTGCCCAGCGAAAACGATGAACAGGTCGCAACGTTCCTGAAAAATAATGAAGGTTATTCCTTAATTAAAGAAGAGAAGGTTATGCCAAGTTCCGGATTCGACGGATTCTACATGGCGCTGATCGAGAGAAAAGCATAAGATTATACATCATATACTAAAAGGAGCGAAAATTTTCGCTCCTTTTTCTTTCGTTGAAACTTAAGTGTCCGCTTTTGTTAAACCGCAAAAGTCACAAACGTTTTTTTTGAGATGGAACTTACTGGGTTTATTAAGTTCATATAATTGCAATTCTATTAAAGCCTATTTTACTGAGGCGAACATTGTGTCTTAAATGTTTTCAGAGGAATTTTAAACGTTACGTTTTTGCATAGAAAATTCTTATGGAAGGAACTTTTAAAATCTTAAATTTGAGACAAATTAAAAGTCTACAAAATCTAAAGAATGAAAAAGTTATTCGTATTTCTGCTGTTGTCTATTGCTCAAATCCTATATGCTCAAAATTATAAAATTACCTATAAAACGTTTTTTGAAGGAAAAGAAAATGAGAAACAAGATCCTACTATTGTTTTCACAAATGACAAAGAAACCTTTATTCTGAGTGATCAAATTTTGAAAACGACCAAAGACATTCCGTTTGAAATTCAGAAAATTAACAGAACTGATAACCGGATTAATCAATTTGCTTTTCTACTGAATAATGCAGTTTCTGACTATGAAAATAAAGAGATTTTAGCAAAACAAAAATTCGAACTTAAAAGCGATATCAAGAAAATCTTAGGTTATACTTGTAAAAAAGCGGTAACCTCCATCAACTCCAATACCATGGACATTTGGTACACGACTGATTTGAAAGTCAAAGGCGGACCTTCGCTCTTAGGTCAGGACTTGGGGTTGGTTTTAGAAATTACCAGAAACGGCAACACCACAACCAAAGCTACTGAAATCTCGAAAGTAAAAAACTTCAGCCTGGAAAAAATCTTTGACCAAAAGAAAATAGCACCAACCGACGAACTAACTTATAAAGATCTCCTTTGGAAAAGCCGTTTCACAACCATATCAACTTTTGAAAATGAAACCATCAATTTTACATCTGATTTAAAAAAGGATAAAAAAATTCTACGTTTTGCCAAAGGAACTCTCATTCTTAAAAAAGTAAAGTATCCAAAAATAGAAGCGAACGCGAATGTTTTCGTTGAATTAACAGAGCAATCGGCAGGTGACGCTTACGACCGAACAGGAAGCGTTTTCATTATTCCTCAGAATAAAGAGAAAAGCTTTTTCGATGCGCTACAAAACGGTGTTAAAACAATTCCATCTTTCGACAATGGAAACGGAAAAACATATCAGGGAGTTGTGGCCACGGAAAATTATGAGCCTCCTTTGGAACTCATGAGATTTTTCACGCCTTTTGGAATTCAGCAGTTTAATCATCTGAAATTAAAAGATAAAAACTGGCACGACAAAGTATATTACAGACAGGATATTTCAGATTTTAAAGAAATCCTGAGCGAAAAAGAATTCTGGACGGGAGTTTTCATTGGAAACTACAACAAAAACGGACACAAGGTTTCATTGGAAATGACGATCCATAAAGATGGACTCGATGTTTTCAGAAACAACACCGTTACTCCCCTTTTTAACACCTTGAATATCATGGAAATGGAGGGACAGGAGTATGCCACCATGTTTAATTCTCCAAAAGGTTTGATTACCGATTTCACGCTGAAAAAAGATTTGAAAAACGCGAAACTCCGCTATATTACAACGGGACACGGCGGCTGGGAAAATGGCGATGAATTTTTACCGAAAGAAAATACGATTCTTGTCGACGGAAAAGAGGTATTTTCTTTTGTTCCATGGCGCACCGATTGCGGCAGTTATCGCCTTTACAATCCGGCTTCGGGCAACTTTGCCAACGGACTTTCTTCTTCCGATTACAGCCGCAGCAACTGGTGTCCCGGCACTACGACGAATCCGATTTACATTTCTTTGGGCGATCTAAAGGCGGGCAATCATCAGATTCAAATCTTGATCCCACAAGGCGAGAAAGAAGGTAACAGCTTCAGTTCCTGGAATGTTTCGGGCGTGCTTTTGGGCGAGGAATAGATGAGGATTATTTTTTTTTCGGAGCAAAAAGATTTTTTCTTCTCTCCTCTATCAGTCCCGCTTTACGTTACAATTCCTCGGTCGGCGCTCGCTTCGCTCGCGCCTCTCTGCGGGATTTTCACTCCAATCGCGGCTAAAAACAAAAAGCGGTTCTTCTTACCCACTTTTTCAGAACCTCAATGAAAAATACCAAAATTCCCACAAAAGTGAGGTCGTATAAAATTGAAATCAGTCTCAGTTATTATGTTAATCCTTATTTTTTTAATTTCAAATCCTGTTTTAGTACACTATTTGTTAAGGAGCAAGTATGAATCGCAAAGAATTTATTCAAACCAGTAGTTTAGGTATTGCGGCCTTTTTCTTTTTAGGATCAGGCAATCTGTTTGGAAAAGCACAAAACCCTTTAGAAATTAAATCAAATAAGCCCACAGAGATGATTGACAAAGAGGTCGTTATTATCGGGTCCGGTTATGGAGGCTCCGTTGCAGCATTAAGACTCTGTGAAAAAGGCATTCCCGTCACCCTGTTAGAAATGGGCTTAAACTGGGAGAAATCCGGGGAGAAATTTTCGCCCATGATCAATCCGGGTCATTCTGCAGCCTGGCTAAAAACAAAAACCATTGCACCCTTTTTTAATCTTTTTAATTTAGATAAATTCACTGGAACATTAGACCGACTGGATTTCGAGCATATCAAAGTCTGGGTTGGCCGCGGAGTTGGCGGTGGTTCTCTCGTGAATGGCGGAATGGCTGTTACTCCAAAAAAAGAATATTTTAAAGAAATATTTCCAAACTTAGATACAGAGAAATTTTATTCCCATTACTTTCCTTTAGCAAATAAAGAATTGAAAACCAATGTGGCTTCAGAGGAATTTTTAAAAGACTGTCACTTCTATAAGTTCAACAGAGTTGGTGAAGAAGAGGCCCACAAAGCAGGTTTTAAAACGGTTCGTGTTCCGAATGTGTATGATTTCAATTACATGGAAAAAGAGTACAAAGAAGAAGTACCACGTTCTGCTCTGGCCGGAGAAGTGATTTACGGAAATAATCACGGCAAAAACTCATTAGATAAAACCTACCTGAAAAAAGCGACGGCAACAGGAAAACTGGAAATTCTAGATTTGCATCAGGTGAATCATATTTCTCAAAATCCAGATAAAAGTTATACCATCGATATTTCTGTTATCAATACAAAAGGAGAAGAAATTCAGCATAAAATCATTAACGCAAAGAAATTAATTCTGTCGGCCGGAACAATGGGCTCTATAGAATTGTTATTAAAGTCCAGCGCGAAAACACAGCTCCCAATTGATGAAAACGTTGGAAAAGAATGGGGAAACAACGGAAACTTTATGACGGGACGAAATTGGGTAAAAGCTTTTTCTGGCGGAACAGGATTTAAACAATCTACGATTCCAGTAGGTGGAATTGATCACTGGGAAGATAAGGAACATCCATTCTTTGTAGAGATCGCACCTTTACCTATGGGATTAAATGTAGCGACAGCGCTTTACTTAATGGTGAATAAACTGAAGAAATTTGGCGAAGTAAAATATGATCTGAAAGCTCAGAAATTAGATTTAAACTGGGACCAATCGCACACGGCGCATATGAAAGACAATGCAAAACATTTTCTGCGTACTATGAATAATGCCAATGGTGGAACGAGATCGCATATACTGTTCCATAATGGTTTTGGTGCTGATGTTTGTTATCATCCCCTGGGCGGAATTGTTTTGGGAAAAGCAACTGATCAGTTCGGAAGATTGAACGGTCATCAGAATTTATATGTAATTGATGGTTCTTTAATTCCCGGAACGATCGGCGTAAATCCTTTTGTGACAATTACAGCGATTGCAGAATATTGTATGGAGGAAATTATTAAGAAGGATTTTGTTTAAAGATTCGCTTTAACAACGATAAAAAAACACTTCTCTTCTTCGGGAAGTGTTTTTATTTTAAATGGAGGCAATGAAAATTTTCAATATAAATCGGTCAAATTGTACGATTAACTTAAATTTTTCCTCTTTAAAAACTTATTTAAGAAAAATATTCACTTTTTGAAATTTTTAGTTTATTTTTATAAACTTTTACAATATGTTTGTGGTAGAATTTTAATTAAAATTTACAAAACGATAAATATAGAAATCATGTGTGGAATTGTATGCCTGTTTGATGCGAAACAAAAAACCGAACTCTTAAGACCTCAGGTTTTAGAAATGTCGAAAAAGATACGTCATCGCGGTCCGGACTGGAGCGGAATTTTTCAAAATGAGAAAGTAATTTTTTCTCACGAAAGATTGGCGATTGTGGATCCAACTTCGGGAAAACAACCTTTGTTCTCCAAAGACAAAAAAATAGTTTTAGCAGTAAATGGGGAAATTTATAACCACCGCGATTTGCGAAAAGAGTTTCCGGATTATGATTTCCAAACTGAATCAGATTGCGAAGTCATCATACCTTTATTTCAAAAATATGGAAAAGATTTCGTGGATAAACTGAACGGAATTTTCGCCTTTGCAATTTATGATATCGAAAATGACGTTTACTTTGTTGCGCGTGATCATATGGGAATATGTCCACTTTATCAAGGTTGGGACAAAAACGGAAATTACTATGTGGCTTCAGAATTAAAGGCGTTGGAAGGTATTTGTAAAACCATCGAAAACTTTTTACCGGGACATTTTTTATACAGCAAAGATGGCTACGAAATGCAGCAATGGTACAAAAGAGATTGGGAAGATTTTGAAAATGTAAAAAACAACACTACGGATATTGCCGAACTGCGAAAAGCTTTAGAAGACGCTGTTCACCGCCAGTTAATGAGCGACGTTCCTTATGGAGTTTTACTTTCCGGCGGTTTGGATTCTTCCATTATTTCTGCAGTGACGGCAAAATATTCCAGAAATAGAATCGAAAGTGGGGACACGCAGGAAGCTTGGTATCCCCGTTTACACAGTTTTGCGGTTGGTTTGGAAGGAAGCCCCGATTTAATTGCGGCACAAAAAGCGGCAGAACATATCGGCTCCATTCATCACGAAGTTCATTTCACCGTGCAGGAAGGGTTAGATGCCGTTCGAGACGTTATTTATCATTTGGAAACCTACGATGTGACAACGATTCGTGCTTCTACGCCGATGTATTTATTAGCAAGAGTCATTAAATCTATGGGAATAAAAATGGTGCTTTCCGGCGAAGGAAGCGATGAACTTTTCGGCGGCTATTTATACTTTCATAAAGCGCCCAATGCAAAAGAATTCCATGAAGAGAATGTGAGAAAACTTAATAAACTTCATTTATATGATTGCTTGCGGGCGAACAAATCCCTGATGAGTTGGGGAATTGAAGGCCGTGTTCCTTTTCTGGATAAGGAGTTTATGGATGTAGCAATGCGCCTGAATCCAAAAGACAAAATGGTAACTGCACACGAACCCAAAATTGAAAAATGGGTCTTGAGAAAAGCTTTTGAAGATATGCTTCCGGAAAGTATCACCTGGCGCCAAAAAGAACAGTTCTCTGATGGAGTTGGATATTCCTGGATCGACTCGTTAAAGGAAGTAGCGAATCAGGAAGTTACCGATGAAATGATGACCAATGCAAAATTCCGTTTTCCGCTGAACACGCCTCAAAATAAAGAAGAATACCGGTACCGAACAATTTTCGAAGAACATTTCCCGAGTGAAACTGCAGCGGCAACCGTTCCTTCAGTTCCATCTGTTGCGTGTTCTACCCCAATCGCTTTAGAATGGGATGAGGCTTTCAAAAATGCAAATGATCCCAGTGGAAGAGCTGTTTTGTCGGTTCATGAAGATTCCTATTAAAACAATTTTGAATTCTGAATTTTGAATTTTGAATCCGGTTCTGGACTTTTAAATTTGGGTTCTTAAAAAAGTATTTTAATCATTCTTAAAAATTCTGCGATTGATTTCGTGGAATTTTTTTTGTTTAAGATTTCATCAATGACTATTTTTAACAAAGACTTAAACGGATGGCAACTTCTTTGCTTCTGAATGTCTTAAATTTGTTAAATGCCTTTTAGCCAAGATAATCCCGTTAAAAAATTTCTTCCCTTAATTCTCGCCACATCTATTTTCATGCAGATGTTGGATTCTACGATCCTAAATACTTCGCTGCCTTCCATCGCGAAAGATTTGCAGGAATCGCCATTGAATATGCAGAATGCGATCATCAGTTATGTTTTAACGCTGGCTTTATTTATGCCTGTAAGTGGATTTTTAGCCGATAAATTCGGGACGCGAAAAATCTTTATCAGTTCTTTGTTCATCTTCGTTTTGGGGTCTGTTTTTTGTGCGCTTTCGCAGGATCTTACGCAATTAGTTATCTCCAGAATTATTCAAGGTTTGGGTGGGAGTTTGATGACTCCGGTCGGAAGGCTGGCTTTAATAAAAACTTATGAGAAAAATGAGTTGATGAAAGCCATGAATTTCGCAATTATTCCCGCCTTGATTGGACCCATTTTAGGACCTTTAGTTGGAGGTTATATGGTGGATTATTTATCGTGGCACTGGATTTTTCTAATTAATGTTCCCATTGGTTTAATAGGAATTTTTCTGAGTTTAAAATTTATGCCCGATTATAAATCGCGGGAAATTACCTTTGATTTAAAGGGTTTTTTAATTTTCGCCTCCGCTTCACTCTTACTTTCCATCGCCTTAGAAATGTTTGGAAATACGCAACACACAACGCTGGTTCTTTTCATTTTCACTTTAGGATTTCTAATGATCTACTATTATTACATCCACGCGAAAAAGACCAAAAAACCAATTTTTCCTTTGAATTTATTTCAGGTAAGAACATTTCGCGTAGGAATTTTAGGAAATCTAGCCACAAGATTAGGGATCAGTTCTATCCCACTTTTATTGCCGTTGATGATTCAAATTGCGTACGGACAATCTGCGGTCGTTTCGGGCTGGATCGTAGCTCCAATGGCATTAACGGCCATGTTTGGGAAATCTTTGGTCATTAAAATTTTGGACTTTTTTGGCTACCGAAAAACATTGATGACCAATACTTTTATCATCGGAATTTTGATTGCATGTTTAGGAATTCCCGGCATAAAGTCTTCGATTTATTGGTTTGTTCCTATCATTGCGATCCTGGGATTTTTTAATTCTATTCAATTTACCTCAATGAATACGATTGCGATCGCAGATTTGCGGGATTCTCACACCAGCAGTGGAAATTCACTTTTGGCAGTCAATCAGCAGCTTGCCGTTGGGTTCGGGATTGCTTTGGGCTTAATTGTCTTGAAATTATTCGAAAACAATACCGGAATTACAGACGGAAGCACGCATCTCGCCTTTCGATACACTTTTTATACGGTAGGTTTTGTCACCGTAATTTCTGGATTTGTCTTTAGAAGACTTCATATTTCAGACGGAAATAACATGAAATCTGCGGATTAACCGCCTTAAAAAAACATCCATTTCACTACTTAACCTAAATCAATGCTGCTTCATTTTTAACGGCTTAAATTTGTATGAATTAAAAAGTGAATCTCTATTTCTAAAGAAATTTTACTGATTTTCACAATACAAACTGTCTTTAAATTTTAAAATTATGATGTCAAATATTGGTTTAGTTATAGAAGAAAAACCTGCAGATATCGGAAACTTCCTCGTTGGAAGATTACTTCCTTTCCGCGAAAAAAGAGCTGTAGGACCATTTGTTTTTATTGATCATATGGGACCGGCAGCGCTGAAAGACTATCAGAATATGGATGTCCCGCCACATCCGCACATTGGATTATCCACGTTAACTTATCTTTTTGAAGGTTCCATACAACATAAAGACAGTTTGGGAAGCGACATCGAAATAAAACCCGGAGCTGTGAATTTTATGACGTCCGGAAAAGGCGTTGTACATTCAGAAAGAACACCGGAATATCTAAGAACGACCGATAAAAATCTGCATGGATTTCAAATCTGGATCGGTTTGCCAAAACACATGGAACAGTCTGAACCCACTTTCCATCATACCGAAGCGGATGAAATTCCAACTTGGGAAGAAAAGGGAATACACTATAAATTAATTGCAGGCGAACTATTAAATCATAAATCTCCCGTTCCGACGCATTCAAAATTATTTTTCCTCGAAATTAAAAGTAAAGAGACCCAAAAGCTCAATATCGGCGAAACTTTATTTGGTGAAGTTGCCATGTATGTTCTAGAAGGAAGCGTGAACATCGAAGGTCATACTTTTTCCGGCAAGCAACTGATTGTGGCGAAAAATTCAAAACTTTGTGAATTTGAGATGGCCGAAAACACGACGATTTACCTTTTCGGTGGAGAACCTTTTAAGGAAGAACGCTTTATTTTCTGGAATTTCGTAAATTCTGATAAAGCCTTAATTGAGCAGGCCAAAAAAAACTGGCATGGTCAAAACTTAGAAGCTTTCCCAAAAATTCCCGGTGATGATGAGGAATATGTTCCGCTTCCCAGAGCAATACTGAAAGGCACTAAATAAATTTTTAAAATGAAAAAATGGCAGTTACTGTAAAAGCAAGTTTAGGAAAACAAAAATATTATACAGAAGTCATCGCCGGGGAAAATAGCCTGATTACCGATGAACCCGTGAGTGCCGGCGGCGGAAACAAAGGATTTAATCCCTACGAAATGATGGCGACCTCTTTAGCAAGCTGTACCGCAGCCACTTTAAGAATGTATATTGACCGAAAAAAGTGGGAAGTTGAAAAAATAAACGTAGAAGTTAAGCTGGAAGATTATCCCCAAACCAGAACTGCCGTTTTCGAAAGAAACATCAGTTACGAAGGCGCCAACCTTGATGCAGAACAACTTGACCGTTTACATGCGATTGCTGAACGCTGCCCTATCCATAAAATATTACACGGAAATATAGAAATTAACACAAAATTTATAGAATAATGACAGAATTAAAACACATCAACAACGAAAAAAACGGGGCTTTCGAAATTTATTATGAAGGCCAAAAAGCAGGAGAAATGACTTATAAATGGGCCGGAAAAGACAAATTCATCATCGATCACACCGAAGTTGACAAAGCCTTTGGCGGAAAAGGGCTTGCAAAAGAACTTGTTTTTGCGGGAGTACAATATACACGCGAAAACGGCAAAAAAATAGTTCCACTTTGTCCTTATGCGAAAGAAACTTTTGAGAAAAATAAAGAACTGCAGGATGTCCTTTTCTAAATTGAACTCGAAATTTATTTTTTTGAAGTATTCCATATTCACCACAAAATAGATTTGTCTTCAAATCCATAACCGTCTTAGACAAAATAAATAAAGATTTCAAGTTTTAATCCTTAACTTTAATCAATCAAAAAATTAATAGTATTATGGAACAAAAGAAAAAACTTACAAGACAAACAGGAGCTCCGGTTCCGGATAATCAGAATACGCAAACTGCAGGACAGCGCGGTCCTTTGCTCATGCAGGATTTTTGGTTTTTAGAAAAAATGGCCAACTTCGACCGAGAAGTAATTCCGGAAAGAAGAATGCACGCAAAGGGTTCTGGTGCGTTTGGAACCTTCACCGTAACACATGATATTACGCAATATTCGAAAGCCAGTATTTTCAGTGAAATTGGAAAACAAACCGAAATGTTTGCCCGTTTTTCCACGGTCGCCGGAGAGCGAGGCGCCGCCGATGCAGAAAGAGACATCCGTGGTTTCGCATTAAAATTTTATACCGATGAAGGTATTTGGGACATGGTCGGAAATAACACGCCCGTTTTCTTTTTCCGGGATCCGATGAAATTCCCGGATTTAAATCATGCTGTAAAACGCGATCCGAAAACCAATATGAGATCCGCTAATAATAACTGGGATTTCTGGACTTTACTACCGGAAGCTTTACACCAAGTGACCATCCTGATGAGCGATCGCGGTTTACCAAATGGCTATCGACACATGCATGGTTTTGGAAGTCATACGTACAGTTTCATAAATAAAGACAACGTTCGACATTGGGTAAAATTCCATTTCCGTACACAACAGGGAATAGAAAACTTAACCGATGAAGAAGCGGCAAAATTAGTCGGAATGGATCGGGAATCTGCACAGCGCGATCTATTTGAAAATATCGAAAAAGGCAATTTCCCGAAATGGAAAATGTTTGTACAGATCATGACCGAAGAAGAGGCGAAAACTTACCGTTTTCATCCTTTCGATTTAACTAAAGTTTGGTCTAAAAAAGATTTTCCTTTAATTGAAGTTGGAGAATTTGAACTGAACAAAAACGCGGAGAATTATTTTGCGGATGTTGAACAAGCTGCCTTTAATCCTACGAACATTGTTCCCGGAATTGGATTCTCACCAGACAAAATGTTGCAGGGAAGATTATTTTCTTACGGTGATGCACAGCGTTACCGATTGGGCGTGAATCATTATCAGATTCCTGTAAATAAGCCAAGATGTCCTTATCACGCTTATCACAGAGACGGACAAATGCGCGTGGATGGAAATTATGGCGGAACCAAACATTACGAACCAAACAGTTACGGAGAATGGCAGGAACAACCTTCTGCGAAAGAACCACCACTGGAACTTTCGGGTGATGCTTATGCGCACAATTTCCGGGATGACGATGATGATTATTTCACACAACCGGGCGATTTATTCCGCATCATTAAAGCAGATGGAAAAGCGGAGGTGTTATTTAAAAATACAGCAGCAAATGTCGGCGGAGCGGAGAAATTCATTCAAATCCGGCACATCAGAAATTGTTACCAGGCCGATCCGGAATATGGAATGGGCGTTGCAAATGCGCTTGGATTAACGATGGAGGAAGTTACCAGTTTTGATATGACGCCGTACGATCAGTGGGCGCCGAGAAAGTCCGATTCATTTTAAATAAATTTTTATTATAATGAAAGGTGGAATGTTTAAAAACATTCCACCTTTTTTAATTTAAAAAAACATTTCATCATTGTTATTTTCGATATCTCGTGTAGCATATTTGCAGTACTGTTTTCAGTAAAAAAATACCGATTTTTGCGCCTTCAAATTACACTGAAGAATTTTAAAACTCACGATGCTAAAAGAAAAAAATAAGCTAATTGCCACTTTGCTCGCATTCGCGGTTATTCCAATGTCGGGTTTGGCGACCGATATTTACTTGCCCTCGATGCCGACGATGGCGATCGAACTTCAGCAACCGGAGACTAAAATTCAACTCACGCTGACTTTATTCTTGATCAGTTATGGAATCACACAATTTTTTGCAGGAAGCGTTGTCGATTCTTTCGGAAGATATCGTGTAACACTGGTTTCTCTCGGTTTATTTATGGTCAGCTTTTTAGTGACGGCTTTAACAAGAGACATTATGGTGATCTATGCGATGCGTATTTTACAGGGCGTATTAGCTGGTTTTGCAATTGTCTCCAAACGTGCATTTTTTGTAGATGTTTTTGAAGGAGAACAGCGAAAACATTATTTGAGTGTCATGACGATCGTGTGGTCAGTCGGTCCTATTGTCGCGCCGTTTTTGGGAGGTTATTTGCAGAAACTCTTCGGATGGCAGTCGAATTTTTACGTCTTGGCGGGCTACAGTTTGGTGTTATTGATTTTGGAACTTCTATTTTCCGGGGAAACCTTAAAAGTTAAAAAGCCCTTTGTTATCAATTTTGTGTTAAAGGAATACGACATGATGTTCCGAACGAAGGATTTTTTCTACGGCATGCTCATGTGTGGCATAAGTTATGCCATGGTGATTTTCTTTAATCTTTGCGGCGCATTTATCATTGAACACAAAATGGGTTATTCAGAAGTGGTCGCGGGTTACGTTTCTTTGATCCTGGGTTTAGCGTGGATGAGCGGAGGGTTTCTGGGAAAATTCTTAATAGAAAAAGATTTTCTGCCTAAAATCAGATTTGCAAATTACACACAGTTATTTCTAATCCTCTTTATGATCTTTTGCTCTTTCTTTCTAAACAACATTTACAGTCTGGTGGCATTTGCATTCGTAATCCACATTACGGCGGGTTTCATTTTTAATAATTATTTCGCCTACTGCATCGGAAGATTTCCAAATTCAGCGGGAGTTGCAGGAGGCTTAACGGGCGGTGTTTCCTATATCATCACTTCGGCCGTAAGTTATACCATTGTTGCCCTTCTTCGCCCGACGATGCAGTTGGAAGTGGCGGAAGGATATTTGATACTAGCACTTTTGGGATTCGTCATTTTGAGCCTGACAAAATTTAGAAAAGCACATCTTTAAATTTACAGAATTTAATTACCTTTATTCTTTTATAACAAATGACAAAAGGTAGATTAGAAGCTTTCAGCGACGGTGTTCTCGCCATTATCATCACGATCATGGTTTTAGAATTGCGAATTCCGGAAGGCGATACTTTTCAGGCTCTAAGACCAATGGCCTTTAAATTCCTGTCTTACATTTTCAGTTTTCTATACGTTGGAATTTACTGGAATAATCACCATCATCTTTTTCAGGCGGTAGAACACGTGAATGGAAAAGTGCTTTGGGCGAATCTGCACCTTTTATTTTGGCTCTCCATTTTACCATTTGCCACTTCCTGGATGGGAGAAAATGACTTTGCAGAAAACCCGGTCGCCTTGTATGGGTTTATCCTCCTAATGTGTGCTTTAGCATTCAATATTTTACAAAAACTTTGCCTCGATCTGGAAGGCAAAGATTCCGTGATTGCAAAAGCCCTGAAATCTACTTTAAAAGAAAAAATATCTGCCGCAATTTACATTAGTGGCATTGTACTTTCTTTCTATTTTCCGGTCGCTGCGGTAATTATGTATTATTTGGCCGCATTATTGTGGACCATTCCTGACTTAAGAATTGAAAAAAATCTAGAACAATAAATAGTACTATAATGACAGAAGTAAAACAAAACGAGAAAACGCTTGATCTTTTTTACGAAGGACAAAAAGCAGGATTTATGGAATATGAAAGAAAGGAAGGAGTATTCGTAATTACACATACCGAAGTTTCTGAAGAATTTGGTGGAAAAGGCTTAGGCAAAGAACTGGTAAAAGCTGCCGTAGAAAGCGCAAAAAAATATGATCTAAAAATTGTTTCCTATTGTCCGTACGCGAAAAAGATGATCGAGAAAACGCCGGAGTTTAAAGATATTTTGGCAGAATAACTTTCATTATTAAAAGCATCTATTCCCTTTGAGATTGTAGAAGTGTTTTTATCACTACAATCATTTCGATCATAAAGACTTCGGCTAGCGCAATCTGAAGTGGAATTAAATACCGAAAGAACCTTTTGTATAAATATTAAAGGTCTTTTTTTGTGCCTGAGATTTAAAAGAAGTAAAAACCTGCGCCCCGACTTGAGTGGAGCTCTTTTTAATTGATGGCTGAACTCATAGTGTCAAATTCAGCCTGCGGAAAATCAGCCGGCAATTAAAAAAGCGGGAACGGAAGGCGGAAAAAGGCACCCCAAAAAATAAAAAGCACCAAATCAAAAAACTTAAACAGGTGGCAAAAAAAATAATGATTTCCTTTTCTACACCCTAAAGCCTGCACCCAAATCCTCTCAAAAAAAACTATATTTGTGGAAATTTATAAAACAAATTCTATGAATCCACTCGTGTTGCTGTTGATCATTATTGCGTATTTTGCACTTTTACTTTGGGTCGCTTACCGAACCGGAAAAGGCAGTAACAACGAAAGTTTTTTTATTGGAAACCGAAAAAGCAACTGGATGCTTGTTGCGTTTGGAATGATCGGAACCTCGCTTTCGGGCGTGACTTTCGTGTCGGTTCCGGGAGCTGTTGGCGCAGATCAATTTCATTATCTGCAAATTACAATTGGTTATTTGATAGGATATATCGTCATCGCATACGTGCTTCTCCCCCTTTATTACCGCTTAAAACTGACCTCTATTTACGGTTATCTGCAACAGCGAATGGGGAAACTTTCTTACAAATCCGGAGCCTGGATCTTCATCGTTTCGCGTTTGGTAGGTGCAACGGCGAGATTATATTTGGTGGTGAATATTCTGCAGCTCACCATTTTAGACAGTCTAGGGGTTCCGTTTATTGTGACGACACTGGTTATTTTGGGAATGATCATTCTGTATACTTATGAAGGTGGCGTAAAAACCATTGTCTGGACCGATACTTTGCAAACAACGTGTATGCTTCTGGGATTGATCATTTGCTCGGTTTATATGATGAAGCATCTGGATTTAAACTTCATGGAAAGTATTTCCGAAATGAATAAACTGGGCTATACCGAGGTTTTCAATACGGATGTAAACAGCAAAGCTTTCTTTTTTAAACAGATTTTAGCCGGTGCTTTTATCACCATTACAATGACCGGAATTGATCAGGAAATGATGCAGAAATCCTTGTCGGTAACCAAACTGAAAGATTCGCAGAAAAATATGGTCACGCTAGGATTTATTCTGGTTGTTGTTATTTCCCTATTCCTGTTTATGGGTGGACTTTTGCACCTTTATGGAAACACAGAACATGTGGCAAGTTCCGGAGATCAATTGTTCCCGGATATCGCCTTGAATCATATGCCTCCATTTATTTCCATCATCTTTATTGTGGCTTTAATTTCAGCGCTGTTCCCAAGTGCAGATGGCGCGATGACGGCTTTAACTTCGTCACTGTGTATTGATGTTTTTGGGTTGAGAGAAAAACCAATTTCCCAAAAAGAGCAGGAGAAATTCAGAAAGAGAGTTCACTTGATTGTGGCGTTTGCCTTTTTGGTCATGGTTATTATTTTCAAATTGATCAATGACAATTCGATGATCGGTTTGATTCTGAAAATGGCTGGATTTACCTATGGACCACTACTCGGATTGTTTGCGTTCGGAATTTTCACCAAATTCCAGGTGAAGGACAAATGGGTTCCTTATGTTTGTATCGCTTCGCCGGTTATTTCGTTTTTGATCGATAAATACCAAGAGAACTTTTTCGGTGATTTCAAAATTGGTCTGGAGTTGTTGATTATTAATGGATTGATTACGTTCTTTGGATTGTGGTTGATTCGGAAGAAATAAGCATTGTTGAAAACTAAATATTTAAAATCGGTTGAAAGCTCAATCGATTTTTCTATTTTTATACAAACGCAATTGATGAATAGATTAATTTTAGTAGGAAATGGTTTCGATTTAGCACATGGATTAAAAACCAGTTATAACGATTTTATCGATGATTTCTGGTCATCTATCGTTTCAACAATGACTAATTCTGCGAATCGACAGAGCCGTTATTATAAAGATGATGTTATTAAAGTCGAAAATACAGATAGTTTAGAATTATCGTTCTTATCACGAATGCCTGTGACTAACTTTGAAACTTTTAAACAATGTTTGCAGACTTATAATTATAACCTTTCAATTCATAATCGTTTTTTTACTCATATAAATGACCATAAATCAATCAGAAATTGGGTAGATATTGAAAACGAATATTATCAATTATTAGACAGATGCAGCGATTCTAATTATTCAATTGATGCTTTAAATAGAGACTTTAGTGTAGTAAAAAATCTATTTATAGATTACCTAAAAAAAATTAATCTAACACTGATTCCGAAAGAACGAATTAAAAATTTAATTTTTGAGAGATTTTATCTGAAGGATTTTATTCAAGAATCGCAATCAAAGATTTTAAATGAAGTTGAAAAATATTTAGGAATTCAGTTTGAAAAATTAAATTTACAAAATGATATATCTTTAGAGTCAAGAAGATTTCAAAAATTATTTCTAGAATTTCAAAGTAATGAAAATTCAGAAATAGAAACTATCAATTTTCTAAAAGCAAGAGTTGATGATCTACATACTAAAAGTTCTATTGAAATATTTAAATTAGATCCAAAACAAACTCTATTCTTAAATTTCAATTACACTGATTCTCTTAAATATTATATAGATAGTCGATACGAAAATCTTGTTAATATTCATGGTGAATTATTGAACAAAGATAAACCGGTAATATTCGGATTCGGTGATGATGTCGATGAAAAATATAAACATTTCGAAAACCTTAACGATAATCGTTATTTAGAGAATTTCAAGTCAATTGCTTACTTACAAACACGCAATTATAAAAAGTTTTTAGAATTTATTGATTCAGAGGAATATCAAGTCTTTATCGTAGGTCATTCTTGTGGAATTTCAGATAGAACAATGCTCAATACGATTTTTGAACATGACAACTGTAAATCTGTAAAGCCATTCTTTCACAAAAGGCCAGATGGCAGCGATAATTACACAGAAATAGTTCAAAATATTTCAAGAAACTTTAATGATAAGAAGAAATATAGAGATAGAGTTGTCAATAAAACAGATTGTGAACGTTTGACATAATAAAACATCCGATTTAACCACTCGAATTCTCCATTTCAAAACTCTTCAAAAAATCCCTACTTTAGCACCGAAAAACGATTAACCATAAAACCAAATCACCATGAAAAAATTATTAATACTTAGCATGTTCCTCTTTGGGATGATCCAGTCATTCGCACAAGACAACTTCGATATTTCCACTTTACGAATTGGTCCTTTCACCATCGGCATGAAAGATAAAGCCGCAGAGCAATTCACCAAATCTAAACTAGTTGTCTACAATGGCCCAAATGAGTACAACAAAAAAAATAAGGTGAATTATAACGGCGAAATCATTGGAATCACCATCATGGAAACATGGGATGATGCGGGAGAAAAACTACGGGGCTATCAAATCTATTCTTTGTCGACCACCAGTAAAAAATTCCGTACAAAAAGCGGCATGGGCGTTGGCAGCACCAAAGAAGAATTATTAGACGCGTATAAAAATTACCCCAATTTCTCCGTGAACCAAATGTGGGATGAAAAAACCGAAAAACTATCATCTACAATGAGCAATTTTGTGCTGACCGATAACGATGCGGGCACGAACTTATCTTTCACATTGATCAATAATGTGGTCACAGAAGTGAATGTGTATATGAATGAAGGTTGCTAAAAATTTTCAAATCTGATAATATGTACAGACTTTAATTTTTCTATTTAAGAACGCATTCCTTCAATACCAATTCTTAAAATAATTTAAAACAATGCTCAAAATAATGTCCACTTCCCTTATCATTTTTTTCTCACTAAGTCTTCAGGCGCAGAAAAAATCACCGCAGAAGAAAAATTCTAAACCAAAAACACCGATATAAGCTGCAGTTGTAAGTATGACGAGTGGCGACGAATTTTAAAATGATTACGCCGTTGATACTCTTGAAATAAAAAGTGGAAAACCTTCCGTATTCCTTATCGACATTGATCAAAGTCAAGGTGAAGGTTTAATGTCTCCCGAAGATCAGGAAGAAAATGAACTCCGGAAAAATTTTAAAAAAACCGATTTTCAACTGAAAAAAATCGTGCGGTACACGTATCTGCTTTTTGAAAACGGGGAATATTTGGATTTGTCGGGAAAAGGAAACACTTTTCAGGCAACGGCTTTCTGGAGCGGCGATCTGAAGAAATCTGCAGTGGTACAAGAAGGTAAGAAAAATGCAACCGAATTTGTTGCGGCGCAATTGGGCCTTAAAAAACAATCGTCTTATGTGACCACTACTACGAATTACAAAAAAGAAATTGCCGAACTTTTAAGCAAAGATAATTTCACCGACAAGTCTAAGTTGGTCATGAATGCCTTTTTGCAGATCGGTTCTGTTCCCGAAATGGCGCTCATCGAAAAGGAATCCATGATCTTCAACAGATCGCAAGAAAAAGTAAAATCAATAACGACCACCTTTATTTTGGGGAATGGAAAAAAAATGCTTTTTGAGAAAAAAGAACTGAATACAGCCGGTCAGCCAACTTCAAACATTCAATATGATAAATCTGGAAAAATCTCCAGTAACACCACATTTATTTATAAAAACAACAGGCTTTCTGAAATCAAAGGTGCGTTGCACACGACCAAAATAAATTACAGCAACGACCAAATGATCATGCAAAAAAATGTGGGTGATGCCGATGAAACTGAAATTTATACTTTGAGCGGCGATCATCTTCTTCGTAAATCTTTCATGATGATGTCAGGAGATCAAAATGCCGAGGACAATTCTTTCACCGAGGACAAATTAGAAAAAGATTGCGTGAAATATTATATCGATGGCAAAATCTGGACAAGTAACTGCAGCAGTGATCCGTGGGTTTTTCCCTTCACTTATACCTACACTTCGTTTCAGGATGGTAAAATTTTGCAGCAAAAAGAGTACAAAATTCTCAAAAAAAGCGATCAGCTTTATGAAGAATACTTTGCAAATAACGAGGATGGAGAAAATGAAAAACTCAAACTGGAAGCCACTTACCATTTGAATGGTAAAAACCTTCTAACTTCCATCGATTTTCTCAACAACTGCAGAATTAAAAAAGTGCTTTTAGAATATACTTTTTATCCTTAAGATCAATTTTCCACAATTTCAGGCGAGACTTCTAAACAAAATTTTTTCATTTCGCCCATTTTTGAAACCCATCAAAAATCACTAAATTCGCCTGCAAATAAATCAAAATAATGAGTAAATCTACTGAAGAGCTGAAATCTCTTACCACACAGATTAGAAGAGACATTTTAAGAATGGTTCACGCCGTTAATTCAGGGCATCCGGGCGGAAGTTTGGGCTGTACCGAATACTTCACCGCATTGTACGGGAAAGTCATGAACTACAAACTCCCTTTCACCATGGAAGGAAAAAACGAAGATCTTTTCTTTCTTTCCAACGGACACATTTCGCCCGTGTTCTACTCCACTTTAGCGAGATTCGATTTTTTCCCCGTTGCAGAATTGGCAACGTTTAGAAAATTGGGAACCAGATTGCAGGGACATCCAACCACGCATGACGATCTTCCGGGAGTCAGAGTCGCTTCGGGGTCTTTGGGTCAGGGATTGTCGGTTGCGATTGGTGCCGCTTTAGGTAAAAAATTAGACGGTGATGAAAGCTTGGTCTATGTATTACAAGGCGATGGCGAATTGCAGGAAGGTCAAAACTGGGAAGCATTTATGTTTGCCGCTGCTAAAAAAGTAGATAATTTAATTACAACCATTGACTACAACGGACGTCAGATTGATGGCGACACCGATGATGTTTTAGATTTAGGAAATCTACACGCAAAAATGGAAGCATTTGGCTGGATCGTTTTGAACGAGAAAAACGGAAACGATTTAGAAGCCGTAATCGCGATTCTGGAAAGAGCAAAAGCAGAAACCGGTCAGGGAAAACCCGTGTGTATTCTATTGCATACCGAAATGGGACATGGTGTAGATTTTATGATGGGAACTCACGCATGGCACGGAAAAGCGCCTAGCGATGAGCAACTGGATAACGCTTTCAAACAATTGTATTTAGAAGCGCCGGCTGATTACTAAACTCAATTAGGCAGACATTTCCGCCTTCCACTCCCGCTTTTTTTATTGCTGGCTTCGACAGGCTCAGCCACCAATAAAAAAGAGCTCCGTTCAAGTCGGGCTGCAGATGAGTTATAATTAGAAAACTCGTTATTAAAAGTAAATTTCCGTGAATAGCAATAAATTAAATTCTTTGCGAACCTTGCTAAGTGAAACGCCTTTGCGAACGTAATTAAAAGCATATTTATAAAAAAACCTTGCGCCCTTTGCGTTAAAAAAATTTTAGTAATTTATTTACGGAACATCAATCAAAATTCGAAGTAATTCGAGAAACCAAAACACTAAAAAAGTCATGAAATATACATACACAGAACAAAAAGATACAAGAAGCGGATTCGGCGCTGGATTAGCAGAATTGGCAGATAAAAACCCAAATGTCGTCGCACTTTGCGCCGACCTTATCGGATCCTTAAAAATGGAGAAATTCATTGAAAAAGCACCGGAACGTTTTTTCCAGGTCGGGATCGCAGAAGCCAACATGATGGGAATCGCCGCCGGTTTAACAATCAACGGAAAAATTCCTTTTACCGGAACTTTCGCGAACTTCTCTACTTCCAGAGTTTATGACCAGATTCGTCAGTCAATTGCTTACTCCAACAAAAATGTAAAAATTTGTGCCTCCCACGCCGGATTAACTTTGGGTGAAGATGGTGCAACACACCAAGTTTTAGAAGACATCGGAATGATGAAAATGCTTCCCGGTATGACCGTAATCAACACTTGTGATTATAACCAAACCAAAGCAGCAACTCTTGCCATCGCAGATTTCGACGGCCCCGTTTATTTAAGATTCGGACGACCAGTTGTTCCCGTATTTATTCCGGAAGATATGCCTTTCGAAATCGGAAAAGGAATTATGCTTCAGGAAGGAACCGACGTCACCATCGTCGCAACCGGACATTTAGTTTGGGAATCTTTGTTGGCGGCAGATGCTTTAGAGAAAGAAGGAATTTCTTGTGAAGTGATCAACATTCACACGATCAAACCTTTAGACGAAGAGATCATCTTAAAATCGGTAGAAAAAACAGGAAGAATCGTAACAGCCGAAGAACACAACTACATCGGAGGTTTAGGAGAATCCGTGGCCGGAATGTTGTCCAGAAAAAGACCAACCATTCAGGAATTCGTAGCCGTAAACGATACGTTCGGAGAATCTGCCACACCAGCAGAACTCATGAAAAAGTACGGAATCGATTCGGACGCTGTTCAAGCAGCAGTGAAGAGAATTATGAAGAGATAATTTCTTTTGAAATATTATTTTAAAACACGTCGGAAGGCGTGTTTTTTTTGATTTATCACAAGAATTAAATTGTAAAAACCTAAAAAATCCATAAATGCTCTTTGAGAAATATTGCCTATTTTAGCTTTTACAATATTAATAAATCATTTGGCAATACGATTAAAAATAATCAACATAAATAAAACATAAGATGAAACTTGAAAAAATTTTAGATAAATTGGGATCTTTGGAGAAAAACTCTTTTATAAAAATAATAGATAATAAAATTTCAAAAAATCCAAAAAACGCTAAAGACATTGAAAAACTGTTAAGTAATTCTGATAAAGGTCTAAAGAACGCAGATAATATCAATATTGTAAATATTTTCAATTTAATATCAGAGGAATTTAAAGAGCATATTATTTGCGAATTTAATGAAGCCAATTCTCAGTTAGACATTCTAATTGATATCATTATTCGAGATGGAAATTGCATTATGAAACAAGATTGGTTTTCTAGACTTTACGAAAATGAAATTAAGAACTTAAAGATTAAGATAAAAGAACTCAATACAGACTTAGAAAGTGAAAAATCGGAAATTTCCGAACACAGAAAAAGAGATTACAGAATTTACAAAAACTGTCTTTATACTGCTTTTCATAATGACGTCTCAAATAACAGGGAAACAAAAGTAAATTCTGATGAACTCTCAATCATTTTAACTTTAGCAAAACAGCTTGATCTTTCTCAAGAGGAAATTAAATTTATCAACTACTCAGTTCTACCAATAAAGAAAATTGAAATTCAGGAAGTGGTTAATCATCTGAAAAATATGGGAATCTTATTTTTCTCCAAAAAAGATAGTTGCATCTATGTTGCAGATGAAATAGTCCGACTACTGCGCAATATTAGAGAAAAAGAAGTAGCAGAGAAGTTCTACAGAAGAACTCTTAAACTATTTAGAGAACCGATCATTAATCAAATTGCAAAAAACCATAATATTGATCGAAAAATGTCAATAACTGAAAAAATTGAGAAGATTATTAATGACGGAGTTTCGCTTAGTTCTATCCTTAAAAATGAGATTTACAAAGAAGGCATTTCACTTACTGAAAAGAAGAAATTTTTAGCAGAAGTTATTGAAAAAGGTCTTGGTATAGAAAATTTAAAAGGGAACACACTAGAAGATAAAATAGGAAGTTTAATCGAATATTTTAACGCTATCGAAAAAGATGATAAAGTTGGAATATCACATGATGGCTATGATAAAATGTTAACTGAATTAAATGTTTCATTGCCAAAATTAAATAAAGAGATTAAAGAGCAATTTGAACTTCAAGATGAGTACGTCTTAAATGCTTCATTTTTGCTTGATTATAACATTAAGCCTAGAGACATTTTAGATTTAATTTCGAAAGTAGATTTGACGCAATTTATAAAAGATAATGGAGTAAAGCAGCGTGGTGATGATATCTTGAACATTTTAGAGCACTACAAAGATGTTGAAAATCTTTACATGGAAAACTATGCAAATGTTGGATATCGCAATTTAAATCTTTTAAAAGAGAATGGAATTCAAATTAAAGAAAGTGAGTTAGGATTAAAGTTTGAGGAGTTAACGAGGATAATTTTTACAGGCCTAGGATTTAATGTTGATGAAAAATTAAAAAATGAGTTGAATACTCAGAAAGATATGATTGATGTCCTACTAAATTTGGGCAATAGTGAAATTATAATTATTGAATGTAAAACCATTAAAGAGAAAGGTTACAATAAATTCAGTTATGTTTCCAGACAACTAAAATCATATCAAAATTTAGCTTTAAAAAACAATCTTCGCATCGTGAAAATTCTACTTGTTGCGCCAGAGTTTAGTGATGACTTTGTTTACGACTGTGAAATGGACACTGAAATGAACTTGTCTCTAATAACATCCTCAACATTGGCTCAAATATTTGAATCATTTAAGAATTCTAAATACAATGTTTTTCCACATGTATTGTTCAGAGATATTTTGATTAATGAAGAACGAGTAAGTAAAGCATTGAGTAAGTAATAGCATCATTTTGATACGCATTGGTAAACCAGGACCAAAAGTATTTTTTAAAGCCAAAAAATAAAAACTAAATTTTTTGAGTAGGAAACAAACTATTTTGCTTGTTCATTGCATAAATTTTCATCACGGATATTAAGTCCGCATTATTAAAAACTTAAACAAGTTTAAAATTTTTTATTATATTAGAGAATAAACTTGTTCGATATGATAAGATATAGAGTAAAAAAACTTCCGTACGTGGAAGGTTTTGTTATGAATTATATTTACGAAACAGTAAGTAAAAGGCAACTTCCTGGAATGCTTGAAGATGGCTGGGAAGTCGTAAGCAAAGAAAATACTATCGAAACATTCTACAAAGAAAAATGGGTGAGTATTTCTCGTGCAGAAAAAGTTTCAATTATTTCACTTATTATTGCTTTGCTGACTTTTGTATTTAAATAATTAGTCCGATGCTACGATAGGACACGAGTGAAACGCTCTCGCCAGCGAAGACAACAATCATTAAACCCATCAAAAAAATTCTTTTACATTTTGTATTTTTAGATTCAACAAAAGCAAAATGCAACTCCTAACTATTCTATCACTTTTAATAATTTCCTGTATGTCAAATAAAAATCCAGCTGACGGTACGACCAATAAAACTAAAGCAAAAGCCGAAAAAAACAAGCACATCCTTTATGATTTCACAAAACAGGGCAAAGGCAAATGGCGGATACAAAATGATGTGGTGATGGGTGGCAGATCTGAAAGTCAACTAAAAATGACTGAGGAAAATTACGCCCATTTTACCGGCCGGGTTTCACTGGAAAACAATGGTGGTTTCTGCTCGATCCATCAAACTTCCGAGAAAGAGCCGTTTATAATTAAGGAAGAATCTGATGTTTTTATATTAAATCTTAAGGGAGATGGCAAAGATTACAATTTTAGAATCAGAACTCCGAACGGCAGACATTCGTATGCTGCTACATTTTCAACAAACAATAATGGAGATTGGGAAACCATCACTATTCCATTTAAATCGATGCAAGCCACTTACAGGGGTGAAGTTGTAAACGTCCCGAACTACAACGGCGAAAATGTGGTCGAAATGCAGTTACTGATTGGTAATAAAAAAGAAGAAAACTTTGAAATTTTAGTGAAATCAATTGCGGTAAATTAATTTTTTAAACGGCTTTTCAAAACATTTTAAAGTAAGAAAATAAGCCTCTAACTTCTACTTAAACAAATATTGCGTAAATTCGTTTAACTCAACTTACTGATCTCAAATCAGATAGGGAAATCAAAAGTGATATTTTAAGTTTTAAAGAAATTGATTTTCTAATCAGAGCTTAAAAATTAAGTTTCAAGGAAAAATATTTTACTTATTATGGAAACTAAAAGATTATTTACGCTCATTTCGCTTTTGATCTTCTTTTTGTCTTTCGGACAAAATTCAGTTCTTTGGAAAGTGACCAATAAAAATACGGCGCTCACCTCCTTCATTCTGGGAACTTATCACTTAGCGGGTCAGGAATTTGTCAATTCACATCCCATTATTCTGGAAAAGATGAAAGCAGCAGATCTCGTTATTACGGAAACAGAAATAAACAGATCTAAATTTTCAGCTTATTATAATCTGCGACCCTCTTCAGACATGCTGTCTACCATTTTGTCACCCGAAGATCTGGCCTACCTTAAAGAGATTTTTGCAGACGAAAAAATTGATCTGGAAAAATATACGCCGGGTGAATTATTGCTGAAACTTCAGGTTTATTATCCAAAATACAGGTGCAGCGCAATAAAAAATACCGTCAACTTACCTATGGATGAATATATTCAGCAGCTTGCAGATTTGAACAAAAAAGAATTGTATTATCTGGAAAGTGCTCTTTTTTATCTTGCTATTTTACTTCCTTTTTTTTATATTGGCAAATGTAAATGATGACAGGAGCATTTAGAAAAAATGACATCGGCAGTAATACGCTCCTAAGCAGTTCATTATAAAAATAAAGCTTGCCTTGTTTTCTTATTCAATGGCGCTCAAACTACTGAAGCAGACTGTTTTTTTTTAATAATAAGATAACTGCCCATTAAAAATTGTCTCATCTAAAAAACACATTTCAAAAAGAGGAAAACGAATGAATTTAACCACCGAAAACATCCTGTTAATTGGATCTCTGTTACTTTTTATAAGTATCATTGTAGGCAAGACATCTTATAAATTTGGCGTTCCGACATTATTGCTCTTTTTGGTGGTAGGAATGTTGGCGGGTTCAGATGGAATTTTAGGAATTTATTTTGACAGCCCCAAACTTGCCCAATTAATAGGCATCGTTGCCCTAAACTTCATTTTGTTTTCCGGCGGCCTCGATACCGACTGGACTTCCGTAAAACCAATACTTCGAGAAGGAATTGTTTTGTCTACAGTGGGTGTTTTACTCACTGCCTTAACACTGGGTACGTTTGTTTTCTACGTTACCGACTTTACAATATATGAAAGCATGTTGCTCGGTTCCATCGTTTCATCAACGGATGCAGCAGCCGTATTTTCAATTCTGCGTTCAAAAAGTCTTGCCTTGAAGAGTAATCTAAGACCCACTTTAGAATTAGAAAGCGGGAGTAACGATCCCATGGCGTACGTTCTGACCATCGCATTTTTGACCTTGGTCATCAATCAGGATCAAAGTTTATCTTCTATTATTCCCCTCTTTTTACAGCAAATGGTTTTGGGAGGAATTGCCGGTTTTGGCTTTGGTAAACTCAGTAAATTCATTATCAACCGAATTAAACTGGACTTTGAAGGTCTTTATCCCGTTTTGGTCATTGCGTTAATGTTTATCACCTTTTCAGCGACTGATTTTGTGGGCGGCAACGGCTTTCTTGCCATTTACATTTGCGCCGTATTTTTGGGAAGTCAAGACTTGATCCACAAGAAAACCATTTTAAAAATGTATGATGGACTAGCGTGGCTCATGCAGATCGTTCTGTTCTTAACCTTAGGTTTACTCGTTTATCCCTCAGAAATTACACCCGTAATCGGGATCGGACTTTTAATTTCCCTCTTCTTAATTATTGTTGCCCGACCCGTAAGTGTATTTCTGAGTTTGATGTTTTTCAAAATGGAATTGCGAAGAAGGTTTTATATTTCCTGGGTGGGTTTGCGCGGTGCAGTGCCTATTGTTTTTGCTACGTATCCACTTTTGGCGGGCATTGACAAAGCCGATATGATTTTCAATATTGTATTTTTCATTTCGATTACCTCCGTTCTTATTCAGGGTACCACTCTCTCCGTAGTTGCGAAATGGCTGAATGTTGCACTGCCCGCCAAAAATAAAACGATGACGAACTTAGACCAGTTTATATTGGATCTCCCGAAATCATCACTGAAAGAATTTGAACTGCTCCCGGATGATCATTGCGTCAATAAAAGAATTGTAGATTTAAATTTTCCGCAATCCACGTTCATTGTGATGATCAAAAGAAACGGAGAATATATTCGCCCCGGAGGTTCAACCAAATTAAAAGTCCATGATGTCTTAATGGTTCTGGCAGACGAAGATAAAGACTTTAATATGTTAAGTGATTTCCTGCATCAACCCAAGTTTCTCGTAAAGCCCTAAACCAATGAAAAAAAGATTTATCATCCTTATTGACTTTTCAGACCAAACAAGCAACTTGATTCGATATGCCTGTGACTGGAGTAAGCAAGCCAAGGCAAAATTAATGCTGGTCCATGAAACAATAGTCATAGCGCCGTCTCTAATTGACAGCGAGAGCCGAGAACAAATCACCCAGGAAGCCAATAATGCCGCTTTTCAAAAAATGAAAGCGCTTACAGATGAATTAATTCCATCCTCAACTGAAGTGTCCTTCTCTATTTCAGAAAGCCATATACAAACTACGCTGACCAATCTTTTAGCAGAACCTTTTGAAAACTATATTTTCGCAGGACTTTCAAACACCAACATAATCAAACAGATATTGATAGGTAGTGTCACGCTTCAGATCATTGAAAACATCAACAATACGGTGATCGCAATGCCAAAAGACATTTATAAGTTCTCACACGAGAAGATTTTTGTGGCAGTAACAGAAACGCATCCATTGAATATTTTAGAGTTAAATAAAGTTTTGAATCTTATGGATGAAGCGGAAACTTGTATTACATTCTTTTATCTCGCCAAACCTAAAGAAGACACTTCCGGAATAGAACTTATTTTAAATGATCTCGCAAAATTATTCACAGACCGTTACGAAACAAAAACGGCGATATATAAAGGACGAAACCGCATTTCGGAAATTAAGAAAGTAATCAATGACAGAGAAGAAGAACTCCTGATTGTTCAAATAGGTTCGCGACTTTTAACGGACCAGATTTTTAGAAAATTTTTAATAAATGAATTGGTTTATGAAGGGCAAACTCCTTTAATTGTTTTACCGTAAGATAGAAGCACTTTTATACTGAACTCTCAAGTATTTTTTCATGAAAGATTATCTCAATAAAGATAAACGTACATTGCTCGAAGTAAAAATCCCGGACTTTTAAACACTCCTATTTTCATTTAAAATTTCTAATGTACATTAGATATAATTAATAATTAAAATGAAGACTATTCCAAAACAAACCATCTACACCATCGGTCATTCTACGAGAACGATCGAGGAATTTTTGGAGTTGCTCTTTTCATTTAATATTAAAATTTTAGCAGACATCAGAAGATTGCCGGGGTCACGAAAATATCCGCAGTTCGATCAGGACGCTTTGAAAAAATCCTTAGAAGAAAATGGAATCGTATACATTTATATCGAAGATTTAGGCGGAAGAAGGCCCGCAAAAAAAGAGTCTAAAAATACAACTTGGCGCAATAAATCCTTTCAAGGCTACGCCGATTATATGGAAACCGAATCCTTTGCAAACGGTGCTGCAGAACTGGCAAAGTATGCCTTAGAAAAACCTACTGCGATGATGTGTTCTGAAGCAGTTTGGTGGCGGTGTCACCGTTCTATGGTTTCGGATTATTTCAAAGCAAAAGGTTGGGAAGTTTTGCATATCATGGCATTGGGGAAAGTTACAGAACATCCTTACACTGCGCCGGCGAGAGTTGTGGGAGATCAGGTTCTTTATTCGGAAGAGCGTGCGGATCAACCTTGTCAAGGTTTGAAATCTTGACAAGATTCTTAAAAAAACGTGCTATTGCACTTTGTGAAAGATTGTAACTTTGGCTCCGCCGAATCTTCGATTTGACAGAGTGCAACAACCACTTTAAAAATTCATCATGAAAACAAAATTTAAAATCGGCGACAAAGTCAACTGGAATTCTGAAGCTGGAAAAGTTTCCGGAACCATTATTAAAGTTCATACGAAGGATTTTGATTACAAAGGTTACACGCATCACGCGAAAGAAGACGATCCACAATACGAAATAAAAAGCAGCAAAACCGATCATATTGCGGCGCACAAAGGTTCGGCTTTAACAAAAGAAAAATAATCTTTAGAATAAATTTAACCGCAAAAGAAACAAAAGTTTATATACATAAAATCAAAAGTTTGCAAAATGTAAAGAGAATAATGCGTCTACTTTTTGCTTTCTTTTGAATCATCTTTTTCTACATTTGTCTTTTGCCTCTTTTGCGGTGGAAAAACTTTTGATAAATCCTTAAATTCTCAATTCATGTTCGATTACCGCCTGAAAGTTTTTTCTACCGTTGCAAACCGTTTGAGTTTTACCAAAGCTGCAAACGAACTCAATATTTCGCAACCTGCCGTTACGAAGCACATTAAGGAAATCGAAAACCAGCTGAACACCAAATTATTTAACCGAAACGGAACGACCATTCAACTTACAGAAAGTGGAAAAATTTTATTGGTTTACGCCGAAAAAGTTCGAAATCTCTATCGCGATCTGGAATTTGGTCTGTCGCAACTCAACAAACAGGAAAAAGGAAAACTGAAAATCGGCGCAAGTACGACGATCGCTCAATATATTCTGCCGGAAATTCTGGCGAAATTTAATTCTTATTATAAAGACATCAACATCGAATTGGTGACGCATAATTCCGAAGATATTTCTACTTTGCTCAAAAACGGACAGATCGATCTGGGAATTGTGGAAGGTGAATCGAAGTCCTCTTATTTTAATTATGAAATCTTTAAACCCGATGAAATTGTGTTGGTCTGTAAAGCGACCCATCCTTTGGTTCAGAAAAATTTTAAACTGAAAGATCTGTATGACGTCGATTTGATCGTGAGAGAACAAGGTTCCGGAACGCAGGAATTTATTCAAAATCAACTGAAAAAATCTGGAATTGATGTTCAAAAATTAAAGATCATCATGCAATTGGGAAGCAGCGAAAGTCTCAAAAATTATTTGGTTCATTCTGATGCGATGACGTTTTTGTCCATCAATACCGTTCTGCAGGAATTAAAAAATAATCAGCTAAGTGTGATTGATATTAAAAATTTTAGCATTGAAAGAGATTTTAATTTTATTACTTTAAAAGGAGAACAGTCGGAATTGATCAATCTATTTATTAAATTTATTAGTTATAACTAATTGTTATCTTCAACAACTAAATATGATGAAATTTTGAATGACAAATAGCCGAAATTTGTCCTGTCAAAATCACTTAAAATAATGCAAACTACTTTAGACAAAGACCTTTTTCGAAAAATTCTATTTTTCCTTTTAGTCGTTTTCTGTGTTTCTCCATTCGCAAGTTCTCCTGTTGCTTTGGCTTTAGGAATTGCTTTTACGATCATCATTGGAAATCCATACGAACAGAAAGTTCACAAATATATTCACCTTTTACTGCAAATTTCCATCGTCGGATTAGGATTTGGATTGCAGCTCAATGAAGCGTTGAAAGCTGGAAAAGAAGGAATTACTTTAACCATTATGAGTATCACGACCGTCATGGTTCTTGGTTATTTTCTGGGAAAATTTCTGAAAATTGAAAGACCTTTATCCTACTTGATTTCCGTGGGAACTGCGATTTGTGGTGGAAGTGCAATTGCAGCTGTAACGCCCATCATTAAACCAACCACGAAACAAATGTCTTTGGCTTTAGCGATTGTTTTCACTTTAAATTCCGTGGCTTTATTTATTTATCCCGCAATCGGACATTTATTAAATATGACGCAGGAACAGTTCGGATTGTGGTGCGCAATTGGAATTCACGACACGAGTTCCGTAGTTGGAGCCGCAAATAAATATGGCGATGTCGCGCTGAAAGTAGCAACAACCGTTAAACTTTCAAGAGCTTTGTGGATCATTCCAATGTCACTGTTAACGATGGTATTTTTCAAAACCAAAGGTGCAAAAATTAAAATTCCGTGGTTTATCGGTTATTTTGTGATCGCTATTTTATTGCATACCTATTTTCCGATCTTCGATGGCTTCAGTAAAGTTGCAACAACGGTAGCGAAATCTGGTTTAAATTTAACGCTCTTTTTTATCGGTTCTACCATTTCTATTCAGACCTTAAAAACCATCAGTTGGAAACCATTATTTCTTGCAATCGTACTTTGGGTCATTATCAGCGTCGGAAGTTTGTTGATTATTTTAAAATAATTTTTTTTCAGAAAATGTTTTTTATTGTTTGTCATGCTGAACGAAATATCGCGAAGTGAAGCATCTTATCACTAAACTGAGTTTCTTGCTTGTTCAGAATGACAGTGAAAATATTTTACGGAAAATTCATTTTATCCGTCGTTCTTTAAAGATTCCGTAAATTTGCGTCATCAAAATAAATTGGTTTGATCTTTTCATAGGTCTTTAAAATCCCCTTTTATTTTTTTTCATCTTTAAAAACGACTCCTTTGGAAAGAACGAAAATCGTTACCAAACATTATTTCAGATTAATTGTAGCTTCCGTAATTGTGGCTTTGGGAAGCGCTTTGCTCGCTTTTACGCTCAAACATCTGACAGAATATTTCGAACATTTATTCTTCAACAAGATTAATGATTTCAACTCCATCTATTTTATTTTTTTGCCCACGATTGGAATTACAGCCATCTTTTTCCTGCGAAAATATTTTTTTCAAAACCGGAAAAACAAAGGAATTGCCGAAATTTATAAAACCCTGGATCAGAGAAAAGATCATTTACCACTTTTTAAAATTCCCTCCCATTTCATCAACGGTTTTTTGACCGTTATTTTTGGAGGGTCAACCGGAGTGGAAGTTTCTACCGTTGTTGCAACAGCAACCATTGGAAATTATGCCTACGAAAAAGAATTTTCTGCCAGAATGTACAAACGCGAACTCATCTGCGCAGGTGTGGTCGCCGGAGTTGCGATACTGTTTACGAGTCCGCTCGCCGGATTTTTATTTGCATTGGAAGTCATCGCGAGAAAAATGCGGAAATCGCTTCTCATCGCATGCAGCGCGTCGGCTTTGGTAAGCTGGATCTTTATTGAACTTTTCGATTCTGAAACCATTCTGCATCATTCTGTAGAAAAATGGACGTATGCTGCGATTCCTTTTTTCATTATACTGAGTATTTTAGGTGGCGTACTGTCGGTTTATTTTACGCTTTTGGTGACGAGAATGAAAAAGATTTTCGGGAATATTTCTAATAATTTTATCCGCATCAATTTAGGTGCGATTGCTGTTGGAACCATGATTTATTACTTCCCAAGTCTATACGGCGACAGTTATCACGGACTTCGGGAGATCTTAAACGAACCTTTATCGGCGCCTACTTTAACGATTTTTATTCTTGTAATTTTAGCGGTTCTAAAGCCTTTGGCAGCATCTTTAACTTTGGGTGCAGGCGGCGATGGCGGTGTTTTCGCCCCGAGTATTGTTGCGGGAGCTTTTTTAGGATTAGGAGTGGCTTTTGTAGGCAACACCTATTTCAATATGGATTTAATTCCGATCAATTTTGCGCTGATTGGCGCGGCTGCAACCTTATCAGCTTCGCTTTATGCTCCCTTTACCTCGGTGGTTTTAATTTGCAATCTCCTACCAAATGGCTATATTTTATTTATACCGATATTAGCCTGCTGCTTCGTTTCCTTTTTGGTTGCAAAATGGATTTTACCGTATAATGTGTATACGTATGATTTCTATTTGAATTCTAAAACCTCAGCATAAAAATTTACCGCAAAAATTTTAACGTCATCGTTTTAACCACAAAAGTGACAAAAGTTAAAGTGATAAATACCGTATTTGCGTTCAAAAAAGGCAACTTTCTCTTTAAAAAAATTTCGAATGTCTGCGTGATTATTTACCAGAACACTTTTGTGACTTTTGGGTTTCTAAAACTCCTTAAAACAGAAATCCACTTCAAAAAAAATTGAAATGGATTTCATTTAAAAAACAGAAAATTTAGTTTAGTTTTTTAAAACGTTTTCTCTAATTCGATTGCTTTTGGAAAAAGGATATTATTTTCTAAGTGAATGTGGGTATGAAGATCTTTTTCGAAATCCTCCAACATTTTATACGTCACTTGATAGGTTCCACAAGCATCATCCGGGAACTGATAGTTATTGGTTAAGTTATCAATCTTCACGAACAGGTCGCCTACTACGGTATGCTCATGTTTCATCATCGCAACCGGACTTTCCACCGTTCCGAAATTTGGAGTGATTAATTCTTCGCCTTTTTGTTTGGCGTTCACCATTCTTTTTATGAAAGGGAAAAGAATTAACTCTTCTTTTTTCATGTGCGCTGCTAATTCGCCGGAAATCTCTGCAAAAATGCTGTTGATCTCAAATAGTTCAGGATGTCTCTCGCCATGAACTTTACAGAGTTTATTCAAATATTGAAGCAACACCGTTGAGTTTTCTTCAACATAGCGGTGATGTGTTTTTTCAATATAATCTGCTAATAAATCCAATGGCCAGGAATTAAAATCGATATCACCGGATTTTTCATTTGCGATATTTTCTAAATCGCTGTAGACTTCAGCCACGTCAAATTTCTTGTTTTCACAGGCTTCTTCAATGGTTCTGTTTCCTTTGCAGCAGAAATCAATTTTATATTTTCTAAACACTTGCGCTGCTCTGAAATCTTCCGCAACCATTTCACCGATCGTTTTCTCTTTAGTTAACATGATGTCTTGTTTAATATTATAATACAAATGTACACTATATTTTTAATTCGGACAAATTTATCTTAATTAAAGATAAAGAAATATTTAAAGAACTATTTAGTGTAAAATTTTAGTAAGAATTTATTTCAGCCAAGCCAAACCACTTTCGGTTTTTTGGGCCAAATCATAGAAAGAATATTTCTGTACCATCGCGATCAAACCATTTCGCACTTCTTTGAAATCGTCATGAACCGGACAGGGATTTTCGGAGGAACACTTTTGTAAACCCAAGCCACAATTGGTAAAAATGTCATCACCATCGATCAGCTGAACCACATCATAAATTTTAATTTGCTTCTGCTTGTCAACTTGGAAAATAAAACCACCCTGTTTTCCACGGTTAGATTCCAGAATATTCTCACGACAAAGTTGCTGCAATATTTTTGCGGTAAAAGCCTCGGGTGCATCTACGGCTTTTGAAACTTCCTTTACATTCACACGCCGCTCCTGATGGCTTTGCTGCGCGATATAAATGGTTGCTTTTATGGCATATTCACAGGCTTTTGAAAACATGAATTCAGAATTATTTATTTAAAGAATTGCCATTTCGGAATGATCACAAATAAACCCAGACTGACGTACAAAAACATATTCGTAACATCGGTATAAAGAAAGGTAGAAAGGAAAAAATTATGGGCTAAAAAATGGGTAATGACCGCCGCGGGAAAGAGGTATGCGGCAAGCTTTCGGTATTGATAAATAAAAATGACCGATAAAATCATGATTATATCAACCAAGAATATAAAGTAAAAATAACCGGTGGGGATATTAATCTCTTTGTGCTGGAAAAACTCATCAAAGTCGATCCCAACTCCCATCATTGAAAAAAGTAACAAAGCCGCCAGTGCTAAAACAAAACCGAGATCTTTTTTGGGGCTCTCATCTTGAAAATTATCATTCATAGTGGTAAAAATAAAAAAACTTTTGATAAGAAATCAAAAGTTTTTTGTTTACTTGATATAAATCAGCGATTAGATAGAAACCGCGTCGATTAATCTGTTTTTGTCAGAAATATATTCTTCCATAGAAATCATACTTTCTGTTCTCATCACATCCTGAATGTCGTCGATCTGATATATGATTCTCTTCGCATCTTCGGTGTTCTTTGCTCTTATTTTACAAAAGATATTGTATTTCCCGGAGATCACGCTCGCTTCGATCACATTTGGAATGGTAGTTAATTCTTTTAACACTTCCTGAGTTCGGTTTGATTTGGTAAGTAAAATTCCGATAAATGCAGTAAAGTGGTAATCAAGTTTACCGTAATCGATGTTCAGCGAAGATCCTAAAATAATTCCGGCATCCTCCATCTTTTTAACTCTTACGTGAATGGTTCCTGCGGATACATCCATTTGCTTTGCAATTTCCGTAAAAGGCATTCTGGTGTTTTCTACTAAGAAATCCAGAATTTTTTTATCTATTTCGTCCAGTTGGTAATTCATTTTATGTATTGATAATTTTATGTGTACTATTACAAAATTTTTGCAAATTTACAAAAAAATATGAAATAGAAAAAATTATATGAAACATTAATAAATTTTAACTAAAACGGGAACGATCTTATTGAAATTCTTATTTTATGGTATCGTTTTTAATGGAATCTGTTTTAATTACATTCTTAGACTTCTGTGATTTTACGGGCTTTTTCTTTCCTTTAAATATTGTATTAAAACTTTTACTGTACACCACCCCAACGCCATAACTTTGATTGGCACCTGCATTTCCGGCGGCTGCACCATTCAGCCCAATATTTGTTGGCTTGGAATAGGCACGCAGCAATCTTGTTCCGTCATTATTCTTGGACCAGTCATATTCCACAATTCCTTCTCCGGAAAGATAATCATATTCTGCATTATCAGATTTAGAAATGGGTATTCCCAAACCTGTTTTAACGGTTACTCGAGGAGATAAGGCGAAACTTACACTTGCGTTAGCACGATCGCCCGTATTTGATCCTGCATCGCCTTGCAGATAATTTAAATCGACCTGGAATTCATTGCTGATGGTATTCAGTACAGAACCTAATTGTTTAAACAACATATTGTATCCAGAACTTTCCGCGAAGTTACCGATGTTGATATCGAAAGCAGAATTGCCGACATTAAAACTGTTCATCACGAGGACTGATCCAAACTGAATGATTTTTTCATCTTCGTTGCTCATCTTTTCAGCCAGGGTTTCTTTTAAATTAGAAGAGACATCCTGCGCGGAAACACCCAGTTCAATTTTCGGATTATTTAGGGTCTGCGTAATTTTTGTACTCAGTAAAACATTGATGGGCTGTAAACTCCCGACATTCAGGTATTGTCCCGCATTGGTGACCGTACGCAAATAGGTTGCGTCAATATCCAGCTGTGGTGCCATAGCCTCACCATCCCAACGGATGGAACTTCCTTTCGCAATCTGGAAGGTCCGGTTCAGAATGGCTTTAGACACAAAGGTTCCATTGTCTACGATATAATTTCCGCTCATGTTGATTGCTCCCGTACGACCCATCATAAACCGCAATTTCTCCGAATTCCCACGCACTGTAATATCTCCAATATCATCGCCCACAAGAACATTTACAGTGGTTCCTTTATCAACGGCCAAAGTGAAATCGATATTCATATTGGCACTGGTCCTTTTCTTCTCTTCTGTTGTAACAGCGCCATTTTCGTCACGTTTTAAAAATCGTAACATTTTAAATTCTTCTACATTTGACGTCGAATTCGAGTTAAAGGTAAACACTGAATTACTAAGTGCCCTCATTTCCGGCGTAGAAATACTAAGGCCTGAAACAGGACCATCAACATACAAAGTTCCTGTGCCGTAAACTCTTCCCCAAAACAAATCGTAATCTTTCTGTGTAGTATTTAAAAGCATCAGATTATCAGCACGCATCACAAGATTGACTCCCATTGAAGAGATGGTTTCAAACTGTATTGCTCCGGAAATTGAACCTTTAGAGTTATTTCGCTCATCTTTTACCCCAATATCATTTAAGATCGCCAAACCTTTTGATAATGAAACTACGGTGTCATCAAACAAGTAATCGACTCCTGTGAAATCTAATTTTAATCCTAAATTTTTAAGAACGATATCTCCGCTGTAATCCACATCGCTCAACTGGCCCGTGATATTTAAGTCACCGGAAGCTTTCCCCCGAAGCTTTGAAAATACTCCCTTTACAAACTGTTGTGCGAAAGCCAGATCAAACTCATCCATATGGGCGACTAAATTTAATGTTGGCGAGGACGTATTATTATTAATGGTTCCTGTAAGCTGCAGGTCATTATCTCCCACAATTCCAGTGGAATGAAGTTTTACATCGACATCAAATACATTAGGGATCGCACTGTTTTTAGTGATGATCTCAATTTGCCCCATCTCATTACGATTCATAAAAATGTCGCTTATATTCAAGTCAATGAGCGGCTCCAAATTGTTTTTATTCATTTTAATATTAAAGTTACCATTGGCAATTCCTTTAATATCCATGTTATTATCTTGGTTTAGCAGTGCGATGACTTTTCCTAAATCCAGATTTCTTACTTCTCCGTCTACAGAAAAATCCTTAGCCGATTTAAAAATCGATTCTTTTAAAAACAATTCACTGTTATCAGAGTAAACGCGCAGATTTTGAATGAAGAAATCACCTGCTTTTTTTCGGTACGTAATGGAATGATTTAAGGTCGGATCAGTATCTACTGACCACGCAACATTATTAATTGTAATGGTCGTTGGTTCAAAACGGAATACATAATCTCCCGTGGAATTTGTAGTTTGATTCAGATTAACTGCGTATTCCTTTAATTCCTGTTTCACCTCTTCTTCCGGAGTACCGTGTTTGAAATTCGCCGCAATATGCAGGATCTGATTATTTTCATTTCTGCCACTCAGCGTAATATCTTTCAAGATATTCTTGTTGTATTCTACGCGATCGATTTTCGCATAAATCTGCTCCTCAAGATTAGCGGTATTGATACGAACCTGCAATTGATCGATCATGGCACTGTCACGTGTTATTTTATCCCGACCGGAAATTTTATAGGCCGGATTTGCCAGCGCGAGGGCTTTGTCAGCTTCCGTGATTTCTTCTTTTTTGGTCATCACATATTTCAGCGTTTCCGCATCCACATTCAGAATAAGATTATTAGAATCCCCATCGTAAGAACCGTTTACCGCAGCACCTTTTGGAATATGAAGATCCGGCACAAAGTAATTGACCAAATTCTGCTTAACATCAAAATCCAGAGAGAAATTCTGTCCGCGATATAATTTACGCGGCGCTGGACCTACTAAAACTTTCCCTAAGCCATTTTGCACCATTCCGGCCAAGTCTCCCAAATTAAATTTACCGGAAATCTGACCTTTTACAGCGCCAGGTGCATCAACAGAAACTACCCTTTTCCCGTCTTCAAAGAAAGCTTTCACATCGGCATTAGGAATAAAAAACTTTTGGGTTGCAGTCGCAAAACTGATGTTTTCCAGAGCAGCATCCAGTGTAAGATCATTTATATTGGTCATGGACACTTGCCCATCAACCAAACCACTCACGGCTTGTGTCCCGGTGGCACCTGTAAAATAATTAATATTCAAATAATCTACATCAGCTTTGATATCTGCAAAAAGTTTGGGCTTGCTAAAATCAATCAGTCCGTTCACTTTCGCGCGGGCCTGGTCGTCATTTACATTAATGATTCCCGTATATTTTTTATGATCCAACAGACCTTCCAAATAAACATTGTTGATGACCTTATCCGTAATTTCGATTTTTGAAATTTGAGATGTTGTTCTGATCACCATAGTATTCACATCAAAGCTTTGACCTTGAACATTGAATTTACCACTGATCAAACCAACTTCCTTACTTTTAGTGATGACCGACGTATTTAAATCGTTCACTTCGGCGAAACCGCGATATTTAGGCAAATTAGTACTGTAATCCGTGAGATAAAACTTATTAATTTTCGCCTGTCCGATCCCAGTGATGAGCCGTGCATTTGGTACGTAGACTTCTTTCGGTGTGACACGGGCTGCCCCATCATATTTTAACCTGCCAAAATCATCTGCAAAATTTTTCATTTTTGAAGAAATGAAGGTCGGCATCATCGCTTTCAGATCTTTATAGGTAAAATCGGTGGTCAATGTATTGGTTTCGATCTGAAAATTGCCTTTCAAAATATTGGAAACCTTCATGGTCTTAGTTTTAATATTAACCTGCGGATTTCTAATGAGGAAATTATCCAGATAAAATTTATTTAAAGGGCCTGTCATTTTACCTGAAATATTGATGGGTTTATAATTGTCCCAATCGGTTACAAAATAGCTGATATCATACCCACTAATCTGACTTCCCTGCTGCAACTGCAGATCCCAACGTACTTTATCTGTAAAATCCGCGAAAGAGCCATTGTTTAGATTGAACTTCAAATCGCCCTGAAGCAAGGAGTTATCGGTATTAATGGTTAGGTCTTTTAGGGAAAGATAGTCGTGCGTGAGAGAAAAATCGGTAGAGAACGTATCAACAAAATGCTTTTTGCCCCATCGTTCTGTGGTAAAACGCATATTATTGATCTGCGCGAAAACATTTGATCCATTTACTCGAAGTTCCGGAACCACCAAATTAAGATTTTTCGCGTCTAACCATTTTCCAGCCTCACCTTCCTGATTTTGATTAACAATGGAAACTTTTGAGTCGGTAATAAAAATCCGGGACTTTAACTGAAACGGTTCTTTAGGGGTCGTTGGCGAAGGTGTACTAAATAAATCTACGAAGCGTATAAAATTAGAAATACTGTCGCCTTTATATGTGATTACTTTTAGATCTAATTTTTTTAAGGACAACGATTGAAACTGTAAATTTCGGGAATTACTGATAATTGAAAACCAGTCAGAATCTGCATAAAGCTCTTCTGCTTTTAAAAACTTAAAATTTTTGTGATCTTTAACATCTAAATTATGAATATGGATGTCGCCAAAATAACTCACATCTACACTTTCAAAGGACATGGAGGATTTTAGATCCTGGTTCAGCTTTGCAATAACTTTCTGCGCTGCCCAGTTTTTAGTTGCCGGTAAACTGACGATGACAATAAATGAAGCCACAATAAACAGCGCAGTCCAAAAAACAATGAGTAAAAGTTTCGCCCACCACGTGTAACTGGTGACATCTTTTGCCGCCTGCTGTACAAATTCACCTGCCGTTTCTACCGGATGGTTAATTGCATCAGACGCCAGATTACCGGCATCTTTCACTGTTTCCTTTACTGATTCCTGAACATTTTCGACGCGCTTTTGCACAGAATCTCCAATATTCTCTGCAATTGATTTTTTATTTTCGTTATCGTTATTATTCTCTAAATTTGCCATTGTTATGAGTGACTCAATAATTTTAGGTATAGAATCTTCGTGCGACGACACTTCTGCGGCGGTGCTCAAAGGTAACAAAATCCTTAGCAACATCGCGGCAAATCAGGAAATCCACAAAGAATATGGCGGCGTGGTTCCGGAATTGGCTTCCCGTGCGCACCAGCAAAATATAATACCCGTAGTAGATAAGGCCTTCAGCAAAGCAAATATACAACAAAAAGATATTTCTGCGATCGGATTTACACGCGGTCCCGGCCTCCTGGGTTCCTTATTGGTTGGGACTTCTTTTGCGAAATCTCTCGCGATGAGTTTGTCGGTTCCTTTAATTGAAGTCAATCATTTACAGGCTCACATTTTGGCCCATTTTATTGAGGATGCCAATCCAAAAGCGCCCAATTTTCCTTTTTTATGCCTGACGGTTTCGGGCGGACATACGATGATCGTTTTGGTTAAAGACTATTTTGACATGGAGATCATCGGTAAAACGATTGATGATGCCGCCGGAGAAGCGTTTGATAAGATTGGAAAGATCTTTGGACTGGATTATCCCGCAGGTCCAATCATTGATAAATTATCAAAAAACGGAAACGAAAATTCTTTTAAATTTAATAAGCCTAAACTCGACCATTTCAACTATTCCTTCAGTGGAATAAAAACTTCGGTGCTTTATTTTATTCAGAAAGAAGTGCGAAAAAATCCTGATTTCATTAAAGAGAATATCGATGATTTATGTGCTTCTGTTCAAAAAACCATCGTGGAAATCCTGATGGATAAACTTGAAAAAGCGGCCATCGATTTAAACATCAAAGAAATTGCGATTGCCGGTGGTGTTTCTGCAAACTCGGGTCTGCGGGAAGCCATCCAAAAAAACTCCGAGAGATTGGGGTGGAACATTTACATTCCTAAATTTGAATACACGACCGATAACGCGGCAATGATCGCCATGGTTGCAAAGCTGAAATTTGACCGCGGTGAATTCGCTGATCTGTCCATTTCGGCAACTGCAAGATATGATATCGAGGAAGGTTTCAAGAAAGACATTAAAACATTATAAATCTCCGATGAAAATATTATTAGAAGAAAAGGTGCTCGTAACGCACTCCAAAAAAAACTCCAGATATTATTGGGTATTGGAAACCATTACCGGACAAAGAGCGCCATCGGAAGAAACATTAGATTTTTTGCCTTCGAGTTCTGAAAAAGGTTATATTCAAGATATAAAAGAAGAAATATTGGAGAAAATTAATTCCGAAAATATTTTCAGTTTTCCCTTTACGCCCAAAGAAGGAGATTATTTATCCATCAAAAATAATTTAAGAAAATCTGAATATTTAAATTTAATTTTCATTAATAATAAATGGATGGAAGAAATTTACACCTGCAGCTACAGAGAATGTGAAACTGACATCTACACGACGATTAAAACAGGCGTGGCATTTTTAAGCGAAAATATAGTATGAAACTATTTTATGGAGAAATAGCCGATAACAAAGTATTTATCGACAGTGAAGAGCAAACCCATATTGTAAAAGTTTTGCGCATGCGATCGGGTGAAGAAATTTTCGTGACCGACGGCAAAGGGAATTTAGCAAAAGGAAATCTCATTTTCGAAGGAAAAAAAGTATCACTCGATATTTCAGAAATTAAAGAAGACCTGCCGAATTTCCCTACGCAACTTCATATCGCCATCGCTCCCACGAAGAATATTGACCGTATTGAGTTTTTTGTAGAAAAGGCGACTGAAATGGGAATCTCAGAAATTACGATTCTTCAAACCGAAAAAACGGAGCGTAAAAATCTGAACATCGAAAAGCTGAGAAAGCAAAGCATTTCTGCTTCGAAACAAAGTCTGCGTGTTCATTTTCCTGTGATTAATGATCTGACTAAATTTTCTGATTTTATTAAAAACGTTGATCCCGAAACCACTTTTGTCGCGCACTGCAATGAAAACTTAGAGCGAATAGATTTAAAATTAATTCAACAGGAACAGCATGACAGTGCTAAAACCATCACTTTTTTAATTGGGCCAGAAGGTGATTTTTCTGAGAAGGAAATTAAGCTTTTAGCGGAAAAAGGAGTGAAAGCAGTTTCGCTTGGAAATCAGCGGTTGAGAACTGAAACTGCCGGAGTTTTCGTGGCCGCCTGGAATTATGGGTTGATGTAAGGATTTGAAAGTTAAAAATTTCAAATCCTGAATTTCTTTTTTATTTTCCTTTCCACTCTTAAAAGAAGAAGCAGGACAGTAGCGAGCATCAACGCTAATCCGATGATTAGATTTATTGAATCACCGAAATTTGTGACGAAAACCAAGAGTGAACTCAGCGCTAACAAACCGCCTGATTTCATCATTTCTTTTGCAGACAATTTTTGAGCAAAATCCCATCTTTCATTAGATTTCATTGAAGATTTTGTCCTATAGCCATAAAGTGAGTTGATCTTTTTTGGCGGAAATTTAAGTTGCACGAATCCTGCCAGAATAAAGAAGATTCCGCCTAAAAAGGTGATATTAAATAAAGGATTTTCTAGCAACTCATTCAGCATAGTTCTCTTTTTTTAGGAATTGTCTTTCAAATATTTTGCAAAAATCTGCTCGCCACTTTTTATGGAATTTACAGCCCAGCGGACTTTCATTTTCCATAATTTTTCTTCCGACAGTTTATAATCTAAATTGGACCCCATCAACTTCTGTTTCAATTCATACACGCAAATTGCAGCCGCGACCGAGACGTTAAAACTTCTCGTAAATCCATACATCGGAATGGCCAAAGTTTCGTCGGCGAAGTCTAAAATCTCGTCGGTTACGCCTTCCGCTTCTGTTCCAAAAACCAAAGCGACAGGTTCTGTTATTTGAAAATCAGGAAGTAATGTGGCATTATTTTCCGGTGAAACTGCGACGATTTTATATCCGCGATTCTTAATCATTTCAATAGAATCCAGGCTATGAGGAAGTCGCTCCACCTCTACCCAAGTTTCTGCGCCTTTGGTGACTCTAAGATTAGGATTGAATTTATTCTGACTTTCCATCGTCACAATTTTGTGAAATCCACACGCTTCTACCGACCGAACAATCGCCGCGGCATTACGAAACTGATAAACATCTTCGATGACGGGCAATAAGAAATCGGAACTTTCGGGAGCGAAATGATTGATTTTCTGGAGTCTTTCGTCGGTCAGAAACTGCTGAAGATATTCAAAGATTTGTTGGTCTTTCATAAGGTCAAAAATAGGCATTAATTTGGAAAATGAAAGATTTAAGAAGCCACGAATACACGAGTTTTTTGTAGTTATAATTGAGCCTGCAACTTCTGAAGTGGAAGATCTTTAAGAATTATGAAAATGGTGTATTCTGTGTGAAGTAGGGGATTTGGTGGCGCGAGCGAAGCGAGCGCCGAAAAGTGTTGCCTGTTTTTTTACACAATATATTCCTTCTAAGACCTGTTTGGTTTCGAAGCGGAATCTGCGCCCCGACTTGAACGGAGCTCTTTTTAATTGGTGGCTGACCTCGCTGTGATAGTTGAACCTTCTGATCGCAAGCCAGCAATTAAAAAAGCGGGAGTGGAAGGCGGAAAAAGGCGCCCAAAATAATCAGAAATTATACTAAATAACGTATTTTTGGATTTATGAAAAGAAAAGTGCTCCTGATTTATACCGGTGGAACGATCGGCATGGAAAAAGATTACGAAACCGGCAGTTTGATGGCCTTCGATTTTGGAAATATATTTCAGAAAATTCCGGAAATGAAGTTGATCGAATGTGAAGTAGAAGTTTATCCGTTTCGAAAACCCCTGGATTCCTCGGATATGGGACCGAAAGAATGGATAATCATCGCCAACCACATTGGTAAAAACTACGAAAACTACGACGGCTTTTTGATTCTTCATGGAACGGATACGATGTCTTATTCTGCTTCTGCCCTGAGTTTTATGTTGAAAAATTTGCGAAAACCAGTGATTTTAACAGGTTCCCAATTGCCAATTGGGGATTTGCGAACAGACGCAAAAGAGAACCTTTTGACCAGTTTGTATTACGCCAGTTTATATGATCATGATGAGGCAGTTATTCAGGAAGTTGCGGTTTATTTTGAATATAAACTCCTTCGTGGAAACCGAACTTTAAAATATTCTGCGGAGTTTTTTGATGCGTATCAAACGCCGAATTATCCGGTTCTCGGTCAATCTGGGGTTCATTTAAATGTTGAAAAAGATTTTTTGTGGCGCTCGAAAACAGAGGAGCCATTTACCGTGGATACTCATATATCACAAGATGTTTTATTCTGGCGGATTTTTCCCGGAATGCATTTGAATCATTTTACGGAAATCCCTCATGTGAAAGTTTTGGTCCTGCAGGTTTTTGGCTCCGGAACTATTTTCAATACGGAACAAACGAAGAAAATTTTGCAAAAACTTCGAGAGAATGGAACTGAAATCGTGGTTATTTCGCAATGTGTGTCGGGTGGAATTAGCTTTGGAAAATATACCAACTCTAATATTTTCCGTGAAATCGGTGCTATTAGTGGAAATGATATTACGGCCGAAAGCGCGATTACGAAGGCAATGCATCTTTTAGATAATCCTAATTACGGAGGTAGTTTTGCGGAGAATTTTGTTAAAAATTTATGTGGTGAAGTTTCTGAATAAATTGAGATATAAATTTCAAAAACAAGCGTCAAAAAACTGCATGTCAATCAATGTAGAATAATAAGATAGGCGCAAATATCAATCGACATCATATTATTTTCAAGAATTTTTGTTTTCCATTTTTAGAATTCAATTAATTACCCTATTTTTGCAGTCTTCAATCAGAGAGGTGTCCGAGTGGTTGAAGGAGCTACCCTGGAAAGGTAGTGTACGGGTAACTGTACCGTGGGTTCGAATCCCATCCTCTCTACAATTTCAGTTGATTATCAATTACTTACGGTAATTACAGCCAAAAATACAGCCAAAACTTTTTAAGTTTTGGCTGTTTGTATTTTATGACATTGCATGACATTTAAAAATATATTACCTTCCCACATAGGCTCCCACGAAAATAGTCAATACTTTTATTTGTTGATAATCAAAAATTAAGTAAATAAGATTTTGCAGAATTATTATTAAAAGGTAAACTAATAAGAATACTATATTAAGCTCTTAAAAGAAATAATAAAAATAATTGCTGCATTTAAAATTCAATTTTAAAAAAGAATATAATGATAAACACAATCTCAGATTTATTAAATGAATTTATAAAAGTTGAAACAGATATTTTAAATAAACAAAAAATAAAACATCCTACTACAATAGGAACTATGTTTGAAGGGCTTACAGAAGCTGTTTTGACAAAAGCAATGTTTAAAGACTTGGGATTAAAAATTGTGAAGAACAGTTTTATCAAAGGATGTGACACAGAATTTGATGTTTTACTTGTTGATGGAGATGGCGAAACAATACCATATACCGAACGCTATATATTTCCATCAGAGCAAGTTATTGCCATAATTCAGGTTAAAAAAAATCTTTACTCAAAAGATATAAAAGATTCATACACAAATCTTCAATTTATTATTGATCATTACAATTCAGAAAAAATCGAAGATTTTCAATTTAGACTTTTAAGAGATGCTTTTAAATCAATTGCAAGAAAAGATTTATCAATATTTCGAAGCAAAAATCATATAATTGAGGAAGAAGGTCTTTATCACTTTTTGAAAAATGAAGCTGTTTTGCCTGTTAGAATTGTATGTGGTTATAATGGTTTTAATAACGAATTTAATTTGAGAGAATCTTTCATTAATTATTTAGGTGAGAACATCTCTAATGACAGGGAAAATATAAAGCACGGTTTTGGACCTCATAATTTTCCTAATTTAATAATTTGTGGAACATACTCATTAGTTAAATTAAACGGCAATCCTTTTGGCTATCAAATAGACAAAAAAAATTGGTGGAGTTTCTACGCAAGTTCTTCTTATAATCCAACAAATTTTTTTCTTGAAGCAATTTGGACTCGGTTATCGTATAAGTATCAGAGTTTGCCCATGAGCATCTTTGGAGATGATCTATCAATATAACCCTTAAAATTATATATAGACTGTAGATTAAAAAAATTTAATAACGATTTAGTAGGATGGGAATATAATTACAGAGAATTTACTAAAAACTCTTTGGAAGAAGTTTCTGAACCTGTTGAGTGGAATCCAAGCTTTCTAGATAAAGAAAAATTTTTTAATTATACAAGAACTATGTAAAGATTCGGTCATTAACATAAAAGAAGACAAAGATTTAGAGAATTTTATAATCAAGGATGGTAACTATAAGTCCTTAAATGATTTTTTGATAATGTAGACTCCCCATTTTCAGTACGGTTCAAAAATAGAATTTTTTTTTAATACATTGGTACTGTTGTCGTCGGATGTGGGAAAGTGGTCAGGAATAGAGCTGGCCTTAAGGTGGGCTTGCTGTCCATTTTTCCACATCACAGGTGATAATCCGCCCAGTGATTCATGTGGTCTTTCGTGGCTATAATCGTTAACCCAATCTTGCGTGATGTTCCTTACGTCATCCAAAGTTTCAAAGATGTATGCGTCCAGAATTTGCTCTCTGTAAGTTTTATTAAAACGTTCAATATAGGCATTCTGCGTGGGTTTTCCTGGCTGAATGTAAGCAAACGTTATGTCATTAAGCGTGCTCCATACGGAAGCAATATTGGCAACGAACTCAGGACCGTTATCCATACGTATCTTTTTAGGCTTACCATATTTATTCACCAGGTGATTTAAAATCCAAATCACTCGTGAACTTTTCAAACTGTAATCTACCTCAATATGCAGGATTTCCCTGTTATAATCATCAATCACATTAAAACTGCGGAACTTCCTTCCATTTGATAATACATCACTCATAAAGTCTATGCTCCATGTATGAGTAAAGGTTTTGGGTACTTCCAATGGCACCTTAACTCGTGCAGGAAGACGTTTCTTGGCCTTACGACGTAACGGAAGTTTCATTTGCTTGTAAATCCTGTGAAGACGCTTATGATTAATTTTCTCGCCTCTATTACGTAAGCGGTAATAATACTTCCAAAAACCTTCACGCGGGTAATTTTGCGTGAGTTGTTCCAGTTCCATCATTACCGTAGAATCATCTTTGATCGAGCGGTAGTGAAAACTGCTCCTGCTTAAATGTAGTACGCGTAAAGCCCTGCCAGAATCCTTCGGATGAAGTTCTTTAATCTCTCTTACGATCTGACGTTTCCGACAAGGCTTTAGAGCTTTTTTTCGATAATATATTTAGCAACATCGAGTTCCATCGCCAGATTGGCGTACATACGCTTAAGCCGGGCGTTTTCCTCTTCCAGCTCTTTTACACGTTTAAGCTCACTGGCTTCCATGCCGTTGTACCTTTGACGCCATTTATACAAAGTGGCGATACTGATGCCATTTTCTCTGGCTAATTCTTCGGCACTACGACCTCCACTAAACTCCTTTAAAATACCTGCAATCTTGGCAGGACTAAAAACACTCTTTTTCATGATAATAATTACGATTTAAAGTTAATAATTTTTATACTTTTGAATCGTACTGTTTTCGGGGGAGCTTACAACACAAGTACTTCGTAAGGATTTGCAGGAGAAATTTTTATTGTGTAAACTAACGTTTTCTCAATTATATTATTGTTTTTAATGTATGTCCGTTTTTAATCATACTCCTGTGATGCTTGCTATCACGATTCTATCGAATATTTTGTCGCCAAAATATCGTCTATTAAGTTTGTAAACGAACTCATTGAGGTACAGTTGAAGGTTTTTGCGCTTTATTTTGTGGTAATTTCCTAACAAATTTCTCTTTGCATTGCTGATGAATATGTGAACCCAACGCAAGGTATCTTTTGTGGTTTCTTTGGTAGATTTCTCTGAGATATGAATTTCTACAAGCGTTGATATATCTACATATGACGTGCTTTGATCGGTAAATACGATACTCGATTCTGCGATTGTCTTTTGTACCAAATCATTAATTCCTTCGGCTGTGTCATCCTCTAAAACTATTGCTTTAAAATATCTGCAAGATTTCGATTTTTGACCCGTGTCAATATCTTCCAATGGCGTAGATTCGGCTATTACTGCTACATTTTGTTTTCCAACAGCACCTCTTCCGCGAATACCTTTTTCTTGTTCTATCTCCGTAGATTCAACTGTAAAATAGCCTTCATCCATTTCAATCATTCCCTCCAAAGTATATCTCTCATCTCGCTTTCCCATTGCTTTTCTCAATTTATTCATCATCGCCCAAACTGGTTCATAACGCTTCAATCCTAATTGTCTTTGCAGTTCTTTGGCAGAAAATCCTTTTTTAGTTGCGCTCATAAGAAACATCGCTTTGTACCAAGTCAAAAATGATAAGTTTGAGTTTTCCATTATCGTCCCACTTTTCAATGTAATACGTTTTTTACAGGATTTACATTCATAACTTAGTCGGCTTTTGATCCAGAAAAAATCCTTCCTTCCACACCGACAAGCAACTCCAATTTTATCCCGCTCTTCTTTAAAATGATTAATACAATCCTGCTCACTACTAAACTCTACTCCAAAACTAAATATATTCATCTCAATTATTTATCAATCAAGCAAATATACGAAAATATGATAAGTTGCGGACATACATATTGTTTTTACTATTTTTTTCATTAGAATACTTATCATCTTTTTTTCTTGGCAATTTGTTAGATTCAAAATAAATAAGCGGCATAAAAGTGTTTTCATAAAAATTTAATTTTACCTGATAATTTCCAATTGTGAACCAGAATTTTTTTTATGAAATAAAACCATTTCCGTAAAACCGTATTCGTCTTTGTTTACAGATTCAAATACAAAACCAGGTGATTGCTTTTTCGCTTGCAATGACACCATTTTCCCTTCTCCAAAGAAGACTAACTTGTAATTTGAAGAATCAATTGATTCAATTTTTTTCGGCAAACCATAAAAAATACTTTCATTATTATCTTTAATTTCTTCTTTGGTTAAGTAAAAACTCTTTATATGTTCTTTGGTTCGTTCATCAAATAAAGCGAGATACTCATTTTCATTTCGTGTATTGTATATTTCAGTAATTTTAGAAAGATTTTCGTTCAATTCTGCAAGCAATTGCTTTTCCTCTATTTTTGTTAAATCTAAAGATTTTGCCCAACCTAAATTTATGTATGGAACTTCTGCTTGGAAAGCACTATTCTGAACAAACATTGGCAAATTATTTTCTTTAAAATTAAATGCGGGAAATGCGTGAACAAGATTTCTGCCAGACGCTTCTAAATTTGCTTCTTTTACAAAAACTTTTAATTCGCAATTCGCAAATATTGAAATTCTTTCCCCTTTTTTAGGACTAGAGATTTTTACAGTAATGACATGTTTTCCGCTATGTAAAATCGCATCATTTATTGGGTAATCTACCGCCATTCCGCCATCTTGAAAGTTACTAAAAACAGGGAAATCATTAATTAATATTTCAATGAAACAATTGGCGGTTTTTATTTCTAATTCGTAAAAAGGCTCTCTTAAATTTTTCATACTTTATTATTAAAAATGCTTCTTTTTGTTTGATTATTTATCATTTTTGAAACTATTTTCGTTGAAAAGTAAAAAGGTTTCATCATTTTTAATTGCTTTTTTTACAGAATCATTAAATCTATTATTTTTTATTACCAATAAACTAACATAAAACGAATTTTTAGATTTTTGATTTTTCATTACTTGGTAAAAGTATTTTTTTGATTTCCACTGATATATTTCAGATTCATCCGCATATAATGTGTTAATAGAATGTTTCATTCCAATTAATCTATCGATGTCATTTATAATATTATTAATTTTTTTGCTATCGCCATTATAAATTGTATACACTTTATAAGAAATAAGATTTTTTTGGGAATCTACCAAGAATGATAAATTATCAAATTTAAAAACATTACTAAATTTAAAAAATCCTTCTCCAAAATTTTCATTTAAAGGATTTCTAATTTTAATTTTATAAGCCAAAATTTTATCAGATTTAGAAATTGCATCTTGCTTTTTTTCTATAAAACCATCTGTAAACGCAGTAATTGAAACTTGAGTTTTAGAAACAAGAACATCTACATTTTCATCAAAAGATATTTTAGAAACATCAAAACTGCCACAATCTCTACAAATGTTTTTAGGGTTTTCGTTTTGCTGGCAATTAAAGCAAATAATTAAAAAAAATGAAAGGAACACAGTTATATTTTTTTTGAGCATATTATTGGGTTTTTAATATATTATATTTTTTTAAAACTTCGGATAAGCCTTGTTCATTTTTACTGTAAACTAATTTTACAAGCGGAATGCTGTATCCACTATCAGTAGTTTTCCAAAACAGACTATTTTCCTCCATGTTAGGAATTTTTACATTTTTTAAATTGTCTTGCAAGAGTGTAAAAATAGTAAGCAAATCTCCATCGTGAAACTTTTCTTCAATTTTCATTTTATCCTTGTGAAATATTAAAAAAATAGGAAATAGTATTTTACTCCAAAATGTCTTTTTACCAATATATTTAATTGGCATTAATAAATAAAAAGTTATTAGATATTCATATCTTTCATCATGATGAAAAATCAAAATATTTTCGATAGAATCTAGATTAATTTTTTCTATCATAAAAAAATTTTCTATAATTAAAAAGCCATCTTTTATTTTAAAATCAATTTCCACACTTATTTATTTTCATACACGGTTTCTGGTTGAGTAATTTTTCTTGGTTTTAAAATAATGAATTTATCTTTATACTCATTGTTAGGAGGTGCATTTTGTTTTCTATTATGAGCCAATGTTACTACAATAATTGTCATTTCTGCACCAAGCCAAGAAGTTTCAGTTTTTTTGTATTTGCCTTTTCCTTTTTCTATTCCATGCTCTTCAATATAACGAATTCCTGTTGCAACTGAACCTTCAATTTTAAAATTTTCCCTTTCAGCCACATCTGTAGGAATAGTATTTCCTTCCATTCTTCTAACATCTGGAATCATAATTACATCTTTCTTTTTAATACCAACTTTAAAAGTGAATGTTAAATCGACTACGACTTTCTGTTTGGTATTTGGAGCAAAACCATCAATTTCATTGTAAGATAACCCAATATCATAACTAATTGCAGTTCCTGCTTCCGCCAATATGTATATATCTTCTTTAATTAAATTTTCAATAATATCTAACAGCCATTCTATAGCCGTACCAACAAATCCAAAGACAGATAGATTTTGCGTAATATCAAAACCAATTTTTAATCCGATTAATGGCTTAAAACCGGCTGCACCTGTAAAGTTGGCAACGGGTTGTCCATTACTTTTAGCAAAATCATACTTCCATTTTAATAAAAAAACTATTGATGGTGGTTCTATATCAAATGTGATTTTATTGATGACAGATTTTGAAATCGCGGCCGAGGTTTTATTATTTTCATCTCCTTTAAATAAAGAAGCAAAACCCACAATAGAATTATAAGTCCCGATAATTTTTTCGATATTTCTCACAAAATTCAATGAAATCTGCTCATAAAAATCGCCCCCATTTATAGAATATTTTATGTTAAGAGAATATCCAACTCCACCTTTTTGAATTAATTTTCCAGTTTGTTCTGCTTTAATTCCTTTAAACTGGTATTCACCTAAACCTTGTTGTAACCTTGTAACTGTAGTATTTTCTGCCTTTACTCTAAAACCAGCCATTGTTGTAATTATAAAAGCCACTTCCCACTCAATATCGGGGAGAATAGAGAAATTTATATTATTTTGATGTCTGCAAGTTGCTGCAATAATTTTTAAATGTGAATATTTTTGATTGTTTTGAAAGTCATTTGATAGCCAAAAATATTTCATCATATTCATTCTCTCATAATCAAAAAATGCAGTTCCAGCAATATTTTTCGGTTGCTGTTCCGTAATGTTTATATTTTTGGGAAGTTTCGCTTTATCGTAAGTAAAAATATTTTTATCATGATCTTTTGGCGTCTTATCAAAACGGCAATCTGTCGTGTCAGCTTTGTCATCCACTTTTAAACTAAATTTTTTGGGATCGCTTCCTACAATGATGCCTATTTCAAGTTTTGGATTAAGCTCCTCTGCGGACTTTTCCTTAAAAAGGGTATTTGTCAAACCTTTAGGATCTGTATAGTCTAACTGTGTGTACTGACACGGATGATAAGCTGCGATGTTGGTAGAAATTTCACTTTGTACAACAGGAAGATTTGTGACCTCCTGAGGTGCGCTGTGCAAAACTCCATTCATACCCACTTCTAAATGTTCGCGTGAGAAATTTTTAAAATATTCTCCTGTCTTACGCGATTTTACGGTTGGATAGATTTTTATGTTTTCACCCGCAAATTTCATCCAACCCCAATCTACTTTTACTTCTATAGTTGTTTTTTGAAGATAATTTTCTTGCTCTGCTTTTTGATCTGTATTATCTTGACCGCCTTTTACTAAAGCGTCAGAAATACCTGGCTTTCCAACTTCCTTAGGATGTACAATATGAATATTTACTTCCCGCTGAAAACTACTTTTTTCCGAAACGTTAAGTTGGTCATCCGCCGTAAAAATATCCTCATCAAAAAGCTGAATTTCTAATTCCTGTCCATATAGCCCTTCCGTATAAATGTGCAGCAGAACTTCAGAATTAAATGCCACAAGCCTATCTTTAAGTAGATTGTAATCAAAATCTGTCCATTCTACTCTAATAATCTTAGGCTTACCCATAGCCTGCACAAATACACCATTTGGCTTTTTGCCCTTCGCACCCTCTTTCGGTTGGAAAGCTTCCATATAAGCCAATCCGCCACCTTCTAGAATTTTGGGGAATCTTAAGCTATACACGCCACTTCCTGTAATCCCTTTTGTAAAAGAATCATTGTGGGAGAGTTCGTTCGGCTGCAATTGTTTCGGCGCGACTACCCATACCCAGTTTACCTCTTTATAATCAATTTCTAAATCGTCTACTGATTTCCTCCTTTTAGCTTCCCGCTGTGCTTTATTAGCGTTCCAGTTTTCGTCAAGTTTTACCTTAGTCCATTCTGGCTGTGTTGCTCTCTCATTCCACTTTTCTCTGGCAAACTGTTCGCCTTTCGCAAAATCTGCATCAATTTGCTTTCTTTTGTTTGCAAATTCAGTCACCTCAACTTTAAATTCTCCTGCTTCTATAAGTTTAAGTAACCCAAATGATTTATCGAAAGAGCTTTTGGTTTCATTATTTTCAATAACTTTAATGTTCAATCCATCATTCATATCAAAGGTTTTTAATGATTAATAAACTGCCGTCTTCTTCCTTCAAATCCACAAATGGAAAAAGTTCCGCTAAAACCTCGTCATCAGCATTTTCTACATTTTTTTGGGATACTTCTGCGGTCTGTCCGTGGTTGATAATGGTGATGCAGTCTTTGCCACCACTGGGGCACGTTGCTTTACTGTCTTCTAAAAGCGCCTTTCCATTGTTGTCCTGCAACGTTATTTTGTCATAAAAGCCACTCCAGGCAGTCACTACCGCTTGGCAGGGCTTGAAGCCTCCACCGGGTAGAGGTTGCATCTTGCAGGGTCCGAACGTGTTTTTTTCGAAGGTCGTACCAATGTCCATGTGAGTGGCCATCAATTTTTTGCTCCCCTCTTTATCATTGATATAACGTTTGGCTTGGGTCAGTACTTTTAGCTTATCAGGTGTAGCACCATAGTTACATTTTACAATAGCACCCTGGCAGACAAGATGTTTTTCACTCATATTTGTGTTTTATTTTTCATTCAACTATTCGCTTACTGAAGCTCGTAAAGTTGAAAATTAATTTTTAGTTCCTGTTGGGATTCGTAAGCGGAAACCCATCCCGTGATAGAAAATATTTCATGACTTTCCCGGTGGAATTTATATAGTAAATCCAATTCTCCTTTTTGGGAATGTTTATTAAATGGAGTTTCCTGCTCCGCGCCCGTAAGATGCAAAGCGATCTTATTACCGCGTGTAAATTCCCTGTTCAGATTAAAACTTATCTCATAATCAATCCATTTATTAGCCTGGGAAAAGTAGCACTTCAAAGTGCCTTTTCGTGAAAAATCCGTGTAGGTTTGATAAACCGGCAATAAGAATAAATTATAAAAGATGTTTTTTTTCCAACAGATCCCGCTTTAGATCTATGTTTTCAAATGCGCGGTCTAGTTTTGAAAGAATTTTATCGGCAGTTTCCGACTGATAATATTCAGCCAGTTTTGGGCGACGCTCTTCTTTCCAGCGTTTCGAAATATCCCCGCTGTTTATGATCTTACGCATTCTTCCGTTTGCTCCCGTGGCCACCTTCAGAGGATATAAAACGTGTTCTGCTTTCTCAAAAAGTTGCTCGATGGTTTGATCAATCTCCTGATTGTTTTTATAAGTCTTCTGTTTAAGTAGATCTATATGGTCAAAGTTCCGGTTGACTTTAATTTGGTAATGTAGCTGTAACTCCTTCGGAGAAAATGTGGTGATGACGCCATATTTTTTTTCACTGATTTTATCTGGCTGTACAAGTTTACTGTTCTGCAGGAGTTTTTCCTTCCGGCTGCTAACACTTGTTGTGGGCAGATAAACATATTCAACATATTTAGACAGATGCAGCGTAAGCAGATCTTGTAGCGGGCAGTATTTGTTATGAAAAGCCACTACTTCCTCCGCCGACAATCCGTACTCACGCGCGCAATCTTGCAAGTTAAAAAGCCCATCCACTTTTACTCTCGTAAATGCTGTAAGCTTGTCTTTTTGTTTTATCATTAATTAAAATTATGTATGTCCGTTTTCCATCATACTTCTGTAATGATTGCTATGACTAGTCTATCGAATATTTTTTCTCCAAAATACCTGCGATTTAGCTTATAAACGAATTCATCAAGGTAAAGTTGCAAGTTTTTGCGCTTTATTTTGTGGTAGTTTCCCAGCAAATTTCTTTTTGCATTACTTATAAAAATGTGAACCCATTTCAATGTTTCTTTTGTGGTCTGCTTTGTTGATTTTTCCGAAATATGTATTTCCACTAAACTTGCAATATCAACATACGAAGTACTTTGATCGGTAAATACAATACTTGATTCTTCAATTGATTTTTTTACTGTTTCATTAATTCCTTCTGCCGTATGATCGTCCAGAACCTTAGCCTTAAAATATCTGCAGGACTTTGAATTCTTCCCCGTTTCAATATCTTCTAACGGTGTGGATTCTGCCATCACTGCTACATTTTGCTTACCTGCTGCACCTCTTCCGCGAATCCTTTTTCCTGTTCGATTTCGGTAGATTCCACGGTAAAATAACCCTCGTCCATCTCAATCATACCTTCCAAGGTGTATTTTTCATCTCTTTTCCCCATCGCTTTTCTCAATTTGTGCATCATTGCCCAAACTGGTTCATAACGCTTCAATCCCAATTGTTTCTGCATTTCTTTTGCGGAAAAACCTTTTTTGGTGACACTCATTAAAAACATGGTTTTATACCAAATCAAAAAAGACAGATTTGAATTCTGCATGATTGTACCACTTTTTAAGGTAATGCGCTTTCTACAACTCTTACATTCATAACTCAGGCAGCTTTTGATCCAGAAAAAATCTGTCTTTCCACACTTGCATTTTATCCCTATTTTATCACGTTCAGCCTTAAAATGGACAATGCAATCCTCTTCACTACTAAATTCAACCCCGAAATTAAAAATATTCATCTCAACTATTTAATTGTCAAACAAATATACGAAAGTATTATGAATTACGGACATACATAAAAAAATATAAGCCTGTTCTTATTCTGTTTTTTGATATAAAGTTCTTTTCAGTTGAGATGTTTCTTCCTTAACCAAACCAAATTGAAAATGATTCTGCAGTGAATTGCACGTGTTTTTCTGAATGTCAAATGTTATCTCATCATTGTCTTCGTATCTGGTTTCTACATTATTAAAAATTTTGTACTTAAACTCTGAACCTTTTTTAAATAGTAGTTTTTTTTCAAAACCCACTTCATCTTCGGTTGACTTTTTTATAACGGAGGTCAGATTATTATTTTGATCATATTTATAAGTAATATTCCAAATATCTGCTAGGTCAGACTGAGTTCGATTTGTTACTGTTTTTGCTCTTATTATCTTGAAATTTTTGCTTTTATATTTTTTGTTTGATGAAATTCTTTTTAGATAACTAAACTGATAGGGGTAGTCTCCCAGATTATCATCTAATAAATCGATTAAATCCAGCACGTTATTATTTTGTTTGACCTTTTGTTTAAGTTCATTATAGTATGGTGAATTTAAAAAATAAGTATCATGTTTATTAATTGTAATGGATTTTGACTCATCTAAAAATTGAATTATGATACTATCAGAAATGTCTTTTTCATTGATGATTAAAATTTGGTCTCCAGTCTTTTTATTTTTTTTCAGTGTATAGATAATAGGCGTAGTTTCTTTTAATGCTGCGTTAGAAATATCATAATAGGAGATAGAATCTTTTTTGGAACTTATATTATAAATATAGGTAAAGGTCTCTGTTTTTTTGTCGTTTTTTATTAGTTGGTCATTCACATAAACTTTTAAAGGAGTCCATACTTCTTTTATTTTTATGGTTTCTTTATTTTGTGCATTACAGCTGTTAACAATAAATAAGAATATAATGGATAGATAATTTAGTTTACTCATCTTTTATTTATTTAATTTCTTTCCAAAAAATAGAATATCCTGCAACTTTTGTTGCAACAATACTTGTAGATCTTTTTATGTCGTTTTTATAATAAAAATCGCCTGTAGTCCAATATTCTTTTTTACTAAAATCACTGGCAGGTATTGTATAGACCGCTCTTGGTCCTCTGGTAGTTTCTTTGTGCGTGTGAGAGCCCTGGTCTTTCTTCACATCATGTGATGATTTATAAGGTGCACCGTTCGGATATTTCTTTTGTATTTTCATCACAAATTCATCATAAAGACTTTTACTTATTGTCACGCTATTATATTCGTCAAATTTATTATGTCCGGTTTTTGACTTACTGTCAGCTTTTAATTCTGTATTGATTCCCCAAGCTAAAAAATCAACACCATCCCAAAATCTTGCGCCATCAGTTGGGTCTGTTTTGCTTGAATTTATATCTCTCAATAAAGCATCAATTACTCCTTTACGAGAATATTTGCTAATAGTGTCTGCTGCTGTATCTGATAAGAGAATTTGTTTGTCTGCAGCTGCTACAGAGGAGTAGGAGGTCATTAATCTTGCTAGCATTGTTGTGTTTTTATCTTTACCTTCATTGTAGTTGGCGTGAGCGATATAGATGTATTCGTTTTCTTCAGTTGATAAACCTTCATGTTTAACGATATTACAAACTTTTTGAAAGTCAGTATGTGTAATATTTAATTTTTTTGCATTTAAAAAAGTGTCTTTTTTCTTTCCTTTTCCGTCACAAGCATAAACGTCATTTTCCTTCCCTATTTTTTGACCTGATATGGGTCCTTCGTATATACCGCTGATGTTATAGTAATGACCATTGATTTTTGGATCATCTTCTTCTGGAACAGGTGCACCTTCCGTATTAATACTTGACGGACAGTGAACTTGGCCACAATTCAAAAACTCGATATTACCAAATTCTATCACACTACTGCCGGGCATTTGTCCAGCACCAGGAATTATTGATTTCTTTATTAAAACTTCGTTGTCCTGTATTTTGACATTTCCAAAATCTTGCCAGGCTGCAAGTGAGGTTAATATAAAGCCATCATAAAATATAAAGTTTGAAATCTGATTTTCGACGATGGTGCCAGTAAGTTTATTCTGTGTTGTAGGTACATCATTCAATACTTTAAATTCACCGAGGTGGCCATTGAATTTTACTTTAGCACCATCTATAACCACCAATTGAGCATCAACTAATTTATCTTTTTCTTCTCGATCTGCACGATTGTCATCCATCTTCTTGTTGTTTTAATTTCGGTTGTTTTCAGAATAATTTTTATCTTGCTTGTCACTTGACGTATCATCAGAAACTATTTATTTGATCTTAAACTATTCGGTAATGAATTCTCCTCACTTTCATTCTTGTTTATCCCTTTCTAACCAATCCATAATAATGAATGTCTCATTTCTTTTTCCTTTTTTTTAATAGCAACATATCCTTCAATAAGAAGAGTATTATCGTAGTGATAAATCCTGTTGTAGCCTAAAATATCTGTGATCTCTGTCTGGATCGCTGTTATTCTTATCTCGCCCTTTTTTCCATCATTTACTTGAGAAGTCGTTTCCAATACTTCAATGCCATGTTCCGTTATTTTTCTTTCTCTTCTCTCCGATGGAAAGTGCTGTAATGACAAGCCATTAAATAGCATTCCGTACATTTTGGGTGAATTTAGAAAATCACAAACTTTTTCTTCAACTTCTAATAACTCATTAATGGTCAGAAAATAACTTTCAATCGCAAGTCCTTTGTAAGCAGTAGATAAAGAATCACTGATTTCTATCCACCTCAGTTTAATTTCTGATAAGTTGACAATAGCAACTATCCTATTTTCTATGTTGACTAAGACTTCTACTTCATCCCACAAATAGCTTAATTTTTTTAATAAAATGACATCCGCATTCTCCTCGTCTTTGAATAGAAATTCTGTGCAAAGCAACTTGTAATATTCATTATCCTCTTTTTTGTTTAGATGATAAACTTCAACGGTTCTTGAAAATTGTTTTTCTTTGCGAAAATTATGTAAAAACTCCAGTACTGATGTTTCTAAACGATAAATTTTGCGATTGCCTAATGGGGCATTTAAATTTGCCATAAAGATTTTTAATTAATATTCCCTTCTGATCCAACTTTTAGTGGGGTTCATTCCTAATGCATCCAGATTTGAAGACCAGTGTAAATAACCATGTCTCAATTTTCTGAGTAAAGCCTGCTCTGGATAATGGGTAACTATTACTTCTTCTAATGTTTGGGTTAATATTTGATCACCATTCTCGTCGTATTCGATTCTTATTTTATTTTTTGGAATTTCAAAATTTTCTGGAAATTTGACCTGATAATTTGCAGGATCAACATTATCATAGCTTGGTTTTGAAAATTTGTAATTTAATTTGTCATTTTTACTTAACAACTCCGCTGTTTGTAATTTTTTCCTAAGTGTTTTCTCAGCATTCTCTTTATTTATTTCTTCATCAGTTCGGAAATTCCATTGGTTTCCTGTCCCAAACACATATTTTCGAAGATGATTTTTTGACTGATTTAGAATAATGTCTTCTAACGGATATTTTGTCTCTACAGAATCAATAATGATGCTGTTGGAGTCGACTCCTAAGGTATCAATAAAAAATTCTTCCATAAAATGAAGAGGAATGTAACTGTACTCTTTTCGCAATTCTCTTATTCCAATCAGTTTTTTTTCAAATATTTTTAAGATTACTTGAAATTTTATATAAATCTCCAGTTGCTCTTCGTGGAACCAATGTTGCTGAACTAAGCCATCTTTCAAATCGTTTAAAGGATAGAAAATGGAGCTTTGTGCTACTTTTACTTTTTCGCTGATGTTTGTATAACTTCCACCCACGTCACTATGTACACCAGGAAATTTTTTTTCGACAGCACCAGAAAATTTAGTAAGGGCAAAATTAAGTCGGTGTTCATCCATTGCGGTGAAATGTACCGCTTTATTATAGCTCCCCAGATTATTTAATTGTAGACTATTAATGGCACTGTCAAAACCGATATCCAATTTGTTTTTAATATAATTTCCGGCAAGTTTTCCTGCCATTTTTATCTTATTATCGTAAGTTTCATCATAGGATGCAACGGTATCGTATACCCCAATAAACCGAAAATTGATTTCCAGAATTTCCAATTCTTCTGGAGAAAGAATACCTTCAGATAAAAGACAATAGCCCAAGTATCCAAATTTAGGATACTTTCCGTCAATCAAGTATTCTTCGTTTACTTCTTCTCGATCAGAGTCAATCAAAATGCTTTCATAGATTGGACTTTGTGTACCGCTGCCAAAATTTCCCGTCGTGTAACCAACAATTTTTTTAGATTTTGTAGTTCTTACATCTTCTGGTCTTTTTTTAGCAGAATTTACCTCATACACAAAATTACGGGCAGCCGCTGCGCCACGACTAAAACCGAAAACATCTATTTTAATTTGGGTAAGTTTTTTAGAACCTGTAAATTCATCTTTCTTATTTCCTATTTTTTTAGCTAAATCTTCACATCCTTTTCTTACTCTGAATCTGACCCCGGTAATCCCAGATCCTAGAGCCAAACCTTCGATAGTATCGTCTTCTTCATTAATGGTTCCAATACCCTCTATGTATAAGCTATTTTCTTTTTTTGTTACGAAAAGAAGTCTTGCTACATTGGTAAAGTCATTAGCAAAACTATTCTCGCTTTCTTTCTTTTTTGTCCACAAGTTTTTGTAGGTTCTCTCCATTCCCTTGCTCTGGTATATTTTTATTTCCTCAGTGCTGGCTCTATTGTCTAGTTTATTTTGATCGGCGTACTCGTCAACTTTTTGTATTTTTTTACGTATTTCTGTATTTCGTCTGTTATTACTGGTTCCGTCAAAAAAAACTCCTAACTGCAGATGTTCTTCATTTGCTGCTGGTTTTGCATTGCCTGTATTATATACGAATGTTTTACTCATGATTCTATCTTTTAAACACTTCTACATTTTCTGTTTTAATAAAGACTTCTTTACCGTTGTTGCCTTTTAGTGTTACCGTAAAAAAGGTATTGGGGATATTGATCTTAATTTCCAGATCTGCATGAACCGTTTCTGGATGGTCACTATACACCTCTTTAAACGCAGCTAAAGCAGATTCCTCATTTAAATTAGCACCAGCTCCATATTTAATTTCATCCCTGTCTTTCCAAGAAAATGAAACGCTTTTGGGGATGGCATTATTTGAATAGGTTTTCAACGGAAAGTTTTCATGGAAGAATTTTTCAACTTCTCCATTCAAGTAATTTATTCCAGTGGTGGTCTTGTCATCTAAAATTGCCCCATCTTCTAATTTAAAGGTCGGTTTCCATTGATACTTTTTACGGTAGGTATCCCATAAACCAAAAGGTATTGGTTTGTTTTTATTCGCTACCTGAATTTCCAGAGGAACCATATTGTCTTGAGCAAACTTTTTACGACGATACTCTGCCTCAAATAGGGTCTTATCAGGATAATCCAAAGCGTCAATTTCCGCTTGTGGAATTTCTATTTTTTTACCTTGGTACCGACCTATTTCTTTTTGTATTCCAGATCCACTTACCCAAATAACGACTACACCGCCTGGTGCAAAACCAACGACAATGCTGGAGTAATTTTTGTGCCGAATTTCGCCAGAGTTATTTAAGGTTTTCCAGTCATATCCCTTGTTAAAATAGTCTGTTATTTTCTCCCGATCAATATCGGTGTCAATTTCAAACATAGCATCTTCGGCATAAGATAACCAGATGACATGCAAGTGATCTGGTATCGTTTTTTTATTGTTCGACATTCCGCCGCTTGGATAACCCCACCCATTAGTGCCTGTAGTTGTACCTCCATATAGACTTACAAAGGCTCCTTCTTTAGTACTGAAACCTCCGCGATAGACTTCTATTGGATATCCTAGAGGAGCAGAAGTACTCTCTTCCCATTCGTATTTTTCCATAGTATTTTTAGATTTATTCTGGCAAGAAACCAATAGTGTCATTAAAAAAAATATGATTGTGTGTATTTTCATTGAGTTATTTTTAATTTTATCACATATAATATAATTCTTGTCAAATGATTGCCTATTTGCATTTAGATTTAATCCCAGATAATAATCTTCAGTAACCTGAACAAGAGGAAAAGGCAAATTGTCTTGACAAGACTATTGATAGCAATAAAAATATTCATAAGGTTTTTTCATATGCTTTATTACTTGAATAAGATATTAGCATAGGATAAGTGAAACTTACTTGAAAATTTTGATCTTTTTTTATCCTTTATTAACTTTTGCATCTATTTTACCTAAAATCTTCGCAACACCTGCACTCTGAATTAATATATCGCCATTTTGTGCTTTATGAGTAGTTGTTGAGGTTGTTTCTTTTAGGTCGCCAATAATACTAACAGTTTTATTTTCACTGACCGTTTGTTTATAATTTGTCGAATTAAATTGATGATTATTAGTAATATTCATAGTATGATTTTCTCCTACACTCGTTGTCATGTTTTAAAAAAAAGTTTTGTCACTTTTCCAAATGCTTTTAATTCATTCCCTTGAATTGTATAAATCTCCATTTTTATATTCTTTAGAACTACACTATATTAAAAATACAAGTAATAATATTAGGTTTTTAATAAAAATTAATAATTTAAAATTAGACTCGCATCTTTTCTCATGATGTCCTAATATGCAAGAAAAATCATTCTATTAGTAAGTATGTTTCATTTGTAAAATTTTGAATTTCAGCGGAATATTGAAAATCATCATTGAATATCCCCCATTGATTGATAGAATTATCATCAAATTGTATCACAAATAATAATCCAGAATTATCAACTGGACTTGAAAAATTTCCTCCACTACCACTAATAAATTCTCTAGGGATTTTTTGAATAAGATGGACATACTTGTTATGTTTTTCACCACTTACTACTGTACTATCTTTTAATAATAACTTTTCATCATATTGATATTTCACTGCTTTTTTCTTTTCTATTTTTAATAGAATAAACGGAGGATATTCAGGTCCACCTGCATCTAAAATCCTAAGTTCTTTAACTTTTTTTTCTGTTTTAAAATTTATTTCGTTGGCAAATTGCTTTTTTTCACAACTTAAAATTTGTGCTGATATTAAAATAATAATAAAAACTTTCATCTCTTTAATAATTAAAAATTAAACTTCTATCGTTTCTCATAATTTCCCACTGCCATTTAAATATTGAATACATTTTACTTGAATATGGGTTTGGACTTCCGCCTTGTCTCCAATCATAATCCATGTAAGCATCTGTATAACCTTGATAAAAAACATGGCGAGGATTTCCTGCTTGCTCAAAAGTATGTGGTAAGCTAAATGAATGGCCACATTCGTGAATAATAGTTCGAGGATTTTGAAGACCAATATTAAATACTAAATAGCTGTTTCCCCACACATTATTTTGATTCAGAGAGCAAATTCCTCTTGTTCCTCCAGATGAGAGGCTGGTAAAAAATAAATATGTTCTATGTGTATTGTTAGAATTAATTCCGCCTGGAACTGTATATTTTCCATATAATTCATATAAACGTATAATTTCAGATAACTTTTTTTTTGCACTATAGCCATTTACGCTAATTAAGAAATTATTTATATCTGGATTAGTATTTAATTTGTTTAAATCAAACTCCGTATCAACCTTAACTTCAGCTCTAATCAATGCTTGGTTGAATGACTGTCTTTTGAAAAGATATTGATAGTCATCTTTCAGTTGTGCCTTATTTCCTCCAGTTAATACATTTACCACTACAATTTCTGCTTTTGGAATGACATTGTTTTTGTACACCATGAGTTTACCTACTTCCACTTTTTCTTGGTCTAATTTTGCAAAGACTTTTATTTCTTCATGCTTATTTAGTACTCCTCCTGTACATTTGATATTTACTTTTCTCTCTAATTTGTAATAATTAATGTTTCTACCATTAACATTTCTCGATTTTCTGTTTGAAGAAATTACATCTGAAATTGCTATTTTTTTTGGGCTAATTTTTAAATATTGGTTTTGACTTTCAAATAATATTTCGGTTCCATCAGAAATTATTTGGTCTATTTCATCAATTTGTAAATCAAGGTTAACACCATTTTCATGCATATCCGATCCATGAGGAAATTGCGAAGTGGTGGTGTGAGGAAAAATAGCAAGCCACGCAGGATAATAATTTATTGTGTAAGGTTTGATGTTATTTACAACTCCATTTAAATATTCTTGTTTTAATGCGGTAGTATTTTTACATAATGCCGTAGGAGCATTAATGGGATTGCCATTATTATCATTAGTCACAGTAACCATTGGATAAATATACTCTTCTCTAAGCCAATCAAAACCGTATTTACCATCATAATTTTTAGGACGTCTAAAATGAACTAAAAATTTTTTCAAATTAATATTCGTTGAAATGATGGGCGCATCCTTATTTATTCCATAAAATACGCCATTGGTTTTTCCATCTTGTATCACTTGGAGTCCAATATTTTCGATAACATCTTTGGCGTAGGAAAGATTATTTCCTCCTGTTGTTTCTATGATATCGCCACCAACATAAGTTTCTTTGCTCATCATTAATGGTTTTTAGATTTTTCTGCAGAATTATTGTGAACCTCTTTTTCTGAATGTTGCTCATGAGTACCCGTACTTTGAGCTGTTATTTTTCCATTGCTTACTCTTACTCTATCTTTCTCTGTATGACTTTCCTTATTACCTGTTATAAACTCCGTCATTTTTCCCACTACATTGGTAATAAAATCTGTCCCAACAGAAAGCATATTAAGCATTCCCACACTTTGAGTATTGTTCATGGTAACGCTTGTTGATTTGTTCATTCCTACGCTGTCCGATTGGTTTGCGCCCACATTCGTCGTCATATTCTGGCCCACATTAATATCTAAATTCTCCCCCGCATTAAAAGTCATATTCTTCGGCGCAGTCACGGTAATATTTCCCTCCCCATCCATAAAATAAGTATTCCCACTCGGATCGAGAATCGTGACACTTTTCTCATCATCATTCATTAAAACTTTGATGCCGCTTTTTGTTTGAATAGATCGCATGTGATTATTAACTCCACCACCAAGACCAACTCCACCATGAAACATACCACCCATTACAAAAGGACGATCCGGATGATTGTGGACAAAACCTACCATCACCTGATCACCAACTTCAGGAATGGCAACATAACCACGATTCTGAGAAACCTGATCAGTTCCACCTGCGTCTGGAGACATCATTCGGATGAAATTGGTAGTGTCGTGCATTTGCCAGTCGAAGCGAACAGTCACGCGTCCTTGTCCTGAAGGATCGGTGTTGGAGATAACAGTCGCAATTTGAGGTTCAGCTTTTGGAGACACAAAATCCGGTTTCGGCATATAACCCGTATCTGAAGCAATGGCTTCAAAATTTCCCGTGTAATGTCCGAGGGTATCGATTTCGTGAGTCACTTCAGTCATCATGACTTTGGTGAAGTAACTCGTTTGATTAGAATCTGATTTGCGCATTTTCAAATCAGCCACACAACCTGGATAAAGAAATGGAACTGTTGTTCCACCTGAAACAGTGAAGACTTCGACCGCCTTACTTCCCGCTGCACTCGTTTGGGAATTCACCACATCCATATCGGTGTTCGCTTTGATGGGAGCAACTTGTAAAGAAGGAGTTTTAAAGATTCCATTATTATTTTGATACGACGTTTTTGCTAAATCGCTTTTATGTTTTATAGCCGTTTCGCCAGAAGTTAATTTCGCATTTGAACTGCTGTTGTATCCGTAAAAACTCGGTTTTATATGAACTGCTTTTAATTCAACATTGATATCGGAGACATTACTGCCAAATGTCAATTCAATCGCTTTGTTCTGAGGTGGCATATTTCCAAAATGGAGAACTTCACCGTCATAAAAGAATTGCTCACCATAAGCTTCTGCCATACGTGCCAGGTAATTATAATGCGTTTCCTCATATTGAGCACTGTACAAAATTTGAGAAGAAGCTTTGGCATCAACTCTAACATCATAGGCACTTCCAATTCCCTGTTTAATCACACGATCAGCGATAATTCCCATATTTACGGAGCTATCACCCCCAAAACTCTGAGTATGTGGTGCAGCATCTAATAAAATCGTCGGACTGAATCCTTTCAACACAATGTTTCCTAAACTATGGCCATCCTGACTGAAACTCACGCCCGTGATCACGCCCACAAAAACCCGCTCCGGACTGTCATCAATGTCTTTGTGCATGATTTTCACGGTAAGTCGATTTCCTAAAAAACGATTCGCTTGTTCGAGCTGATGGTTTTGTCTCTCGCCAAGCGCGTCGTGGGCTAAAGTCAGCTCGAAAGTATGGTGTTTTCGGGCACTTTGGGTGAGTTTAAAATGTTTGTAGTGCTTGATAATCTGTCCATCGATGACCACCGAAAGTTTCACGAGGCGGTTGATTCCTGCCTGATGATTATTTTTGATACCATCGGCATTGTTTTGCGGCGTAAACTTTTGAGGTTTAAAGAAAACTGCTTCGGAGTTGCCATTCTTTTCCATACGTTCGTTTTTGGAGGATTAATGCTATTCTAAGGACAATTCTTTGAGGCTGTAAGATGAATTTCGATGTTGAATTGCTTATTGCGATACCACCTAAATCAAAAAACTGATCTTGCCAACTACACAAATTTAAATTAAATATCTTACGTGCGGTATCGTAAAACTACTACAATTTTTAGGGAATATATAAGGTATTAAGGGTAATAGTTACATTATTCCTATTTAAATATCTTTGTTGAAGTTAGGAGAAACGTAGTGATAGAAGGCGGAAACAAAAAAGGCACTCAAAATAATGACCTAAAAACGAGTTGTAGTGGAACTACTACAATTTTCAAAGTTTCTGAAAATGATGATTTTAACCGCTAAAACGGTTTTATATTTGAATGAAGAAAGGTATCAGATTAGGGTTTCTGAATACAGATTCAGAATTCAAAATCTTAAAAATATTAACAAATAAATATAGAAATCATGGCAGCAAACAATTCAAGAGCAGTCTTAAAGTTCAACAACGGAGAAGAATCCAAAGTATTAAAACTGAATTACAGTGTAGCAAGATCAACCGATGTTTCCGGAAGAGTAGCTTCCGATCCATCCAATGCAATCATTAAAGTAACCATTGAAGCAACGGATAAATCTGACATCATCGAATCTTTATTGAACGGAAAATACAAGCCAACAGTTGGGGAAGTAACTTTCAATAAATCTCACGAAGAAGGAACGTTGATCAAACTCAATTGGGAAAACGGTTACGTCATTCAGCACGAAGTAGATTTCGATGCGATCGACAGCAATAGCATGCTGATCTCATTCGTCATCAGTGCTGAGAAAATCAATTACGGAGGCGGTGCTTACGAAGGGGTTTGGCCGGGAATGTAATTGTTACCGACAATTTAGAGATCTGAATGATCTGAACGAATAAAAAAAGTGCCCTGAATAATTATTTATTTGGGGTCTTTTAATTTAATAAACATGCAAAAAACGAAAAAAAATATTTCATTTATATTCACTTGAGAATTCTTTCTATAATTAATAAATTTTGATACAAATTTAAATATTCAATCATTCTAATTATTGAAAAATAATATTTTTACAGATCATTTTACAATAAACGCTGTGACTTCTCACACGCCCTTTCTTTATGTTGCGAAGAAAAATATAATTCAAGTAATTTTTAGAAAATTATCCTCCCAAAAAAAAGTAAATGTCGCATTGCAATTAATTTTTAAAAACAAGAAAAGCCACTCCATTTGCGAATAAGAAAAAGATAATAAAAAGAATATTTTTAAATTTTTTTTTCGTAAAAAGTTCAAAAAATATAACAGTATTTACAATTATTTTTTTTAGAATTTTTTTATTAAGACCAAAGCATAACATTTAGTCCCTACTTCAAAAATCAGGGACTAAATCGGAGATTGTTTAATGGTTTCTATAATGGTCTAAAATACTTAAATTATATTTAACTTGCTTATTTTCAGCGAAATTACGTTTTAAAATGGTTTATTGGGTTATGCTAAAAGTACCATTGTTGTAGACTCCCCATTTTCAGTACACTTCAAAAGTAGAATTTTTTCTTGATTGACCTACCCCCGATATATGGAACAATCTAAAGTAGAGAAATTTGCATTTTTTGACTGTTTTCAATGAACTCGTTTGGCGTTAAATTTCCCAGTGAGCTATGGGGTCTGTAACTGTTATAATCCTCTTTCCAGACATCCAGCTTTTGCTGTGCATCTTCCAGCGATAAGAACCAATTCACATTGAGGCATTCATCCCGTAATGATCCGTTAAAACTCTCTATAAATGCATTATCCGTAGGCTTTCCCGGCCTGGAGAATTCCAGTTCTATTTTCCTTTCATAAGCCCATCTGTCCAATGCTTTACTGATAAACTCCGGTCCGTTGTCTATCTTAATACGCTCGGGATAGGCTTGCTGATCAAAGGTAACATTTTTTAATATTTCAGCAACATCTTCTCCCTTAATGGAAATTCCGGTGTGAAGTACCAAGGATTTACGGCTATAATTATCCACTAAAGTTAAGACCCTGAATTTCTTGCCGTCAAACAGGGCATCGCTCATAAAGTCCATGCTCCAGCACTCGTGTAACTTGGAAGCAATGCCCTTGGTAGGAACCCGGGAGCGCGCAGATTTTATTCTTTTGTTCCGTTTTCTCCTTAGGTTCAAACCTTCCTCACAATAGATTCTGTAGATCCTTTTGTGATTGTCCTTCCATCCTTCCCGTCTCAGAAGAATATGTAAACGCTGCACGCCATACCGGACACGAATGTTGGAAAGTTCTATGAGTCTGTTTCTCAATGCCGTGTCATCCCTCCGGTGTGGCTGGTAATGATAAACACTGGGTTGTAAAAATACCAAACGACAGCTTCTTCGCTGAGAAACCGGGTAATCATCCTGTATCCTTTTCGCCAGTTCACGACTTTGAACCGGCTTTAAAACTTTTTTTTCAGAACATCCTGAAGAATCTGCTTATCCAAACTTAAATCAGCTACCAACTTTTTGAGCTGGCTGTTCTCTTCTTCCAGCTGGCGCAATAGGCGAAGTTCCGTGATGCCCAAGCCTCCGAATTTTTTTTTCCAATTGTAAAAAGTTGCCTCGCTGATACCCATTTTGCGACACACTTCTTCCACTCTTACTCCCGTTTCGGATTGCTTCAAGGCGAAGACAATCTGGCTTTCTGTAAATCTTGATTTTTTCATTTGATTTTTCTTGTATTAAAGTTAATTACTTTATCGAAAAATCTCTGCTTTTAAGTGTTACGGTTTTGTGGGAGAAGGTCACATCTCCGTTTATGATCTATTTTTTCTTTTCAAATGATGTTTCATATCATCGGATTTTGCAAAAACAAATTTTATATACACCTTCTCGTGGATCAATAAATCAATAGAAGTAATTTTAAATTAATCGTTTAATTCATCTTCAATTTCTGCCATTAAATCATTATAACGTTCTTTTAATCTTACAGAAATTTCTTTAGTTGAGACATGAATTTTTCGTAATTGAAACGCCAAGAAAATACTGAACAATCCGGCGAATAAAATACTTACAGCCATTAAAAAAGTAAGTCCGATTCCTGTAAATAGTGGATTCCAAATGAGAAATAAAGAAGCCAGAGCACCCAATATTCCGAAGATTAGAAGACTCCCCCAATTTTTACTTCCATATTTTTTTACATCTAAAGCAAAACTAATGGAGGCGACAGAACGGAACAGTAACAAAAAGCCGACATAAAAAGCCATTACACTTATCGACAATCCCGGCTGAAGGACCAACAAAAATCCAACGATCGTGGTTAAAATTCCGAAGGCCAAAGACCAACCCCAGTTCGGAAGCGTGTTTCTGTTGGAGATGGAGAAAAATACTTCGGACAAACCGCCAAAAATAAAGGACAAGGCAAAAAATATAGATAATGCTAATAAAGAACTTAGAGGCGAGGCAAAAACTGAGAAACTTAAAATTACAAATAAAATTCCTACGATTAATGGAATGTACCAATGTTTTACTGAATTTTTGATAGAGTCTAAAAATGAGGTTTTCATAATTTATTTTTTTTAATAGTTAAGAATGTGAGAATACTGAACTTAAATATATATTTTATACAATCATCAACAGATTAAAAAGTATTAAATATAATTGATTTAAAATGAGCATCTTCAGTATTAATTATATAGACAAATTTACAAATAACAAAACACCTATAAAATGCCTGTAATGAACCTTTTGATGTCTAAATGTAGGATTTAGTTATATTCACCTGTTGATTAATATTATATGGGAATAGTACCATCATCATGTAATTAATTAGTTCTCCCGCAAAGGAATTTTCAAAATTTGTCCTTATCTTTAAGTTTATTATCAGATGATTAAGGTGAAACTATTTATCAAAAAGATAATCTTCATTTCTATCATTTTTTATTCTAAATAATTATGAAATTAAATTCAAAAGTTCCGGAAGGAAAGTTAGAAGATAAGTGGAAAAATTATCAGGCGAAATGCAAACTCATTAATCCGGCCAACAGAAAGAAATTAAATATCATTGTTGTTGGATCAGGATTAGCGGGCGCCGGTGCTGCTGCAACTTTGGCAGAACTGGGTTATTACGTGCAGTGTTTCTGTTATCAGGATTCAGCACGTCGGGCACATTCCGTCGCCGCCCAAGGTGGAATTAATGCGGCCAAAAATTATCAGCACGATGGTGACAGTGTTTATCGAATGTTTTACGACACTTTAAAAGGTGGAGATTTCCGGTCGCGTGAAGCGAACACTTATCGATTAGCAGAATTATCTGCGCCTTTAATCGATCATTTTGTTCAACAAGGCGTTCCCTTTGCGCGCGAATACGGGGGAGTTTTGGTCAACCGAAGTTTTGGTGGCGTACAAGTACAACGAACTTTCTATGCACGAGGGCAAACCGGTCAGCAGCTATTAATTGCAGCCTATTCTCAATTATACAAAATGATCCGAGCAAAAAAAGTAGAAATGTTGCCACGACATGAAATTTTGGATTTAGTGATCATTGAAGGAAAAGCAAAAGGTGTCATCGCAAGAGATTTAATGTCGGGGGAGATAAAACGTTTCGCTGCCGATGCTGTAGTCCTAGCAACTGGCGGATATTCCCGTGTTTTTAGATTATCTACTTTGGCGATTGGGTGTAACGGATCTGCCATTTGGAAAGCCCATAAACGCGGTGCTTTTTTCGCCGCACCCAGTTTTACACAAATTCACCCGACTGCACTTCCGCAGTCAAGTGATGCACAATCCAAACTCACTTTGATGTCGGAATCGCTTCGTAATGACGGCAGAATTTGGGTTCCGAAGAAAAAGAATGATGACCGTAAACCGGAAGATATCCCGGAAGAAGAACGCGATTATTATTTAGAAAGACGCTACCCAAGTTTTGGAAATCTGGCGCCCAGAGATATTTCATCACGTGCTGCAAAAGAACGCATCGATGCGGGACATGGTGTCGGACCTTTGAAGAATGCGGTTTATCTCGATTTCAAACATGCCATTCAAAATCTTGGAAAAAAAGTAGTTGAAGACCGATATGGAAACCTCTTTTCAATGTATGAGAAAATAACGGGCATCAATGCCTACAAACAACCAATGAAAATTTCCCCGGCGGCTCACTTTTCTATGGGTGGACTTTGGGTTGATTATGAATTAATGACGACGATCCCGGGTTTATATGCTATTGGAGAATGTAATTATTCTGATCACGGAGCGAATAGACTTGGTGCGAATTCATTGTTGCAGGCAAGTATTGACGGTTATTTTATTTTACCAAATACCATTAATAATTATTTGGCAGGAGAATTAAAAGAAAAAAATCCTGGTGTCAATCATCCGGAATTCTTAAAAGTTGAAAATGAAGTCAAGAAACAAATCAAAAAAATATTAGATATAAATGGAAGCAGAACGGTTGATGATTTCCATCGGGAATTAGGAAAAGTCATGTGGCAGGAATGTGCGATGAGTCGTAACAGACCAGGTTTGGAAAAGGCTATTCTTCAAATAAAAGAAATCAGAAAACAATTTTGGACTGATGTAAAGGTTACCGGTTCAGCAGATGAAATGAATACCGAATTGGAGAAAGCGTTGCGTTTGGCAGATTTCATCGAACTGGCGGAGTTAATGTGCATCGATGCATTGCAGCGTGAAGAATCTTGTGGTGCCCATTTTCGGGAAGAGTATCAAACTGCAGAAGGAGAAGCACTTCGGAACGATGAAGACTTTGCCTATGTGTCGGCGTGGGAATATAATGAGGGCGACTTTATTCTTCACAAGGAACATTTAGAATTTGAATATGAAAAACCAACCGTAAGAAATTACAAATAAGATTTAAATCATCAAAAACGGAAATTTTTCGATTCTAAAAAATCAAATATAAAAGTAATGAAAGTAACATTTAAAATATGGCGACAGGAGAATTCGGAATCAAAAGGAGCATTTAAAACTTATGAAACCGAGGGAATCAGTGAAGAAATGTCTTTTTTAGAAGCCCTCGATCATCTGAATGAAACCCTTGTTTTGAAAAATGAAAAGGTAATCGCCTTTGAACACGATTGTCGGGAAGGAATCTGTGGCCAGTGTGGTGTTTTCATCAACGGCAGAGCGCATGGTCCACATGATAATACCACGACTTGTCAACTGCATATGCGAAGTTTTAAAGAAGGTGATACCATTGTGGTAGAACCTTTTCGAGCAGGAGCTTTTCCAATTATAAAAGATTTGGTCGTCGACCGTTCAGCATTTGACCGGATTATTGAACATGGTGGTTACATCACTGCAAAAACAGGAACTGCCGCCGAAGCCAATTCTATTCTTATTCCAAAAATAGTTGCAGACAGCGCCATGGATTCTGCGGCGTGTATTGGTTGTGGCGCCTGCGTGGCGACGTGTAAAAATGCGTCGGCGGCTTTATTTACTTCCGCGAAAATTAACCATCTGAATCAATTGCCACAAGGAAAACCGGAAGAACACCAACGAACATTAGATATGGTTTACCAAATGGATCTTGAAAATTTTGGCAGTTGTACGTTTACGGGCGCTTGTGAAGTCGAATGTCCGGCCGGAATATCAATCAGCAATATTGCGGAAATGAATGCGAGATACTTTAAAGCGAAATTGTTTTCTTAGCGTGCGTCAAACTAAAAAGATAGACTTATTTATTAAACCTTTTAATATCAACTTCAGCCATTAGCAGTTTTCCGTTTTCAATATGTTCATAAAGTTCTTTGGAAAAATAACAACCATTAAGAATTCCACGTGCGCCTAAACCGTTGTAGATATAATAGTTTTGATGCTCCGGATGATTTCCTAAAATTGGGCGGCGGTCTTTTACAGTTGGCCGAAAGCCGTAATTCACTTCTTCAATTTCAAAATCATGTAGATAGAATTCTGAAAGTCCTGTAATTAACTCTTCCGTTTTAAAATCATCAATCACATTTTCCCTTTCATTGGGATCGTAAGTTCCGCCGTAATAATAAACATCGTTATTCAAAGGAAATAGAAAATGCTTTTTCTTTAAAGTATAGTGATGATTCATTTTCTGCGAAAGTTTTACTTTCAAATGATGTCCTTTATTTGCGATAACTTGAATATCATTAAAGAACGGATTTGCTCTCACGGCCATTCCTTCGCAGAAAACGATATTTTTAAAATTGATATTTTTATATGTAGAATCCTGGATTTTGGTATAAGCAAACTCTTCGTGGATCAACCTATCGTTTGCTTCCAGATAAGATGAAATACCTTCAAAAAAAGCATTGACATCTAACCGGGCGGAATGATTCACTTCTCCAGTGCCAAACGGATTTTTAATGATTTCTAAAGTCTCAAAGGCGGGATTTAAAAAACCTTTTAACTCTTCTGTTTCGGTTTTTCCACACCAAAGTGTTTTTTCGTTCTCATCATGAAAAATTCGGTGAATTCTTTCATTAATTAAATAATTCTTACCCGTATAACTTTCAATTTCAGCGATTGTTTTTGTCAGAAATTCGATCTGCTCTGCTGCGAGCCAAAAAGTAGTGAACTTTTTTAAAACCAATGGGTTTACAATTCCAGCAGAAACACGGGACGCACTTTTTTTATTGGCAGAAAATAGAACAAAAGATTTCTGATGGAGAATTAACTGATGGGCAAAAAAGTAAGCGGCGTAACCGTCGCCCACAATAATATAATCTACATTTTTCATTGATACTTTTACTTATAAAAGGAAATTTTTAAACTCAGAATACGTTCAAAAAAAACCTGAGCAAAGGTACTCAGGTTTTTTTCTATATTAAAAGGAATCGATTAATAATTCCACATATCGCTCTCCATTTGCAGGATTTGCGCTTTGATTCTTTCGCTTTCCTCTAACTGTTCATCGGCATCATTCGGAATATAATCTTTGATTACACCGTTTCCTAAACCGTTATCTGACTTGTAAATGACTGTTGAAAATCTTCTGGCATTTAACAAATCATCATAAGTTATATCGGAAGCTAAATTTTTATTATTAAAAACTACAGAGTTCGCTAAGACTTCTCTCGCATCCGGGTAATACACCCAAAACAGATCGATTAATTCATCCCTGGAAGCTAAAGGCTGACCATCCGGACCATATTGCCCCATTGTTGAAGGATCCTGACCCATCGCGGCGATTCCTAAAAGTCTGTACTTCATCTGACTGTCTCTACGATCGATATACCACATTCCTTTAATTTTTAAAACCTTCACATTCTCAGTTTTGGTTTCGTAAACGTTGGTAAATTCTTTCTTCTCTTCTTCTGTCAGTTTTCCTGTTTCATTAATTCTGTCGATTCCAGCGTCACTCATCACCTCGTTTTTAATACGGGACTGAATCGCTTCAGGACTTAATCTGGTCATGAATAATTCATCATCATAAACTTCTGTGATTCTACCATCATTGATAGCATCAAATAAAAGTTGATAAAGCGATCTGTTTTGAGTTACCAAACCATCCTCATTGTGATAATAGGGCTGATTCAGCTTATCATTCATGTCGATAATTTCCCAAACTACCATGCTCTTCAGGATATCTTTATCTTCGATAAAGCCATACTTTAAAGGCGTGATTTTCGTAGAAACCATTGAATCACCTTGCTTGATCATATTGAGCTCTCTGTATTTACGGAACGATTCCGGTGATTTCGCATTTAAAATCGACATTGAGTTAATAGGTTCATCTGCAACACTGCTCCCGGCAGCTGTTTCCACAGGTACTTCTACAACAGGTTCTACAACCTCTGGCTTAGCCACCACGGTGGTTTTAGCCTTCGCTTTTCTTTTTGTTTTTTTCTTGGTTTGCGCTCCAACAGACATGAAACCTAAAGCAAGAAATACAAATATGAATTTTTTCATTTTAAATAATTTAAGACTACCGACAATTTGCGATTATCTGATAGCAACGTTTTTATTGAACGTTTATTATGACGTTACCAATATTTTTTAATTGTTGGTTTCCTAATCCTGTAGCAGTTGCCTGAATATTAAATACATAAGCAATATCTCCATTTCTCAAGCCTTTTGTAAGGTTTGCGACAGAACTTAGAGAGTTACCGTTGATCAACATTGCTGCTTTTCCGGGAACTTTAAACATAAAACTGTTTACAGTAAAGCTTACTGGGAAATCAAAGTCCGGCATATCTGCAGTCACTCTTTGATTAGGAATTGAACTCGCCGGCATTGATACAATATTTTTACCTTGAATCTGACCAATTGGTGGCGGAACATTTTTAATTCGGAAAGGGAAAGATTGTGAAATAACACCTCCTTTTGGATCACGTCCGGAGATTGTTAAAGTCACGGAGTTTCCTCCTCCTGGAGTCACCGTCCATTTTCCACCGCTACCGCTAACAGAAGCTCCAGCTGCAGACAATGAAATTCCTGACATATCTGCTCCTAAGATTGAACCTGAGATCGGGTTTGGTAAACCTCGGTATAAAACATTCATTTTATCAGCAGTTACAATAGCACCTTTCTGTGCTTTCAATTCTTGTGCACCCGCAATTACCTTGTAAGTATGGTTATAAGATAAAGGAATTTCTTTTCCGTTTACGTCTTTAAAGGAAATTGTTCCTGCAAAGCTTTTATCACCTAAAGATCCGGTATCTAAATTACGAACTCCCTGACCGTTTGTTACTGTTAAACCTGGCATTGATAATCCCGGAACATTGCTGGAATAATTACCGATGGCGACTTTTCCTTGAGCAGGTTCACCCTGAACAACAATGGTTGGTGCTGAAACAATCGCTTGATAAGCATCAAACTTGATATCTGCATCAACTTTTTCCTGAAGCATGATTGATAATGCATCACCCTGGATTCCTCTTGCAGAAGACTGAATCACTTCTAAGTTTGACAATGCAGCGATCAAAGGCTGATTGTAAAATTTATATTGTAACCAGTTTTTACCATTTCGAGGTTTATCAAATTCGGAGATCATCTGCTTATTGGTTCTGGCAACCATCTCTTTCATTAATGGATTCCCACCAAATGTCTGATTAATGTATGTTTTAAAAGCATCGATTTTACTTTTTAAATCACCTGCTGCTTTTGAGGGAACATTTTCATCTCCTTTTGTAAAGAAGATATTTGTAGAAGGCTCCGTATTGTTAAGCGAAGCAAAACTTTCTTGAATCTCTAACTTTTGATCGTATTCTGCCTGTTTGCTAAGCTCTACTTTTAAACCTTCGATGGTTTTAACTAAGTCATCAGCTTTTGCTTCTAATCCTTTGTAATTATCTAAAGGTGCCTGAAAAGTATCTGGTGTATTTTTAGCTTTTTCTGCTAAAGTTCTTCCAAAAATACTGTTATTATTTTCTGTAAGCGCTCTGGTTTCTTCCAGTGAGCCGGTAGTATCTTTGTATGATCTTATGATTTCCTGGTCGATCTGCATTGCAAGCATTGCAATGAAAACCAGATACATCAAGTTGATCATCTTCTGACGAGGCGTCTGTTTTCCTTGTGCCATTTTTAGTAAATTTTGTTAATAATTTTAAATTTTAAATATAAATGGTTAGAAAACTATGATTTCATTGCGCTAAGCATTCCGCCGTAAACTCTATTTAGACTATTAAGGTTAGATGTTAATCCTGATAATTCTTCGTTAAATTTCTCTGAATGTGCAGCAGATTTTTGCATATCTTCTACATACTTTTTACTGTATTCAGACTGTGTTTTGCCGTGCTCCAATTGCAATGCATATAAAGCATTCATACTTTCTAAGTGGCTTGCAGCTAACATTAACTGGTCGTTATATTTTTGGGTAGAACCTGTAACATCAACAGTTTGGTTGATTTGGTCTACAGAATTTGAAAATTTATCGATTCCTGTTCTTAATCTTTCAAAAAGGTTCACATCTAATTTAGCGTCTGCCAACATTTTATCTAACTTATCAGACAAAGAAACTTCAAGTTCTTTTACTTCTGCTGCCTGAATTCCTAAAGTAGAATGTTTTGGATTTGGAGTTGCATGAGAATCTAATAATTCCGGGTATACATTTTCCCAAGCGTAAGATTCTTCTGATTTCGGAGCATCAAATGCGAAAATGGTAAAGATAATTGCTTCGGTAATCAAACCGATCGCTAACGTTACATTTCCGGTCAGTGGACCAATACTCCAGTGTGTTATTTTAAATAATGCACCTATAATTACAATTGCCGCTCCAATTGAGTAGATAAAATTGTAAACTCCTTCTTTAGTTTTAAACATATGATATGAATTTTTATGGTTAGTAATAACTAGTTTTTATTTTGTTCTCTTCTTAAATTTAGCAGCTCCTTCCGGAATATCTTGCACAGTTCTGAAACCGATATAACTTCTGGCAGAATCTTTTCTCTCGTAATCTCTGTAACCTGTCATAAGTAGGTAACCTACATCCTTCCAGGATCCACCGCGAACAGATTTTCTTGGTTCTTTGTAAGCTTCATTAGATAAGTATGGATTTAAAGTTGAAGCAAACTGGTACGTTGAATTGTTATAAGGTGATTCCGTCCATTCGGCAACGTTTCCAGCCATATCATAAAGACCGAATCCATTTTTAGGGAACTGTTTTACCGGCGCGGTATAAGTATAGGTGCCTTTTTTCTCGTCTTCTATATAATTACCTCTTTTCGGTTTGAAGTTGGCAAGGTAACATCCACGATCATCCTGTAAATAAGGTCCACCCCAAGGATAAGTTGCATTTTCTTTTCCACCTCTTGCAGCATATTCCCACTCGGCCTCTGTTGGAAGTCTAAAAGCCATTGCTTTCTGTTTCTTCTTTTTAAGAGACTCATTATAATCTGATTTCAATTTAGATTTAAAGTTACAGAATGCTCTTGCCTGATCCCAGGTAACTCCAACTACCGGATAGTTTTTGTAAGCACTGTGCCAGAAATATCCATCATATAAAGGTTCATTATATGCATAGTTAAAATCTTTTAACCATACCGTAGTATCAGGATAAATAGCGATACTTTCTTTTTTCAAATACTTCGCACCTCTGGATTTATCTTTTACCGCAGATTCGATATCTTCCCAACTGTATGAATAAAGCAATTTTCTTGTATCTATTACTCTTTCGTTATTAATTCTTTCTGCGGGTGGAATATAAACAGACTCTAAAATCTCGGCATATTGCGCATCTGGATATTCAGATGTTTTCCACCGAAGAGGAACAGACCAATCTAATTTCTTAGATTCATCATAACCATCTCTACCGCCCTGAGATTCCATAAACTCCTGATATGCAGTTTTGTTTTCACCTGCTTTTTTAGACATGTAAGCAAAGTCTCCAATAGAGCTCCCATCACCATCAGAACCACCATCACCTGCTGCTTCAGCTAATAATGAACGTACAACAGAATCACGTACATAATTAATAAATACCCTATACTCTGCATTGGTTGTTTCCGTCTCATCCATAAAAAACGAGGAAACGGTTACGGTTTTTAGCGTCGCTTTTTCGGGAGTATTGGTGAAATCCTGATCAGCCAAACCCATTACATAAGATCCTGCAGGTATTGCTACCATTCCATAAGGTCTTTCTGCAACAAAAGATTTTGATTTGCCATTTGGCACTAATTCTCCTTTGGATCCAGGCTTCCCTGCGGATGCACCTCCTCCTTTAGAACAAGACATCACAACAGTAGCTGACAGTAAAATAAAGAATACTCTTTTCATTATAATTTTTGAAATTAAGCTGTAAATATATATTTTTTTTGGAAAAACAATGCTAAGTTTTTTTTCAAAACGTAAAATTGTTTCTATTATTTTATAATATGATTCTTTTTTACTCCACTGTAACTGATTTTGCCAGGTTTCTTGGCTGATCTACGTTCGCACCACGGTATACTGCGATGTAGTAAGAAAGCAACTGCAAAGGAACTGAGGCAATGATTGGGGAGAAACATTCAGACGTTTCCGGAAACTCAATTACGTAATCTGCAACAGATGCTACCTGGGTATCTCCTTTGTTAACTACGGCAATGACTTTTCCTTTTCTGGCCTTAATTTCCTGAACATTACTTACGATCTTATCGTAATGACCTTGTTTAGGAGCGATAATTACAATAGGCATATTCTCATCGATCAAAGCAATTGGACCATGTTTCATTTCCGCTGCCGGATAACCTTCTGCATGGATGTAAGAAATTTCTTTCAATTTTAAAGCGCCTTCCAAAGCGGCAGGGAAGTTATATCCTCTTCCTAAATAAAGGAAATTTTGAGCATCAACAAAATTCTTGGCAATTTCCTTCGTAATTTCATGCGTGGTGTCTAAAACCTCCTGAACTTTTTGAGGAATAGTATCCAATTCAGAGATTAAACGCATAAACTCTTGATTACTCAAGTGTCCGTTATGTTTACCTAATTTTAAAGCAATTAAAGAAAGTACGGTCAACTGTGCAGTAAATGCTTTGGTTGAAGCAACACCGATTTCCGGTCCTGCGTGAGTGTAAGATCCTGCATCTGTAACTCTGGAAATTGAAGAATCAACAACATTACAAATACCATAAACAAAGGCTCCTTTTTCTTTCGCCATTTTAATTGCTGCCATCGTATCGGCAGTTTCTCCAGATTGAGAGATGGCGATAACGATATCTTTTTCGCTAATAATTGGGTTTCTGTATCTAAATTCGGAAGCATATTCTACTTCTACAGGAATTCTTGCAAATTCCTCGATAAGGTACTCACCAATAAGACCAGCGTGCCATGAAGTTCCACAGGCAATAATTGTAATTTTTTGCGCTTGGTTTAATCTTTCCAAATTATCCCAAATTCCCGCCATTTTTATAATTCCCTCTTCAACCAATAATCGACCTCTTAAAGTATCATGAATAGATTTTGGCTGTTCAAAAATTTCTTTCAACATAAAATGCTCGAAGCCTCCTTTTTCAATTTGCTCTAAGCTTAGTTTCAGTTGCTGAATCTCCGGAGTAATCTGAGCATTGTCCTTAATATTTCTAATATCAACTCCATTTTCTAAGGAAATTGTCGCCATGTGACCTTCTTCCAGATAAACTGCTTCCTTTGTAAACTCCACGAAAGGAGAAGCATCTGAAGCGATAAAGTATTCTCCCGTTCCTAATCCAATTGCAAGTGGTGATCCCAATCTGGCTACAACGAGCAAACCTGGAAAATCATCATGCATTACGGTGATTGCGTAGGCTCCGAAAACTTCATTTAAAGCATATCTTACAGCGGTTGGGAAATCCAGCTCGGTATTTACATCCATAAAATACTGGATCAAATTAACCAGCACCTCGGTATCTGTTTCTGACTGAAAAGTAAAACCTTTCGCCGTCAACATTGTTTTTATGGTATCATAATTTTCAATAATTCCATTATGAACCAATGCTATTTTACCGTTATTTGAAAGATGAGGGTGAGAGTTCCTGTCACTAGGAACTCCGTGAGTTGCCCAACGGGTATGTCCCATTCCTACTTTTGATTTTCCCTTTAGATTTTTAGAGATCGCAACTAAATCTTCAACTTTACCCTTTGTTTTAGCAACACTGAATTCCGAGTTATCATTATCTAGAACAATTCCTGCACTGTCATATCCTCTGTATTCTAATCTGCGAAGTCCGTTTATTACGACTTCATAAGCATCCTGAAAACCTGTATAACCTACAATACCACACATATTATATATCTTAAATTTTTATTATTGTTTTTGACCGTACGTCAGAATTAATTTAGCACTTTTTTCATTTCCTGGATCGGTCCCAACAAACACAGCTCTGTTAGGAGTAAAAGCACGAGTATTAAAATTTTGTGAACCTTCGTTTGGAAACTGAGCTCCCAACAAAGCACCATTCACATCAGAAGTATAAGTTCCTACATTAAGAACAAAATGCGCGGACTTTTTCTCTCTTTTTTCTATGATATTTTTAAATGTTTGCGTAATGCTTATATCATAATAAGCAGGATTTTTTTCTAAATCATAAGCTTTCACCAAGGTATAAAGACCTGACCCATATAAAGCGTTCATATCTTCCAGAAAAGAACCGAGATCTACTTTATTCACTTTTTCTCTCACGACAAAGCTGGACGGCTTCAGGTAATCATTGCTCCAACTGTTTACATCAGTATAAATTCTCAACTTTGCAGATACAATTCCAATCTTGTTGTTTTCATAGAGTGCGCTGATTGCATCTAAAGTTCCTTCAGGAACTTTTAAACCTAATCCAGGACCACCCATTCCCTGAGCGTAAATTTTAGAGACGCCCAATATCGAATCTGATGGCATTAATGGTCTGTACGCCGCCAACTTATCAAGATCTGTCTCAATTTGACTAAAATGTACATTCGGGCTACCTGCATTCATTGCATAAGCATTCTGCTCTCTTGTCGTCTCACCGTTTACGACTTTATCATTAGTGTAATAAAGATTAAGCTCTACAGTACTTGGATCGAAACTTAAAATGTAACCATCATCTTCTTGAACAGAAATCTTAATTCCCTTAAAGTATCTAATGAAAGATGCAGCATCTGCAAGTTCTGGAGATGAAGCTTTTGAAATTATTTTATTTGCAATAAATGTACTGTCCAGAGGAATTCTAATGGCAGCTGCTCTCTCCAACAAAACAGTATTATCTGTGTCTTTAAGCACTTTAACTGACTTTATGGTACCATCAAACGAGGTCGCACCAATTACAGCCCCTGTATTAACAAGTTTATTTGATCTAACTTGTGTCGCACTGGACCCTAAGAAATCCGTTACTTCCTCTACTTTGATATTAAAAATAGTTTTACCTAAAATTTTAGCTTTACCATATTTTGAAACGGGGTAGCTCTTAATTTCCATTTTAGCTGGAACAGCCCCTTTCGGATAAATATAATCTTCATTGGTAACCGTCGTAACAGAATCTGCCGAATATTGTGGCTTGATGACCAATACTGCAGAATCTAAAACTGCATTGGTACCAAAATTTGGATTACCTCCGTTCAAACGAACCTGCGTAACAAATGCTGATTTCTGCAGTCCAAACTGCGGCTCTTTAAAAGCGCCAAGTGTAGCAGCCTGAAGTCGGGATGCATCTGTTCTCACAGAATCATTATTATCAACGGTGTATGCGATCAGCGGGTAAGAAGTTTCTACACCCTGCGCTCCGTCTTGAAAAAACTGAGAACCTAAACGATCAGCGTCAGGTTCACAATTGAATAAAATCATACTTCCAATCACCATGGTTGCGGCAATCTTGAAGAATTCTTGAATATTTCTTATCATTAAATGTAAATTGATTAGTATAACTTGTTGATTGATTCCGCGTCGATGTACTCGGATTTTGTAGTGGTGGTTTTTGCAAAAGCGTCGTCCAGATCTTTCTCTAAAAACTCATCTCCTTTGATAACCATATCAACCAAATCCATACTTTCGATAACGAATTTCTGAAAACTTGGTTCATTAAACGCTTTTAATCCCGTAATATTGTCGAACTTCATTTTTTGTTCTACTGTTTTCGATAACGGTAAATCCTCTTCATTGTACACAGAAAGCACAATTTTAGAATCATTAAAATAGGAATCGTTTTTATAGAATGTTTTTAAATATACCGGAATGAAAGAAGCCATCCATCCATTAAGATGAATAACATCAGGTACCCAGTTTAGTTTTTTAATAGTTTCAATAACGCCACGGGCAAAAAAGATTGCGCGCTCATCATTGTCTTCAAAAGCAGCACCGCTGTCATCAATATAAAATTGTTTTCTCTTGAAGTACTCCTCATTATCGATGAAATACACTTGTAGTCGCTCACCTGGCAAGGAGGCTACTTTAATGATCAAAGGCTGATCAAGGTCGTCGATGATTATATTCATTCCAGAAAGACGAATCACTTCATGAAGCTGGAATTTCCTTTCACTAATTTGGCCAAATCTTGGCATAAACACTCTTACATCATTTCCATCCTGATGCATTTTGAGCGCCATCTTACTTACCATAGTCGCCATACTGCTATCTTCCTGATAGGGGAACATTTCTGTGGTGACATATAAAATCTTTTGGTTCGGCATAAATTCTAACGTTTCTTCTAATTTTAAGGCAGAAAATTCTACGGTGCAAAATTACGAAATTTTAAACTAATATTTTTTAATTAACATTAATTAATACTTATAAAATAAAAAGAGTGTAATTTCCTAAAATATTTAACGATAACCAGCCTTTTGTTTTGCGGGAAATTATTATTTTTACCATGATTATTAAATAAACTATGAAAATCTTCAGAGATAAAAAAACGTTGACCGATTATATTGAGCGTCAGAAGGAAATGGGTAAAAAAATCGGTTTTGCTCCAACCATGGGCGCACTCCATCAGGGGCATCTGTCTTTGTACGAAAAGGCAGAGAAGGAAAACGATCTGGTAATTTCATCTATTTTTGTAAACCCGACACAATTCAACAATCCAATTGATCTGGAAAAATATCCTAGAAATGTAGAACGGGATTTAAAACTGCTGGAACAAAGTGGCTTTGTTGATGCCGTATACCTCCCCCAAGTTGAAGATCTCTATCCTGAAGGTTTAAAAAGCAAATCTTATGATTTTGACGGATTAGAAAACGAGATGGAAGGAAAGTTCCGTCCCGGGCATTTTGATGGTGTTGGTACTGTAGTGGAAGAACTGCTGCGTCAGGTTAAACCGGACCATGCCTATTTCGGGGAAAAAGATTACCAACAATTGGCAATTATCGCGAAGCTAACAGAGAAGTTAAAATTACCGGTAAAAATTAACGGCGTTCCTATTTTCCGCGAAAAAAGTGGTTTGGCGATGAGCTCACGAAATGAGAGATTGACGCCAACACAAAGAGAAGCCTCTAAAATAATCCATGAAACATTAATAAAAGTAAACGAATGGTTTAGAATTATCACAGTACCCGAAATCAATAAGAGGGTCAAAGAAATATTTGAAGATCAGCGTGGGATGACTTTGGAATATTTTGAAATTGCAGACGAAAAAACCTTGAAAGAAACCGATTTTTTTTACAAAGACAAAGATTACCGAGCGTTTATCGTTGTATTTGTAGATGATGTACGGCTGATTGACAACATGCACTTGGATTAAAAATCAAAAGTCTTCCTGACGGGAAGACTTTTGAACACCAAATCACAAAATATTAATATGAAAAAAATTTACCCCGAAGAGTAAATTTGTGACCCGGCTGGGATTCGAACCCAGGACCCATACATTAAAAGTGTATTGCTCTACCAGCTGAGCTACCGAGTCGGTTTTTTATATGAATGATGATTTATAAAAATATATAATCCAAAGATCAATCATCACTAATTATTGTGTGCCTGCGACTGGACTCGAACCAGCACATCCTTAGGAAACCACCCCCTCAAGATGGCGTGTCTACCAATTTCACCACGCAGGCAAAAAAAAACCGTCACGTCGTTAAAAAACGAGACGGAGTTGTTTTGCTTGTGACCCGGCTGGGATTCGAACCCAGGACCCATACATTAAAAGTGTATTGCTCTACCAGCTGAGCTACCGAGTCGGTCACCACTAAATTTGAAGAATTGTATTCTCGTTTTAGAGTGGTGCAAAGATACTTATTTTTTTAAAATCTCAAAATTTTTTTGGTAATTTGTACAAAATAAAATTATGATTATTTCACTCATCGGTTATATGGGCAGCGGCAAATCACACATTTCCAAAGTTTTGAGCCAAAAAATGTCATTAAAATTAATTGACTTAGACAAGGAAATTTTTTTGAAAAACGGAATGACAATACCCGAGATTTTCGAAAAAAAGGGAGAAATCTACTTTCGAAAAGAAGAAAGACGCCTTTTAGAAGAAATACTGAACACCGAAAAAAACTGTATTTTAAGTTTAGGCGGTGGTACTCCTGCTTATTTTAACAATATGGAGCTCATTAACGAAAAAAGTGAAAGCATTTATTTGAGAACAACGGTAAAAACGCTCACTGAACGGTTGTTAAAACAGAAGCAGAAACGGCCACTCATTGCAAAAATACCGGACGAACAATTACCTGAATTTATTGGTCAGCACTTGTTTGAAAGACAATTATTCTATTCGAAGGCGAAACATACCGTTATCACAGATTCAAAAGTTCCAGATGATATTGCTGCTGAGATTGCCGCTCTGTTTTAATACACCGTGTTTAATCCGTTTGTGAATCATCTACGTCACTGAAAAATAAATCCCAGTCTCCTTCTCCCATATCGGAATGCTGCTCTCCCACGACAAAACCGTCCAGATCGCGACGGTCTTTTTTGGTTGGCCTGCCTTCTCCTCTATTGCGATAATGTTCCTGACTAAGATTTCTTAATTTCAGAATTTCGTATTGCTCTTTTTCGGTCTTATCTTGAATATGAAGCGAAACTAACTTCGCACCGATCCTACTTTTGGGAATTTGGAGGACCTTCATTTGGTAATCGATCTGGTTCTTTCGAATTTTGATCACATCACCTTCCCGAACTTCCCGGGAGGACTTTACAGGTTGTCCTGCCAGCGACACCCGATTCTTTTTAATTTCATCGGCAGCAATGCTTCGGGTTTTGTAAAATCGAACACACCATAAAAATTTATCGATTCTCATATTTTATTTATACTTTTGCTGGATTAAAAAATTTTAGCAATTTAATGATAATATTAAATATGAAAAAAGTATTCCTGTATCTCGCTATGGCCTCAGTCGCACTTACATCTTGTAGAAAAGACGAAGATGTTGTAGAGCCTGAAGTAAGTATAGATACACAAAATAGCTACGACGACCAAGCCGCAGCAAAATATCTGGAGACGCATTATTTCGATGCCAAAGGAAATGTAAAGGATTTTGTAGAAACTGATACAGTTAATGTAAAATTATCTGATCTAAACCCAGTGACGTTACCTTCAGGAGTAATTTATGTGATGAGACCCGACGCTCAACCGGTTGATGGAACGCCAATCAGACCTTATGACGTGCTTAGTTTAATGAGCAACAGCGTAACATACATCGCAAATAGTGTAGACAACAAAGTCTCTTTTGGATCTGCATTCACATTTAGAAATACTTTGGCAGGGTCCGGAATTCCAGAGTTAGACCCAGCTTATTTTTACGTTAAAGAATCCGTTTTAAACGCAGCTACCCAAGATGTAGCTAAACAGAGAAGTTACTACGAAATCGAAGGACTTAGAGAAGCTTTGGAAAAATTTCAAGCTTACAATATTCCGGATGAAAGTGATTACAATTTACAAGGACTGATTATTGTTCCTTCCCGTGCCGCTTTTGCACGTGATCCGCATTTTAACTATAGTGGAATCAGTTTTAGAAACAGAAGTTTTATCTTCAATTTCCAAGTATATAAATCTGTTTATTCAGCGACACCACGTTAAGAATATCCCACAGTTCAAGAAAAAGTTCCTCAGTTGAGGAACTTTTTTTTGAATACTGATTGAGAGATTTCATTCAAAAATCTGGCGTACGACCGCCAACGACTTTGGGATATAAAATCCATTTATATGATATTGACAATAGATCATTAAACTGTCTAAAAAGGCACTTCTTTCGTCCCGTTTCAAACGAATGTTATAAGCTTGTTCTGCATCTAGAAAACGCTTCCAAACCAACGAAACAGTATTATTAAAGAAGGTATGAGATATTTGCTCCTCAAACCGGCCGCTTTCGGGATTTAAAAAAGGGTACTTTGAAGGAAGTGGCGCAATTCCAGAAAATTCTAAAAAACGGAAAATAAAGGATAAATAACCATCGTAATTCTGTGTACTGACTTCTTCTCTTAAGGATTCTATTTCATTAAACAGCAAGTGATTAGCACTTTCATCCCGCAGAACCTGATGTAAAAAATCTGCGGTAAAAAACAAGATCGAATTCATGGCTACAACATTAAAATCATAATGATCCGGCGCCATTTCAATTTTCGATACTTTTAAAATGTTATTTTCAGAATTCGATTTAGAGGTTGTAATAATTAATCGGTTTAGAGGAAAAAGGTATGGTTTCTTCTTATTTTTGGTAGTGTAAATTCCTTTTACAAAAAAACTGGTGAATCCATTTTCTTCAGAAAAACAATGCAATACAGCGTCATGATCACCATATTTCAAATAGGAAAGAAGAAAGCAGGTTTGGGTTTGCATTAATTTACAACACCTATTTTTGCGGTAGCAGTGTCTGTACCATCTTCGTTGGTCATTAAAACAAAATAAATTCCCGAGGCAACACGAACGCCACGCGTATTCGCTAAATTCCATTCGTAAGATCCGCCACGGGCAACTGCCTGATGAACCAAATTTCCTGCAGCATCGGTAATTCTGATGTTTGTTTTGGCAGCTAAACCGCGTATTCTTACATTCCCCTTATATTGCGCATAAACCACAGGATTTGGATAGACGAGAACGTCGCCAAAATTTTCCGTAACCTCTAAAACATCGCCCTGGTAAACCACTATCCCATCTAAAGTGACGAAATACACTTTACCCGATTTACTGTCTACTTTAATATCCGTTACGCTATTGGTAGGAAGCGGGGAATTCGCGCGCGTAAACTGCGCAAGAGTCTTCTCGCCATTTGAACTTAAATAGAAAACACCTCCATCATCAATCGAAACCCATTTCTGATTGCCGGAATCCACCTCAATCTGTAGAATATTACTGTCTCTGAACAGCTCTTCTCCAACTCCATTTTCTTCGATTATAATAGGTTCTGCCTGTGGATTAGTCTCATCAAAAACAGACGACGGATTTGAAAGAACCCTAATTCCACTGATTGTACCTATCCATAAATTGTCATTCTTATCCAATTTAGCAGAAACAACTTGATCAGCGGGCAGATTGTTCGATTTTTTTAATATTTTCGACCGATCATCACTTATTGTACCTGGCGTATTTTTATAGTCATACATCAGCAAACCACCGCCGGTGTAAGGAGAAGGAATATATAAGACCCCTTCATTTGCAAATGGTTTCTGCACAGATTTTCCAGATACTACATTTACCAATGAGAATTTATCGGCACCAGCATTATATAAATAAAACCCAATAAGAGCGTCGTTTTTTGCACTAGAAACAAAAAGTTGATTATTTTCGTCGAAAGTTAATCCTCCAAAACGATTATAGAAAGTGCCAACTGTTTCATAATTTTTTACAAACTCATTATTCTTCATCCGATAGATGCCCATATTATTATCGACAAAGGTTTGATTAACAAAAAACACTTCGTCTGGTTTTACGGGATTAATAACTGCATCTAAGACATTTAACGGTCCTTGAAAGTTTTTAAAGTAATCTGGATAAACCCATGATTTTCCATCAAAATGATAATAGCCCAAATTTCTGTAGGTCGGGACATTATAATCACTTCTTCCGCCCGTAGAAATTACGATTTGATCGCCCTGTAAATCCATTTTATACGAAGTGTTGCTAAAAGGACCATCAGGCTTTAAATGATCTCCCGCTTCGTTAAGCATCCCGGAGAATTTTGAACCTGCATAAATATTTGACTGTGAAAAGAAAGCTGTGTTTAAATTTTCATTCGCATTAAAAGATTTTACAGGACTTCCTGCGGTATTAAAAACGGTGACCTTATTTAAATCGGTAACAATAATATTTTCTGCAGTTACTACAACATCCTGAATAATTGAAAAGCTCGTAGAAAGCGCAGTAAAAGTTGTGCCCGCACCATAATACACTTTATTAGTATTAGCATCAGCATATGCGATTACATTTCCATTTGACACTTGACTGAAATTACCCGCAGCAACCGTATTCCAAGTATTAAATATGGGAAAAGTAACACTTAAATCATGCGACATTAATCCTGTAGAAGTTGCGGCATACACAATATTATCCCTAATAACGGCTTCTTTTGCTCCTTTATAAACACCGTTTGTCATGAAAAATGCGGAATCTCCAAATTCCTTTCGATCTAATTTAAAAATAGAAACTCCGTATCCAGCTGAAATAACCGCTAAATTTCCTGTTATGGAAATATGGTTGATTTTTTTATCACCGGTATATCCTGTCGCGATAGGAATGTCGACCACATAAGTAATTCCTTCCGGGGTAATCACGTCCAAAGATCCATTTTTGTAGCCAACCAAGCCGGTTTTGGTTTCAGGGTTATAATCGAACGCTGTAATTTTAACTTCGTGCAGTCCGTTAGCTTTTGACAATTTAGAAATTTCCCCAGAAGAAGGCGTATAGAAGAAAATCCCGTTTTCGGTTGCAGCAATCATTTTCCCTGCCTCTTCGCGAATGGCCAAAACATTATTGTAGGAAAACAGATCAGACCATTTACTGGATGAAATCGACTGCGCAAAAATTTGCACGGAAAGAATACAAAATAAAAACGGTAATATTTTTCTCATTGTTATACTAAAATGGTATCATCTATAACTTGATTATTCCAGGAAATATTTTTCACGCTTTTGTTTTTATCGAAATAAAAGTTGATTTTGCCTAAAAGCAATCCTGCCCAACCAACTTGATTCACCAAAACATTTTTTCCTTTTCTGTTCATAAATGATTGTGGCTCGGGCAAAAAAGTATGGGTATGACCACCTAAAATTAAATCAATACCATCAGTCTTTGCAGCTAAAATTTTGTCTGAAACTTTCTCCGGATTGTCTTTATAATCATATCCAATATGAGACAAGCAAATCACCAAATCACATTTCTTTTCATTCCGTAAAAAATCGGAATAATGCTGTGCAATTTCAATCGGATCTAAGTAAGCGGTTTCGCCATAATCTTTCTTACCAACCAATCCTTCCAATTGAATTCCTACTCCAAAAACCCCAACTTTAATTCCGTTTTTATTAAAGATTTTGAAAGGTTCTGTTTCTCCGTCTAAAATGGTATTTTTAAAATCATAATTGGAGCAAATAAATGGAAATTTAGCCACCGGTCTTACTTTCTTAAAACCTTGTAATCCATTATCAAAATCGTGATTACCCATAGTTGATGCATCATAACCCATCATCGACATCAATTTAAATTCAAGTTCACCACCAAAAAAATTAAAATAAGGGGTTCCCTGAAAAATATCTCCGGAATCCAGCAAAAGAATATTTTTTTCTTCACTTCGAATTTTCTGAATTAAAGCTGCCCGTCTTGCAAAACCACCCTGATTGGGATTTCTTGTATAACTGGCATCAAAAGGTTCAATTCTACTGTGTTGATCGTTTGTATGAAGAATAGTGAGCTGATATTCCGAAGCGCTACTTAAAGCATTAAAACTTTCGGCCATCAAAAAATTAGGCGCCATGGTCATTGCTAATGTTCCCCCACCCACGGTTTTTAAAAACTGTTTCCTATTCATCGGTTTTGTTCTTTTTATTTTTAAAATTAAGGCGTCTGTCAGTTGGCACTTTTACTTCCGGATTGGCAATAAATTTTTCCAGAAACAAATCACGTAATTTAATTCCCGTTGCGATCATTTCGCCTTTCTTAAAATAATCCATATTATCTCCACCAAAAGCCAGATAATCTGAAGTCGCGATATAATAAGTTTTCGTAGGATCTAGTGGTTTTCCATTGATAAGCTTTGTTGTAATTTTATCATGATCTGTCTCGATCACAATATGTGAAACAGGATTGTTTTTCTGAGTTTTCAAGTAGTAATCAAAAAGACCCTGCATATCGCTGCCTTTCATTTTCATAATCATGACTTCATTTTCGAAAGGCATTACTTCATAAATCTGTCTGGTCAAAATATCCCCGGCTGCAATCGTGGTACGGATACCACCAATATTAATGACGGCACCGTCAACTCCTCCTGGAATTCCATTTTTTTTCGCCCAGTCATCAGCGCCTTCAAAAGTATAATCTGCGAGCAGATTTCCCAGATTGCTGTCATCTCCACTTTTTGTTAAATCAACCGAAGTATGAGAGATTTTGGTATTCATCTTTCCCTCCAGTTCCTGTTTATAAGGAGCGATAACGGTGTTGAAATTTTGATCTTCCGGTAAATCTTGCGATATAGATATGTTTTTCTCGGTTTGTACCTTGGCAATATTCAGCGGCGTTTTACACGACAAAATCGCGAAAAGCGCTAAACCCGAGATCAGATATTTGTTTTTCATGAACCTGTAAGCTATTCCTGCAAATATAAAGATATGAATATAAACTTGTTCTAGTTTTTAATAAATTCTTCTATTAAATTTTGTAATTTTGAAACATTAAATATACAAAAATGAGCAATTTAAAAGGTCTGGGTGTGGCTTTGGTTACGCCTTTTAATGAAGATTTGTCCGTAGATTTTGATTCTTTAACCAAACTGGTAGAATTTAACATCACCAATGGCACAAACTATCTTGTGGTTCTAGGAACAACTGCAGAAGCTGCGACTCTTTCTACTGAAGAAAAAAATGAGGTAGTACAACATATCATTAAGATCAATAATAAACGTCTGCCCTTGGTTTTAGGAATTGGTGGAAACAATACGATGGAAGTGAAAAAGCAGATAGAAGAAACTGATCTATCAGATTTTGAGGCCATACTTTCTGTGTCACCGTATTACAACAGACCCAATCAGGAAGGACTTTATCAACACTATAAAGTGTTGGCGGCAACTGGTAAGAAAATAATCATTTACAACGTTCCATCCAGAACGGGTCAGAATATCGAAGCTGCAACTACTGTACGATTAGCTAAGGAATTTCCAAATTTATTTTTAATTAAAGAGGCAGCACCAAACATCAATCAATATTTTGATATTTTACGTCAAAAACCAGAAGGTTTCAATTTGGTATCGGGTGATGATGAATTTACACTTCCAGTAACTTTAGCAGGCGGAAACGGCGTAATATCAGTGATTGGGCAAGCGTATCCGAAAGAATTCTCGACAATGGTTCAATTGGCATTTGAAGGAAAGGTGAAAGAAGCCTATGAAATCCACAATAAACTGGTTGAAATAACGAGGTTGATTTTCGCAGAAGGAAATCCAGCCGGAATCAAAACAATTTTAGCGGAAATGGGTATTTTGAAAAACGTAGTACGATTACCATTGGTGGTTGCTACAGATGGTTTACAAGAAAAAATTAAAAAAGAAATGGCAAAAATATAATCGCTTTATTCAATAAAATTAAAGGACTTTTTAAAGAGTCCTTTTTTTATGCAAGTTTTTTAGACAATTCTCTCAGATAATCCTCCACTTGAAGCAAATGCGTCCCAAACCAGGAGAAAGCTTCGCCATCAACCAGGATCATTTGTTTACCAGGAAGTTCTTTTTGAAGTTCGTCAATATGTTTTTGCTGAAAAGGAAAAGGTTCCGATGAAAGAAAGACCTGATCTGCATTTTTTAATTCCTCCACTGTAACTTCCGGATATCGTTTTCGATCTTTAAATAAGTTTTCACCGCCGATATTCTCCAAAACTTCATTAATAAAAGTATCATCCCCTACCGTCATATAGGGATTTTTCCAAATCAGATACGCGATTTTTTGGGGTAAAGGATTTGTTTTTATATTAAAAATATGGGCAATTCTTTCATTGAAATTTTGCGCCAATTCCTTTTTATCTAAATGCTTTCCAAGCTCGGAAATGAATTGATGATTATCTTCCAAAGTCGAGATATCGGTGACCCAAACTTTAAAATCAGTCATTAACTCTTCCACTTGAAGTTTCTCATTTTCCTCCTTATTTGCAATGATTAAATCCGGATTCAAAGACTTGATTTTCTCGATATTTAAATTTTTTGTACCGCCAATAATTTGTACATTTTTCACAAGATTAGCTGGATGAATACAAAATTTTGTCCGTCCTACAACCTCATCAGCGGTTAAGCCAAAATCAAACAAGGTTTCGGTGATACTCGGAACGAGCGATACAATTCTCATAAAGTTAAAGTAGTTTACCTGCCAGGAACATTCCCGCGACAGTAAAGTAAATAATCAAACCGGTTACATCAACCAACGTTGCAACAAAAGGCGCCGAAGAAGTCGCTGGATCGAGTTTGAAACGCTTTAAAACAAAAGGAATCATAGAACCCGAAAGTGTTCCCCAAAGGATAATGAGCAAGAGCGAAACAGCAATACTAAAAGCAATGTAGATCCAGTGTTCACCATAATCATAAAGACCCGTTTCTTGCCAAACCATAATCCTGATAAAACCGATAATTCCCAAGATTCCTCCCAGAAAAACACCCGAAACTATTTCTTTTCGCATCACATACCACCAGTCTTTGAGCCCGATTTCCTGTAATGCCATGGCACGAATAATCAATGTTGCTGCCTGAGAACCGGAGTTACCTCCACTTGAAATGATCAAAGGAACAAACAGCGCAAGTACCACCGCTTTTTCTATTTCATGCTCGAAGAAACCCATCGCGGAGGCCGTTAACATTTCTGAGAAGAAAAGGATGACCAACCAGGTTCCTCTTTTCTTGATCATATCCGTCCACGAAGTTTGCGTGTATGGCATGTCCAGCGCATCTACACCCCCGAATTTCTGAATATCTTCGGTATTCTGTGCGGCAATTTGGTCTAAAATGTCATCAATTGTCACAATCCCAACGAGCACTCCACTTTCGGTGACAATTGGTAAGGCAGAACGGTCATATTTTTCAAAAATAGAAACCGCCTCTTCTTTCGTCGTGGTCGTGGTAATCGCTACAAAATGATCATCTGTAATTTCGGAAATTAAAGTATCTTCTTCTGCCAAAAGCAAAGAGCCGATTGCAATATCATCAATAAGGCGGTTTCGTTCATCAACCACATAAAGATGGTTCATGGTTTCTACCTTCTTCCCTACTTTTTTTATCTGTTCGAAACATTTTTTGACCGTCCACTCACGTCGAATTTGAATATAATAGGGCGTCATCAAACGCGCAATGGAATCGACGTGATAACCCAAAAGTTTAAGGGCGATCCTTCGTTCCTGCGGATTAAGATGATTGATGGAATATTTTATCAATTCATCGGGAAAATCTTCAAAAAGAGCCGTTCTATCATCCGGAGTCATTCCATTCAAAATGTCGGAAACCTCTTCATTTCCTAATTTCCGAATGGTATCTTCTTGAAAATCAGGATCTAAATGAGAAAAAACATCTGCTTTGTATTGTTTGGGAACCTTTAGGAACGACAAAAATCGCTCATTTGCGGGAAGTCCGCTCAGCGTTTCGGCAATATCCTGAGGATTAAAAATAAGGTCCTGAGTTTCCAAACTAGTCGATTTTCGAATTGCAAAAGTACCTAAAATATAAAAGATAAGAAATTAAATCATTATTTTTATAGAGGAAAGCATTGTGTTATTGAGGTTTGAGAGACTTTCTAAAAAAGAGATCTTTACTTTAAAAAATGTAACAACATGTGTTTAGCGCAATATCTTAATTTCTTATTCATTAATTTAGTCGATATTATCCTTCTCTATTAATATTCAATAAAAACACTAAAACTTGTGAAAAAAGCGCTTCCTCTTCTTTTGATTTTTCTTTTCCTGTCTTGCAGTGAAAGCAAATCTGGTGTTACCAAATCCTTTGATAACGCACAAGAAATTACAAATGATTTAGGCGACAATTTGACTAAAATGGATTCTCTTAAGGAACACAATGAGTTAGTTCAAATCACAGATACGGGAAAAGAGTGGCTGGAAAATTTGTTTAAATGCAGAAACGGCAACAAATATTGTTTCTATCTGGATCAGGAAGAAAAAATTTGCACTGAAAGATTTTATCAATTCATGATGGATTCTGAACGAATTTATGGTGCTACCAATTTATCAGAAGAAGAAATTCCCACTGCAGAAAAGAATTACAAAGAAAAATGGCAAAAAATTTACCCTCTGCGCAAAGACATGGAGCCTTGGCTTTTTGGAAGAGGACAAGATGATATGGAAAATATCAGGGATATTAAAGTTGAGAAAATCGCCGATTTAAAATACCGGGTTTTCGTGGATTATGATGAGGACTACAAAACCATAAGTGAGATAACTTTAGTTCCAAATAACGGCAGCTTTTTCATCGATTACAGCGATACGGAATTTTTAAAGTAGAAGTATATTTTCCTTAAAAATAATTAAAAAAAATAGTTTAAATTTAACTTTCCTTTAAAACAATTTCATCCTCTAAATGCTTAGATTTGTGTTATGAAAAGCTTTGGCAGAGATTTACTCACAAAAATACAGCAGGCAAAACTCCAGGGAGAAGCTGCGCACGAAATTTATTCCCCTCCGTACCGACCTTTATATTCTTATGAAGAAATTTTAGCCAAAAATCCGAAGTTCGCTGCCGTGAACATTCTTTTGTATTTAAAGGACAACGAATGGTATCTTCCGCTTATTGTTCGGAGTGAAAACGAGCGCGACCGACACAGTGGCCAAATTTCTTTACCGGGAGGAAAAAAGGAAGACTTTGATCCTAATTATGCCGCAACCGCCAAAAGGGAAACATCTGAGGAAGTTGGTGTAGAGGAGCATTACATTCGCATCATTCGGGAACTTTCCCCAATTTATATTCCACCAAGCAATTTCTATGTAAAAGCTTTTGTTTCCTACACGAAGAAAAATCCGCAATTTATATTGCAGGAAACGGAAGCTGTAGAATTAATTGAGTTGCCTGTTTCGTCTCTTCTTAATTTAAAAGATGAGCCAGAAATGATGGTTTTGCCCAGTTCTCGCGGGGTAGAAGTTCCGGTGATCAACTTCAACGGATATATCATTTGGGGCGCTACCTCTATGATTCTAAGTGAATTTAGTTTGTTGCTGAAAAATTTGTAATTTCGCGGATTATGTAAATTTGATAATGGCGAAGAAAAATATCTTCACAGATGCGTTTGGCAATCTGTATTTTTTAAAAAGACTGATCATTTTCATTTTGGGAATGGTTTCTTACCGACGCTTCAATGGCTTCAACAAGCTGAAGATTTCAGGCTCCGAGCATTTGGTAGATCTTCCCGACTCCAATGTACTTTTTGTCTCAAATCATCAAACCTATTTTGCGGATGTCGCGGCTATGTATCATGCCTTTTGTGCAGTAAATAATGGCTATTTAAATTCAATTAAAAATCCAATTTATTTACTGAACCCGAAAGTAGATTTTTATTACGTAGCTGCTGAAGAAACCATGAATAAAGGATTGATGACCAAAATCTTTAAACTGGCAGGAGCAGTGACCGTGAAAAGAACCTGGCGTGCAGAAGGTCATAATGTAAACCGGATGGTCGATTTAAATGAAGTTGACAATATCATGAAAGCCCTAAATAATGGGTGGGTGATCACATTTCCGCAGGGAACAACTGCTGCCTTTGCACAGGGCCGAAAAGGAACTGCAAAGCTGGTAAAAAACAATAAACCTATTGTCATTCCTATTAAAATTAATGGTTTCCGACGGGCCTTCGATAAAAAAGGACTCAAAGTAAAAGTAACGGGAGTAAAGCCAACGATGGAATTTAAAGCACCACTGGACATTGATTATGACAATGAAGATGCGCAAGCCATTATGCACAAAATCATGGTAGCCATTGAACAAACGGAAGATTTCAACGTTTTACATGACTATGATGAAGAGCTAAAAGCTCAAAAAGCAGAAGTTAAAAATTAAAAAGATCAATTATGAAAAACCTGATTATTCTCTTTATCCTTGCGATATTAACAGGATGTTCCACTCAAAATAAATATTCCAACTTTGATTACAGCTTCGCCCGTAGTGGCGGTTTCGCGCCGATGTACGAGAATTTACTGATTAAAGGAAATAAGGTTCATTATTCATACGAAAGACAGAACACGAAGATTAAAAAAGATTTTTCGATTTCTGATGCCGAGTTAAAAAATATCGAAGAAGTTTTAACAGCAAATAAATTTCGTTTCATTCAGGAAGATTACAAGAAATTATACGACAATATTTCAACTATTGTAACTGTAAAAAAAGGCGAAAATTCCGCAACGAAAAGCAATGCCTCACAAATTATGGAAAGTGATCAGCAAAGATGGGATAATGTGACAGCAGTTTTCCAGCAGATTATTGATTCAAGAAATTTGGCAGAATCAAAAAAATAATTCGAATGGATACTTTCTTTAACGCGTCAAAAAACAAAACAAGGGTTCTCATTCTGACTTCAAATTCTGTCATAGCCCAATTCTTTTTGAATATTTTACATTTTAACGAAAAAGATTTTGATTTTCTTTTAGAAGACGGAAACCATCAAAATGCGGGCAATGATTTTGTTATCTTGGAAACTTCAAATCTGGAAAAAGCAACTTTATTTCAACCCAACATTGCGCTTATCACGCAAGATGTTAAACCAGATGAAATCTCGGCGGTTTTAAGAAATATTGTGGCAGGTGGTGTTTTAATTCACCCCAACGCTTTCCAGGAAGCTGCAGAAGAAAGTGGAAACTTCTTCAGAAAATTGGAATTTTCCCTAGCCGACTTTCAAAAATCACAAGATCATTTTATTCTAAGTACGAGTTTAGGACCAATTCCACTTTCCTCCGCAGAAGAATCACTTGCTGCTAATATGGAAGGAGTAAAATTGCTCGCCCAACAATTTGGCGTGATGGAAGAAGAATTTTATGAAGCCGTAACAGAATTTAAATAAATCCTTCGCAATAAACACTTCCTATTACAAGTCTGAAAAATTCATTAAATTTACCTATCTAAAATAGTTACAAATGAGTTATCAGCGCGCCGGAAAAATCCCACAGAAAAGACATACTGTTTTTAAATCACAGGATGATCAGTTTTACTACGAACAACTTTTTGGTACGGAAGGATTTCACGGCATTTCCTCTCTACTCTACCATATTCACCGACCTACGCAGATAAAATCGATCAGCGAACCCAAAGATGTGACGCCGAAAATTGCGGTTGGAAAGAATGTAACCCCACGAATGTTTAAGGGAATGAATGTGGCCGCCGAAGATGATTTTTTGGACAGCCGGAAAGTTCTTTTGGTAAACAATGACCTTAAAATGGGCTTGGCAAAACCGAGAAAATCCACACCCTACTTTTATAAAAATGCGGAATGTGATGAACTCCTTTTCATTCACGAAGGAAGCGGAACTTTAAAAACATTTTTAGGAAATCTGGAATTTTCGTACGGTGATTATTTAATTATTCCGCGCGGAACAATTTATACTATCGAGTTTAAAGATGAAAATAACGTCTTACTTTTTATCGAAAGTCACTCCCCGATCAATACGCCAAAACGGTACAGAAATGAGTTTGGCCAATTGTTGGAACATTCGCCATTTTGCGAGCGTGATATCGAAACCCCAACTTTTGTAGATCCGGTTGATGAAAAAGGAGAATTTTTAATTAAAGTAAAGAAAGAAAATCAACTCTGGGATTTCGTGTACGCCACTCATCCGTTCGATGTTGTTGGTTGGGACGGTTATTTTTATCCTTATAAATTTAATATTAAAAACTTCGAACCGATTACGGGCCGTATTCACCAACCGCCGCCAGTTCATCAGAATTTCGAAGCACATAATTTCGTGGTTTGCTCCTTTGTGGCCAGAATGTACGATTATCATCCACAAGCGATTCCCGCACCTTACAACCATTCCAATATTGATTCCGATGAAGTTTTATTTTATACAGAAGGGGATTTTATGAGTCGCAATCATATTGATTTAATGGACTTCACCTTGCATCCGGGCGGTATTGTTCATGGTCCTCATCCCGGAGCGATGGAACGCAGCATCGGAAAAAAATTCACGGAGGAATATGCCGTAATGGTTGATCCTTTCCGACCTTTTCAAATTACAGAAGAAGCGATGAAGGTTCAAGACCCTTCCTACAAAACATCTTGGTTAGAAAGTGAAGATCATTCATTGCATGATCGCAGTCAGGAATAAAATCATGTCATTAATTATCACAAAACTGACATCCCTCATTTCAGATGCGGAATGTATTAATTAATTTTGAGAAGTAAATGGGATTTGGAAGGCAACCTGACTTTTATTGTCGAAATTTGCTCCGATTAAATCCAGTATTTTTCCAATCGACAAACATTGGAATCGAAAATGGAAATTCCAGTCCTAAAAAGTGAAGAAATAAAAAAATAAAAATATGATTCAGTATGTCAATGGCGAGGAAGCGGTTTCAGTAATCAAAAGTGGTGATCGAATTTTTTCGCACGGTAGTGCCTGTACGCCCAATCATTTAATCGATGAGTTGGCTCGACAATCTTCGCGCCTGCAAAATATAGAATTTGTTTCTATAACACAGCAGGGAAATGTAGAAGTTGCTAAACCACAATACAAAGACAGTTTTTACATTAATTCGCTTTTCGTTTCAACGCCGGTTCGTGACGCAGTTAATTCTGATCGTGGTGATTTTATACCCGTATTCTTAAGTGAAATCCCAACTCTTTTCAAGAGAGGAATGCTTCCCTTAGATGTTGCTATGATCACCGTTTCTCCACCGGACTCTCACGGTTACTGTACACTGGGAACCTCGGTAGACGTTGCAAGAGCGGCAGTTGACACGTCAAAGATAATCATTGCACAAGTGAATCCGAGAATGCCCCGAACGCATGGTGATGGAATGATTCATTACACGAAAATTCACAGAATGGTGTGGCATGAAGAAGAATTGCTTACCGTGGATTATGGCGCAAAAGTAGGCGTGGATGAAATGCTTATAGGAAAGCATGTTGCCGAATTAATTGATGACCGATCCACTTTGCAAATGGGTATCGGAACGATCCCCGACGCTGTTTTAAAGTGTCTGCATAATCATAAAGATTTAGGCGTTCATACCGAAATGATCAGTGACGGAATTGTAGATCTAGTCGCAAATGATGTGATTAACAATAAATATAAAGGAACCCATTCTAACCGTACCATTACGAGTTTTGCTTTCGGAACAAGAAAACTGTACGATTATATTGATGATAATCCTTCATTCGAGTTTATGGATGTCGAGCATGTAAACTACCCGATTAACATTATGAAAAATAAAAAAATGGTTGCTATAAATTCAGCCATTGAAATCGATTTGACGGGACAGGTTTGTGCAGATTCAATCGGTACTTATCAATACAGTGGTATTGGTGGCCAAATGGATTTTATGCGTGGTGCTGCACTTTCTGAAGGTGGAAAACCGATCATTGCGATTTCTTCCCGTACTAAAAAAGGTATTCCGAGAATTACACCATTCCTAAAAGAAGGCGCTGGTGTTGTAACAACCAGAGGACATATCCACTATGTAGTAACCGAGTTTGGAGTAGCTTATCTGTATGGTAAAAATCTTCGTCAGCGCGCGAAAGCACTTATCGAAATTGCTCATCCGGATGACCGCGAAATGCTCGACGCTGCAGCATTTGACCGATTTAAAGTTTTAGTTTAATCATCAATAATTCCCGACGCAAGTTGGGAATTATCTTTTTCGGATGGTAAGAAGTTCTCTCAAAATCCTCTTCTACTTTTCAAGTTCTATCTCATCATCACCATGTTTTTATCATTAAAAAAATTAGTTACAAAACTTTAAAAAAAATTTAATAATAGGGCTGGAAGTATAAAATCAGAATTCCGCTTCATTTTTAAAATTCCTATAATTTTTGTACTTTGCAACATCTAAAAAGAAAAAAAATGTCTACACTTACCTTCGCTGAAAAAATTGCAAAAGCAGAAAATTTCCTGCCTATTAACGGAACAGATTATATTGAATTTTATGTCGGAAATGCAAAGCAAGCCGCGCACTATTATAAAACCGCATTCGGTTTTCAATCGGTAGCTTACGCCGGTCCCGAAACTGGAGTTAGAGACCGTGCATCTTACGTTTTACAACAGGGAAAAATTAGATTGGTCCTTACCTCAGGTCTTAAAGCGGATTCTCCTATCTGCGAGCATCAGAAAAAACATGGCGATGGAGTAAAAGTTCTTGCACTTTGGGTTGATGATGCGTATTCTGCCTTCGAAGAAACCACGAAACGTGGCGCTAAACCTTATTTAGAACCTACTACTTTAACCGACGACAATGGTGAAGTTCGTATGTCGGGAATCTATACCTATGGCGAAACCGTGCATATGTTTGTGGAACGTAAAAATTATAAAGGAGATTTTATGCCGGGTTACAGAAAATGGGAAACGGTCTACAATCCTACCGATGTAGGTCTTTTGTATGTCGATCACTGTGTAGGAAATGTCGGTTGGAACCGCATGATCCCGGTTGTAAAGTGGTATGAAGATGTAATGGGATTTGTAAATATTTTAAGTTTTGATGATAAACAAATCAACACTGAATATTCTGCTCTGATGTCTAAAGTGATGAGTAATGGAAATGGTTTTGCAAAATTTCCGATCAATGAACCTGCGGAAGGAAAGAAAAAATCTCAGGTTGAAGAATACCTTGATTTTTATGAAGACGAAGGAGTTCAACACATTGCAGTCGCAACCAAAGACATTATAAAAACAGTAATGGAGCTGAAATCCCGCGGCGTAGAATTTTTATCGCCACCACCGGAAGCTTATTACGAAATGGTTCCGGAACGAGTGGGCCACATTGACGAAGATTTGAAGAAATTACAGGATTTAGGAATTTTGATCGACCATGATGAAGAAGGTTATCTTTTACAGATCTTTACTAAACCGGTAGAAGACCGTCCTACTCTTTTCTTTGAAATCATAGAACGTCACGGCGCACAAAGTTTCGGTGCCGGAAACTTCAAAGCTCTATTTGAAGCCCTGGAAAGAGAACAGGAATTAAGAGGAAACTTATAAGCGATTCTTAAAATTAAAAGCACGCTTCGCTAAAACACACGCAATGAAAAAAATATCTTTCGTTTTTATCCTTCTTATTTCAAGCTTAGGTCTGAAAGCACAATATGGCAGCATTAACGCTATTTTGGACCGCTTGGAAGCGAAAAGAGGCGTAAATCAAAATCTGCAGAACGTAAGTATCGAGGATTCGAAATTCGTTTTAATTAAAGATTTTGACGATCATGTCGAAAGAAATTTCATCATCATTAAAGGAAATAACGCAACCTACGTTGAAGTTTTCGATGATAAAAAAACGGGCGAAACCAACGCAAATGTTTTTACGGGCGATATTGTACGATCAAAAAATCAGATTATTTCTTTGAGAGCTGATATGCTCGAAGGAAAAAAAATCCCGATTGCCATCACCAAAGCCTTTTTACTGACGGAGCAGAAAAAGATTTTATATCTGATCGACATCAACTCCAAAGAGCGGTGGATTGAAGAAAGTGCCATTAACAAAAAGTAAATATCAACTCTCAATAAAAGGTTCAAAGTTTATTTAAAAAGTACACTTTGAACCTTTATTTTAATTACAATCATTATGAAATCATTTATCAACTATCCTGAAAATTCAGATTTTTCAATTTATAATATTCCGTTTGGTGTTGCTGTATTTAACCAGGAATACATTGCATGCTGCACAAGAATCGGCGACAAGGTGTTGGATTTGGCTACTTTATACGATTACGGTTTTTTTGACGGAATTGAAGGACTTACAGAAAATGTTTTTGAAGCCTATACTTTAAATGAATTTATAGAATTAGGAAAACCCATAACCAACGCGGTACGATTAAAAATTCAGGAAATATTAAGCGAAGATTCTAAACTTGCGGGCGACGAAAAAACGATTGAAGAATGTTTCTACGACTTTAATCAAGTTCAAATGATGATGCCGGTTCATGTTCCAAACTATACCGATTTCTACAGCAGCATCGAACACGCCACCAATGTTGGAAAAATGTTCCGTGGTGAAGATAATGCACTTCTTCCAAACTGGAAACATCTTCCGGTGGGTTATCATGGTCGTGCTTCTTCTATTGTAATTTCCGGCACCGAATTTCACCGTCCGAAAGGTCAGATGAAACCTGTTGGCGAGGAAAATCCAATTTTCGGACCTTGTAAGCAACTGGATTTCGAACTGGAAATGGCGTTCATCGTAAATAAAAACACAGAAATGGGCGACAGCATCTCCACTTCCGAAGCCGAAGATGCAATTTTTGGAATGGTTCTGTTTAATGACTGGTCGGCACGAGATATACAAAGTTGGGAATATGTTCCGCTGGGACCATTTTTAGGAAAAAACTTCTGCTCTACGATTTCGCCTTGGGTAGTTACTTTAGAAGCCTTGAAACCTTTTAAAACTGATTCTCCAAAACAGGAACCTGAAGTTTTAGACTATCTAAAATTCGAAGGTCAGCAGAATTTTGATATTCAACTTCAAGTTTATATTCAACCGGAAAATGGCGAAGAAAATTTAATTTCAGAAAGCAATTATAAATTCATGTATTGGAATATGCTACAGCAACTGGCTCATCATACCGTAAATGGTTGTAACGTAGAAGTTGGTGACATGTATGCTTCAGGAACCATTTCCGGAACTGAGAAAAGTTCATTCGGCTCAATGCTCGAACTGACTTGGAGAGGAACTGAACCTTTGAAATTATCAGATGGAACCGAACGTAAATTTATTAATGATAATGATACGGTGATTATGAGAGGTTTTGCGGAGAAAGATGGTATCCGAGTTGGTTTTGGAGAAGTGACAGGTAAAGTGTTGGCTGCAAAATAATTTTACGATAAAGATCTAAGTGAAAGTAACAGTTTTCCAAATTATAACGATCATCTTGGTGGTTGCTTTTTTAATCTATGAATTTTGGTATTTGCCAAAGTGGATGACTGATTTATCGCCTAATGATCCTGTGATTCGAACCGATATCATTTTATTTGTTCCGATACTGATTATTCTTATAATCATTTCTATTGTCCTATATTTTAGAAAAAAGAGGTAAACATTTCTTTCCTAAAAATTTGAATTTACTTTTTACAATTATTAATAACAATGAAAACAATATCTCCTTTAGACTTAAACAACTTTCAACTGCAAACTCTTCTGCAGACCGCGATTGCACCACGGCCGATTGCTTTGGCCTCGACTGTTGATAAAGACGGGAACGTGAATTTAAGTCCGTTCAGTTTTTTTAATATGTTTAGTTCGAACCCGCCGGTTGTAATTTTTTCGCCGGCAAGAAGAGTTCGCGACAATACCACGAAACATACTTTGGAAAATGTACTGGAAGTTCCGGAAGTTGTCATCGGAATTGTTAACTATAAAATCGTACAGCAGATTTCACTGGCTTCAACAGAATACGGGAAAGAAGTTAATGAGTTCATAAAATCCGGCCTGACGATGAAAGATGCAGATTTGGTAATGCCGAAACTGATTGAGGAATGTCCCGTGAATTTAGAATGTAAAGCTTTAGAAATTAAACACTTGGGAACAGAAGGTGGCGCCGGAAATTTGGTTATTTGCGAAATCATTAAAATTCATGTTCGCGAAGAATATTTGAATGAGGAAGGAAATTTAGATCAGAAAAAGTTAGATCTTGTCGCAAGATTAGGCGGAAACTGGTATTCCAGAAATAATGCCGATAATTTATTTGAAGTTCCAAAACCTTTAGTAACGAAAGGAATTGGTTTTGACAGATTACCGGATGAAATTAAATTAAGCGACATTTTCACAGGAAATGATCTGGGAATGCTCGCAAACGTGGAAGAACTGCCGACGGGAAATTTCAGTAGTGATGAATCGATCCATATCGAAGCACAAAAACTCCTCCACCAAAATCAAATTGCGGAAGCCTGGGAAATTTTAAAACAATAAGTAAGAGAGTGATTAATTCACTCTTTTTTTTGTAGAAAATCAATATTAAATTTCTGGGGAAAATTCTTTCAATGGACATTTGTAAAAGCAGGAAATCTTCTGCATCGCCCTGAAATTAGGAAATGTCGTTTAATTTTTGTATATTAATAATAATCAGAAAACCATTTGATTTATTTATTACGGAATTCCAAACTAAAAATCAAAAACTGATGAGTTAAAATAGAAAAGTCATTCTAAAGAAGAATTACAATAATTTTTAAAATAAACGATATGAACAAGAAATTAAATGAACTGAAGAAAGTTAATGCTGAAAATTGCGTAACGCTAATTTTGAACACGCACCGAACTGCTCCCGACAATCAGAAAGATGCGATCATGCTGAAAAACCTGATTAAGGAAGCAGAGGAAAGACTGATGAATTCCTTAGACAAAAAGACAGCACAAACCATCGTGGAAAGCCTAACGAATCTGGAAGCAACCATTGATCATTCTCATAACTTAGAAAGCCTGGTGCTTTTTGTAAACGCTGAAAAGGAAATTGCAGAATATCTGCGCCTGCCGATTCCGGTTGTAGACCGTGTAATCATTGGAGACACCTTTGCAACGCGGGATTTACTGCGAGCGATTCACCTGACTTCCAGTTATTATGTTTTGGTTTTAAGCCAGCAAAAAGTCCGTTTCATCCAGGCAATGAATGATCAGGTCATCAAAGAAATTACCAGTCCTTTCCCTATTGAAAACACCGACTTCCATACTTCGTCCAGCATTGAGGCATCAGATGCCGGTCGCCAAACGAATTTGATTGCAGAGTTTTTTAACCGCGTTGATAAACAAGTGAATATCATCCGAAAAGAAAATCCACTTCCGGTTTTGATTTGTACGGAAGAAGCAAACTTCTACGAATATTTAAAAATTGCCGATGAAAAAGAAAGTATTTTAGAAACGTATCTAAACGGTAACAGATTAGAAGAAAAAGCAGGAGCAATCGTAAAAGAGGCTTGGCCAATCATAAAAGAACATGTTGAAAAAAGTAATATCGAGCGAAAAGAAGATCTCGATAAAGCCGTGGGAACCGGACGTTTCTTAAGCGATGTAAATGAAATTATGTCGGCTATTAAAGAAGGAAAAGTCCAAACGCTCTTTGTACAGCAGGGATTATTTCAACCTGCAGTACTAGAAAACGGTTCTGTCAATCTTCTAAGTGAGAATGACGAAAAACCAAAGGAAATGATCGATGATATTTTCGATGAAATGATTGAAATGAACATGAACTACGGCGGAGACGCAGTCTTTTTACCAAAAGGTTCATTGGAAAAATTCAATGGTTTTGGAGCAATTACAAGATATTAATCAGACGCCTTCCAAACGCAAAGCCACAGATCACTGTGGCTTTTTTTATTGAGTCATTTTCGAAATAATATTATTTCTTAATAAATTTAAATGTTTTTAAAACGCCATCCGAATTTGCTTTAACAATGTACATCCCAGGTTTTAACTGAGAAACATTCAATTCCAGTTTCGATGATTTGGCAGAATTGGAAAGAACCTTTTTGCCAGAAATATCAAAGATGGTATAACTCGAAATTTCTTTAACATCGGAAATGGTAAGTATATCTTTCACCGGATTTGGATAAAATTTTAGTGTTGATTTAGTTGCATTTTGAGTTGCCAAAACATTTTCGTAAACCTTAATATTATCTAAGGCCAAATAAAATTGATCGGGGTCAGAAAATGCTCTAAAGGATAAATAATATACGCCATCTGCAGGAACGGTGAAATTCACAGTCGCAGTTTCGTAAGGATAATTTCCTATCTCTTCATCAATCCATAGTTGAGTAGTTTGCCCGGCAATGGTTGCTGCGGTACCAATTTTCACTTCCATCTTTTCTGGGAACCAATAATCAACTCCTTGATAGTCGAATTGCAAGGTGATGTTTCTACCCGCTTTCAAATTAAGACCTCTGGAGTACAGATAGGTATTAGCTGAATCTGTCGGGTGAAACTGATAAATCATATAATAGGTTCCTTCGGAAGGATCGGGTGTAGAAGACGTTGCCGTCATACGTTCCCATATATTTCCAGCACCTTCATTGGTTACAAACCATTCATCCAGATCTTCGGTTTCAAAACCATAAGAGTAAGGAAGATCAACGCTTGACGCAGTCTGAGATTTTTGTGGAATTGAGGTGGCATTCTGTCCCATTACCAAAGAGGTACAAAATAGAGAAAGACCAAAAAATAGAGTATTCTTCATAATTTAATTTATAATTAACTCAAATATAGCAAAAGAAAACAACAGTTATTCCTACAATCCAAATGTCTGTTTAATAATTTATTCTTATTATTGGGAAAAATTTAATTCAATGAAGAAACTTTATTTTATGGCTTTGGGATTTGCATCCCTTTTATTTAGCGCACAGCAAACGATTTCGTTTGAAAATTCAGAAAATTACACCTTGGGTTCTGTCCATAATCAAAACGGATGGGAAGTTACGCTCAACAGTGAAGAACAACCGATTAACAATCAGGAAGTCTCCAACGAATTTGCTACGGAAGGAACAAATGCTTTAAAAATATCTGTTGATGAAAATGAAGATTTTGGTTGGTTCCCTATCTTCGGTGCTGCGAAACAATTGTCTTCGAGCTATGATTTTAATAATTTGACGGTAGAATTTGACGTCTACATTTCAGAATTAGAAGGTTCAACATTTGAATTTGGAACTTGGGGTATAGCAGGCGATGAATTTATGCCAATTTCGGTATATTCATTTAATTATACAGGAAACACGGAGATCGTAACCAGTGAAGATTACGATTACGACACTGCTGATTTTACGTGGGAACCTAATACCTGGTATCACTTAAAAACTGAAATTACAGCAGATTCTATCAAGTATTATATTAATAATAATTTGGTTTATACCGGCGAAAACTTTTCTAAAACCAATTTGGAAGGATTAAATTTCGTACATGATAATTTCGCGGGCTCAGCATATATTGATAACATTAAAATTAACAATGAAAACCTGTCTGTAAATACAGTAAAAAGTCAAAAGTTAATGATCTATCCCAATCCTGTGAAAGAGGTCCTAAACGTAAAAATACCTGAAGGAGAAAAAATTAGATCTCTTGAAATTTATAATGTACTGGGACAAAAAGTAGCTCAATTTACAGATCAAAGAGAGATTTCACTCCACACCTTAAAATCAGGTATTTATGTGCTGAAGGTTCTTACCGATAAAGGCTCACTTTATAACACAAAAATTATTAAAGAATAACCATTTAAATACAAATCCTGCTTCACCCTTGAAGCGGGATTTTTTTATGGAATTTCCTGATGAATTAATTTCTTTTACGGAATTTAAATCTACTGAAATAGGTAGAAAAGATAACATTGCCTCTTATTTTTAAGTAATTTTATAAAAACTTTGCGATGCTATCTTTACCTCATCATCCTCACAAGCAAGACTTTCAGGTCGAACGTTTGATATTTTTCAGTGATGCTGTTTTTGCTATAGCCATCACGATTTTAGTGATTGACTTGAAAGTTCCAATCGTGTCGGAAAATGCGACGGAGGGACAGTTTTTAAATGAATTCGCAAAGCAGATTCCGCAACTGTTAGGATTTGTAATGAGTTTTTTCCTTATTGGAATTTATTGGACTGCCCACCACAATATGTTTGGCTACGTCATCAATTATTCAAAAAGGTTGCTTTGGATCAACTTAATTTTTCTTTTCACGATTGTGATAATGCCTTTTACAACGGCAATCTACAGCGAATATTCGGTGACATAAGGACACTTAAAATTGATTTCGCCTTATGCAATTTACGTTTTCAATATCTGCTTTACAGGTATTATGAACTTTATTCTGCTGGCTTATATCACCAATCCCAAACATAAAATCTCCGAATTTGTGCCGGTAAATTATGAGAAATATGGGAAAATAAGATCGCTTGTTACGCCGACTATTTTTTTAATATCATTGCTGGTTTGTTTCTTTGATCCAGGAACAGGTAGAATGGTTCTATTTCTAATTCCTTTTGCCATGGCTTATATCGGCCGTAAAATAAGAAAAGAAAATGCTGTTGTAATTTCTCATCCAGGCAAAAAAGTAAAGAAGCGGTAGACCGTTCTGATTTATTCGCCGTCTTCTTTAATACTTAAATCTGCATTAAGATCCGGATTCAATTTCAACGCTTTTTTATTTTGATTATTTCTCAATTTGATGTTTAAAACTTCTACCAATAAACTGAAAGCAAGACATGAATAAATAATATTTTTACTTACATGCTGATGAATTCCCTCGGCAACTAACATGACGCCAATCACGACTAAAAAGGCAAGCGCCAACATTTGTAAACTTGGATATTTATTAATAATCGCTGAAATAGGACCGGCAAACGCCATCATAATTCCTATTGAAATTACAACTGCGATAATCATTAACATTACATTATCTACCAACCCAATCGCAGTAAGAATGGAATCAAGGGAGAAAACCATATCGATCAAAATGATCTGAATAATCACCATCGTCATCAGGGAAGAACCCGCAGATTTCGGTTTGTGATTCTCATCGTGTAACTGCATTTTACCGTGAATTTCAAAGGTACTTTTACCTATTAAGAAAATACCTCCAAGTAATAGGATGAGATCTTTCCAACTTAGCGCCAATGGTAAATCAGTTCCCGGTTCTTCTAAAAATGGTAAGGTTAAAATCGGTTCTTTCAAACCGATAATCCAGTTGATCATCAATAATAATCCAACGCGAAAAACCATTGCGAAAGTCAATCCGATATTACGGGCAAACTTTTGTCGGGCTTTTGGTAATTTATCGGAAATGATGGAAATAAAGATGATGTTATCAACCCCTAGAATAATCTCTAAAAAAGTAAGCGTTAACAAACTGATCCAGATCTGCGGTTGTGCAAAATCAGGAAATTCGAGGACCGACAATAACATCATACATTAATTTTTGGTGGGTAAAACTAAAGAAATTTCTATTAATTTTAATATTAAGTTTTATTCACATTGAACTTTGAAAATGTTCTTTAATAAACTTAATCATTAATAATGTTGCTTTTTCTAAATCCTGTGGAAGATCATTTTCAGTCCAAGGTTCTTTGGCTCCAAAAGTATGGTTTGTATTTTCTAAAAGAATCAATTCAGAGGTTTTACACCATTCATTCAACAGCGTTGCTTCTTTATCTCTTACGGCTTCATCATTTGTTCCCTGAACGATCAAAAAAGGTTTTTCTAAATGTTGTGCAGCGTATTGAATATCAAACCGGTTTTCATTCTTTTCAAAGTCTTCATAGAATTGAAAGTAATGCGGCATTTGTTGATGCGTTCTTTTGTTTTCAGAATACATGACGCCCGAATTTTTCCAGTCTTCAAAACGATCTTGCGTTGGAAATCTATATTTAAAATTACTGACTCCTGCTAAAGCAATAAGCAATTTCACCCGTTCATCTTCGAAGGCTTTGATGACTGTAATTCCTCCACCACGACTGTGACCAATGATTGCAATCTTATCTTGATCTATTTTCGGATGATTATAAAAGTGATTCAAAACCTCATCGTAATCTGACATTTCCTTAGAAAAGTTATTATTTCCAAAGGCTTCTAAATCTGCAAAATCTTTGGGTTGTTCAATGGTTGTTCCGTTATGAGAGAAATTAAATTTAACAAAGAAAAATCCGGCTTCTGCAAATTTCTTCGCCATCAAATCCCAAGCGCCCCAATCTTTATATCCTTTGTAACCGTGAGCAAAAATAACGACTGGTAATTTCTCTTCACTTTCAGGGTAAAAAGCATCGGCTAAAAAATCACGTGTTTCAGAATTTTTAATGATGATATTTCGGTCGGTATTGAGTTTCATTTGAACCATTTTATTTTTATTAAAGTTACTCATTTAAATTAAAAACCCTTTCCGCCTTTGAAAGACTGAAAGGGTTGAAACCTGATTGAAAATCTTTTAAGACCAATTTTTAATAAACCTCAGCTCTGTAATTGTAGCTTTTATCAGATACTTTATCCAAAATATCTACAAAATTAGTTTCATTCGGGCGAGGCATATTCGAATTGAAAATCTTGCCATCTGGATCCAGCATCATAAATCTCGGAATATTGTTTACGCCAAGTTCTTTCAACATTTTAGAATCTGCAACCCACCATTGTTTCACATTAGATTGCGTATTCTTAAGATCTAGTTTCCACTTAGTTTTATCTTCATCGATACTTGCGGATAAAAACACAATTTGATCATTGTTTCGCCACTTCTTCGCCTGATATTCAAAAACCGGCGAGGTTTCCTTGCACGGCCCACACCATGTTGCCCAAAAATCAATCACCACATATTTCCCCTTGAACTGAGAAATACTCACCTTTTTTCCATCGGTGTTTTCAAAAGATATTTCTGGAAAAGCTTTACCTTTTTGCTGATTATTAATGACTTCTAAACTTTTGGTCACAAAATTCTTAAACTTCAGATTTTGAATACCATTAATATTTTCCTCAAAAATTAGATTTCTTTTAGATTCATCATTTTCCAGATTCATCATTTTGAGCATTTGCGTAGCTAACAACTGATCTTTTGCAACGCCAGAGGGCATTTTCCATAATTTAACAAAGACAATGCTATCTGAGTTTTTATTTCCTTCTTTCGGTAAAAGCTCTTTTAATTTCCAGGATTTATACAAATCATCTGAATATAATAACGGACTTGGTTTCTGAATTAAATTCTCTAACTCGGTGACAAATGAACTATCAGGTGCAAATTTTCTATCGGTAAAAGAGGTCATTTTTTGATAATCATAAAGGGTAGAAAGCATTCTCGTAGCTTTCTTCTGCATTTGAAATTGCTTAAAATCATCCGCCAAATAGATATTCTCTGCAGTCCGGAAATCATCTAAGTTTTTCATTTCATCCTTCCACTCTTTTTGGGCTTCCTTATAAAAAACATCAGGCTTATCAGAATACAGCTTTTCCGGTACGATATAATTATAAAATGAAGAATCATCACGATCCATTTTTCTAAAAAGATCTTCGGCTTTTCTTGTCCCCTTGACCACCACAGCAGATTGTTTCGCATCCATTTTTATGTCAAAATGAACCTGATCACCTTTGCTAATTAAGAACGGGTAAGACTTACCTTCATAATTAATGGTATAATTTGCAAAAGGAAGATCTTCTTTGGAATCCCAAATAAACGAGCCATCTACAACTGGGATATCAATTATTTTTTCACCAAACTCCTGAGAAATTATCGTTACATTTTTAACGGATTTCGGAGCTTCGATAGTTCCACTTATTACAGAATGATCAGGAAATTTTTGAGGATGAACAGGTTTAGTTAGAAAAAAGTAAATACCTGCAAACACCATGATTCCTATTGTTGTAAACACTTTTGATCGTGTATTATTTAGAAAAGCACTTTTAAATCCTCTTCTGCTGTACCAAAAATATCCGATGATGAAAAACAAGACGGTCCAAAATAAACTCAAATATTCTGTATAATTAAAAAAGTGATTTAACGCAAATGAATCTTTAAATTTTAAACCAGTTTGTACATTATTATAAGGAATGAAATCATAAGTTTCCTGCCTTACTGCAGCAACAATATTAATTACAAACCCAACAAATCCGATTGCAAATGGCCAGACAAAACCAGGAATAATCGTTGACAACATTAACTGAAAAGAAATAATACATAAACTCAAAACGAACAATCTCACGAAAGATTGAAATTGAAAATAAAAATCGATGCCCAGTTGCAATCCATCTTGCGGAAAAATCAGAATCATCAAATTTGAAAACAGCGTGGTGGCCAAAAAATAAACCGCAAACATAATGAGAGTGAGTAAAGTCAATACCAAAAATTTAGCACTGTAGATATTCAATTTAGAAACGGGTTGCGTTTCCAGGAAAGTCCAACCGTTATTTTTATGATCAATCTGTGTAATTCTGGTCGCGGCAATAATGATTAATAACAACATGAAAAAACCACCTAATTGCCCTATTGATTCCTTAATATCTTTGGTAGCGACATTGGTTAAAAGCCCATCATAAACACGGGCATTTTCGCTAAAAATACCGATTGTAAAAAATAAGAGCGGAATCAGTAAAGCAAAAATAACCGCAAGCGATATTAAACCTAAACCTTTTATTTTGAGCCATTCTGCTTTGAAAGCCATTGCTAAAGTAGATCTGTTCTTCATCTTTCTTAATTTTGTTTTGAAATTTCCATAAACCATTCTTCCAAACCTCCAGCTGGAGAAATCTGATAAATCTGGGCACCATTATTAACCAAAATTTTATTGATTTCAGCAATTTGGTGCGGCGAACTTGTTACGATCTCACAATCTGTTTCATTCTTAAATTCTACCTGATAATTTTCTGCCAAAAGAGCTTCAAAACTTTTGGCATTTTTTAAACTGAATTTTGTTTTTTGAAAGCGATACAGTTCATTGAGCTCTTCCTTACTTCCCTGAAATTTAATTTCGCCATGAGAGATAATTCCGATGTGCGTTACCATTTTTTCTATTTCTAAAAGCAAGTGACTGGAAATAAAAACAGTAACACCATGTTCTTGATTCAATTTAATTAAAAGTTCACGTACTTCCTTCATTCCATTGGGATCAAGACCATTTACAGGCTCATCTAAAACCAACAATTCCGGATCACTGATTAAAGCTAAACCAATCGCAAGTCGTTGTTTCATTCCCAAAGAATATTTTTTCATTTTAATATTCCGGGCCTCAGAAAGACCAACGAGTTCTAATATTTCATCAATTTTAGCTTCGTTCAAATTTCGAAGAATACAGACTATTTTTAAATTATCGTAACCCGACAGATGATCGTAAAAAGCAGGATAATCAATCAATGACCCAATTCTACTAAAACCTTCTGGATATAAATCTGAAACTGAAGTATCAAATACTTTCACAGAATGGTGATCATCATTGAAAAGTCCCATTATCAAACGCATTGTCGTAGATTTCCCGGCACCATTAGAACCTAAGAACCCGTAAATGGAACCTTTCGGAACCATTAAACTGACGTCTTTCAATATCAATTTCGTTTTATCGAATCCGAAATTCAAATTTTGAATTTCAATTATATTAGTACTCATATTCTGTTTTTGTAAAAAAAAATTAGATTTGGAACAATAAGCGTTACTGACCTATTCATTAAACAATAAGTGGTAATTTCAACTAAAACGTTACAAGAAATAAAAGATATCACAGAATTTATTAGAAGATAAATTTTAGTTAAAAACACACCAACTTCATCTTAAATAAAAAAACCCTTTCAGCCATTAAAGACTGAAAGGGTTTGGAATTATTTAGAATTCGGTTCTTACCAAATTTTGATTCTTTCTTCCGGTGCTTTGTATAATTTATCACCAGGTTTAATGTCGAAAGCTTTATAGAATGAATCCTGATTCACCAAAGGAGCAAATGCCCGGAAATAACCTGGGGAATGCGGATCGGTTTTCACTTGATTCACCATGTACTGCTCTGTAGATTTGGTTCTCCAAACTGTAGCCCAACTCATAAAGAATCTTTGATCCTGAGTGAAACCACTGATTAATCCCGGATCACCATGATCTTTCAGATACATTTGAAGCGCAGTGTAAGCAACCGCTACTCCACCTAAATCACCAATATTTTCTCCGCTCGTAAATTTACCGTTAACGAAACTTCCTTTTACCGGTTCGTATTTATCGTACTGAGCGGCAAGTTGTCCCACTTTCGCGTCGAAGTTTTTACGGTCAGCATCTGTCCACCAGTTGTTTAGGTTTCCATCACCATCGAATCTTGAACCTGAATCATCAAATCCGTGACCGATTTCGTGACCTATTACGGCTCCAATTCCACCGAAGTTAACAGCAGGATCTGCCTTGAAGTTAAAGAACGGAGGCTGAAGAATTGCGGCCGGGAAAACGATCTCGTTGTTAGAACCACTGTAGTAAGCATTTACTGTTTGTGGTGCCATTCCCCATTCGGTTTTATCAACCGGTTTTCCTACTTTTTCCAGATTCTTCGCGTATTGCCAAGCAGTGATATTCTGTAAGTTTTTATAATAAGTCCCGCCTTCGGCTGGTCCCGTTAACTGCAGTTTGGAGTAATCTTTCCAGGTATCCGGATAGGCAATTTTAACAGAGAATTTCGCCAGTTTATCCTGAGCTTTTAATTTTGTTTCGGGTGACATCCAGTCATTCTCGTCGATATGTTGCTTGAACGATTTTTTTAGATAGTCGATATACGTTTCCATCTGCTGTTTTGCCTCTGCCGGGAAATATTGATCTACATACAATTTTCCGAAAGCTTCGCCTAAAACACCATTGATAATGCCCAAACCTCTTTTGTTCATGGCTCTTTGTTCCTGCTGACCCTGAAGATATTTAGAATAGAAATTAAAATTCAGATCATCTAAAGTTTTGTCCAGATTTCCGGCGTTAGAAGAAATCATTCTGGCTTTCATATATTCCTTGATCAACGGAAGCGTTCTTTCGTTCATCCAGGAATCCATATTCTGGTAATATTTCAGCTCGCTTACGATGACTTTATCGGTTTTCACGCCTGCATCGACAAGATATTTTGGTAAATTAACATGCGTCACCAACTTTGAAAGTTCCGGTAAAGTTTTAGGATTATAACGCAGATTCGCATCCCTGTTTTGTTCGTTGGTCAACATATCATTGGCCAGTTGTTTTTCAAAAGCGACAACACGTTGTGCAGTTTGATCGGCGTTTTTATAACCGATGGTCGTAAACAATTGCGCCAGATAATTTTTATATTCTGCTAAAGTTTTGGCATTGGCCTCATTCTCTTTTTGGTAATAATCACGCCCTAAACCTAAAGAAGCTCCGCCTAAGTACACGGCATTCATCACGGAGTTTTTCATATCGGCTCCTACACGCCACGCATAGAATGGATTATCTCCTGTTTTTGTTGCAGAAGTTAAATAATTCTGGAGATCCGCAACGGTTTTAATATTGTCGATTTTTTGCAAATCACCTTTAATCGGATTGATACCATCGGCATTTCTCTTATCCCAATCCATAAAAGTTCCGTACAAACTCTGGATTTTCTGACCTTCGGAACCGGCTGCAAACTTATCGGTTAAGATTTTATTTAGAATTTCTAAAGAGGAGTTATCAACATCTTCACGCAAGGCATTAAAGCTTCCCCAACTTGATTTATCAGCTGGAATCTCGGCAGTTTTCATCCAGTTTCCGTTGACATAATTAAAGAAATCGTCTTGTGGACGAACGGTAGTATCCATATAAGAAAGGTTGAGACCTTCTTCTTTCATTGAGGTCGGTTTTACATCGGTAGTTACTGTAGTTTCCGTTTCGGTGGTGGTAACTTTAGTAGTTGAACACGAATTCAGTAAAACAACTCCCGTAAAAGCGAGGGCTGCGATGGTGATTCTTTTCATAAGTAAATATTATTGTTTTTTAATGGTCTTTTCTTAATCGCAAATCTTCTCAATCTTTGTTCGCAAGATTTTGGAATGACGATTCGTAAGACTTTATTGATTATTTCAAAGATAGCAAATATTTTGAATTTTAAAGGTGACTTCTCTGGAGGGTTTCTGCCTGCGTAAGGGATTGGAGCGACATCCTTTTTTTTGGAGTGTTTTTGGTGTGGGCAAAAAAAAGATACAGCGGAAAGCCCGACCTGAAAGAGGGAGTGGGACGTGATCCCGATGTTTCGGGATTGCGTACCAATGCCGACTGAAGGATACGCCCAAAAAAAATCACCCAAAATAAATTGAGTGATTTCTATAGTAGTTTATATCTAGATATTACCAGATCTTAATTCGGTCTTCGGGTTTTTTATATAATTTATCTCCGGGTTTCACATCGAAAGCTTTGTAAAAAGCATCGGTATTTACGAGAGGACCAAAGGCGCGGTAAAGCCCCGGTGAGTGCTCATCTGTTTTAATTTGATTGACCAAAGCGGCTTCTTTTTGAAGAGTTCTCCAAACGGTTGCCCAACTCATAAAGAATCTTTGATCTTGTGTATAGCCACTAATTTCTCCCGGGTTTCCTTTGTCTTTCAAATACATTTGAAGCGCATCATAAGCGATATTAACACCGCCTAAATCCGCGATATTTTCCCCATTGGTAAATTCCCCATTTACGAAAGTTCCTTTTACGGGTTCATAGGTTCCATACTGTGCAGCAAGGGATTTGGTTGCTTTTTCAAAGTTGGCTTTGTCTTCGGCAGTCCACCAGTCTACAAGGTTTCCATCGGCATCAAACTGTGCACCCGAATCATCAAAACCATGCGTCATTTCGTGGCCGATCACGGCTCCAATTCCACCAAAATTAATAGCAGCATCGGCATTTGGATTGAAGAACGGCGGTTGTAAAATTGCAGCCGGGAATACGATTTCGTTATTTAATGGATTGTAATACGCGTTTACGGTTTGTGGCGACATTCCCCATTCGGTTCTGTCTACGGGTTTTCCGATTTTCGCTAGATCTTTCTGGTATTGCCACTCGTTTACATTCTGAAGATTTTTATACAGACTTCCACCTTCTGCCTCAGAATTGATGGTTAATTTTGAGTAGTCTTTCCATTTATCCGGATACGCCACTTTCACGGTGAATTTATTAAGCTTGTTTAAGGCTTTTTCTTTCGTTACGGGAGACATCCATGTTAAATTAGTGATGTGAGATGCGAAACTTTTCTTCAGATAACCAATCAATTCGACCATCTGTGCTTTTGCTTCGGCCGGGAAATATTTCTCGACATAAAGTTTTCCGAAAGCTTCCCCAAGAACGCCGTTGATCACTTGATAGCCGCGTTTGTTCATGGCTCTTTGTTCCTGCTGTCCTCTTAAATATTTGCTGTAGAAATTAAATTTCATATCATCTAAATTCTGAGACAGATAACTGGCGTTAGATGAGATTAAGTGAAATTTCATGTAATCTTTGATCAATTCAATATTCTTCGTATTGATGAATTTATCAAGATTTTCGTAATATTTCAACTCTCCAACGATCACACGATCGGTATTTACACCAACTGAAGTTAAGTATTTCGGAAGGTTTACATTTTTAACCATCGCCGAAAGCTGCGTCATCGTTTTTGGATTGTACTGCAAGGTCGCATCACGGATCTGCTCATTTGTCAGGTAACTTTGAGCAATACTTTTTTCGAATGCCACAATATTCTTTGCTGTCGCGGCAGAATTTTTATAGCCTAATACCTCGAGCATCGAGGCTACATATTTGGTATATTCTGCAAGTGCTTCTGTATTTTTTTCATTTACTTTCTGGTAATAATCACGACCCATTCCTAAATCTGCGTTTCCTAAATAAACGGCATTCATTTTAGAATCTTTCAAATCGGCATCTATTCCCCAGGCGTAAAAAGGATTCTCTCCGTTTTTGGTCGCGGCATTAAGATAGTTCTGAAGGTCGGTCAAGTTTTTTATGGCATCAATTTTAGATAAATCTGCTTTGATCGGCGTTAATCCGTCTGCATTTCTCTTATCCATATTCATGTAGGTTCCGTACAGATCCTGAATTTTCTTACCTTCACTTCCGGCGGCGAATTTATCATTCAGCAAAGAATTCAAAATCGTCATTGCATTGTTATCGGTATCCTCGCCCAGTTTATTAAAAGATCCCCAAGTGGATTTATCGGCAGGAATTGTCGCAGTCTTCATCCAGCTTCCATTCACGAAATTGTAGAAATCGTCTTGCGGACGAACCGATTTATCGAAGGTGGTGAAATCTAATCCTTTCTCCGGTATCTCTTTCACATTTTCCGCAGGCGCCGTTGTCGTTTCGGGTGCAGTCACCACTTTTGAGGCACAAGAGTTGAGCGCAATAATTCCGGCAAATGCCAGGATGCTTATATTTAAATTTTTCATAGAACAAACTTTATTATTTAGTCAGAAAAAACTTTTATATGTTACATTTTACCGCTAAAAAAGTCATTCAATTTTGAATGACTATATATTTTATTTAAAATTAATTTTTCCGCCGATGACATTTTTAAACTTTCGGTCTTCGGGATCACCATAAACATCAATAAGGCCGCCTGCTCTGGTCGTAGCATTTACAGATTCAGATGCAAATACTTCCGCTATTCCGCCGGCATTTGCCGAAATGGTTGCCGTTAGTGATTCTAAATTCTGACCATTAAATTTACCACCGGAGTTCACTACAATATCTTGATAATCTGCACTTCCCGTGAGGACAATCTCACCGCCTGAATTGGTTTTCGCATTCAGTTTTCCCGTATCAATTTCCAGTTTAATTTTAGACCCTTCATTAGAAGTTAAAGTTAACATCTTCGTTTGCAAAGTTTTGTTCGAACTGATTGATGAACCTTGGCTCGCCTGAAGATCATTTAAATTCTGATAATACACTTTTACCGAAACCTGATTTCCCTGTAATATTTTAGCCGGTGTCATTCTTATTTTTAACTCGCCATTTTTATTTACCGTTTCTACATCAGCATCGGGACTGGAACTTTCAACTTTATTTTCATTACCTGGAACAAGTGTAACCGTAATTTTATCATACACTTTTAAGGAAGAAAACTCACCCACGTTCCTACTGAACTGAGCATAAGAAAGTTGGATAAGACCCAACATTAATCCAACTGCTATTTTTTTCATAATACTAAATTTAAAGTAACTATAACGTTATACCATGAAGTTTATTTCACATATAAATATCTTACTGATCTCTACTGCTGAAATAACTAAAATAATTTTAACATAATGATAACACATTATAACTTTTATAAAACAATAATTAAAAATCACTAGTTAATTTTAACGATTTTATTTTATTTCGCGTATTATTTTAAATTTCCTTCAAAATCACTATCTTTGATTACTATTCGCGCCTTAAATAATTTTCTCACATCTTATTTAGATATATGAATACAAGTCTACTCCCAGATAACGAAGAACAACGTATCCAGAAATTAAAATTTTTGGATTTATTGCATTTGGGTAAGGACGCAGAGTTAGACGCTTTTTCGGTAGGTGCAAGCTTTATCGCAGATTGCCCGATTTCATGTATCTCTGTAATGGCGGAAGATTCGCAAAATATAAAAAGCAGTATTGGCTTTCCATTAGATTCTGTAAAACGGGAAGACACCATCTGCAAGTACGTAATTGCAAGTAAAGAACTGTTGATCATCAATGATACGTTGCTGGACGAACGTTCCTCTCAAAACCAGATTATTTTGGAGGAAGAAATTCGTTTCTATTTAGGGGCTCCACTTTTAGATGAAGAAGGATATGCATTAGGCACATTATGCGTGGCTGATTATCGACCAAAAAGACTAACACTTCGACAAATAACTGCGCTTCAAAAAATGGGCGAAGCTGCAGCAAAAATTTTAACCGATAAGAAAAAAATATTCAGTCTGACTATTTTGAACTGACTTTTAAATCTACCAATAATCTTATGTGCGTGCTTGATGCGGATTTCGAGCTAAAAGATCTAAATCCTGCTTTTGAAGAACTATTTCAAATCGAAAAAGAGAATGTTCTTCATCAAAATTTTCTGAAAGTGTTGGGCGACAAGGAAACAGAAATGGAAACGCTGTCGGAAACTCTTGCTACAAAAGGAAAAATATCATTCACCACCTCAACGGCCATTGATCCTGATACTACGATTGTCATTGAATGGATACTAAAGCAAAACCAAAATCATGCTGAAATTTTTTGCTTTGGACGGAACACCACCCCTCAAACTAAAGAAAACCCAAACCTCAAAATCTCTGAAAGAAGGTTTAAAAAAAATTTCCAGAATTCGATTGGATTAATGGGTATGCACGATTTAAAAGGAAATATTTTGGGCATTAACCAAAAAGGTTTGGACTTGCTTAATTATTCTGAAGACGAGGTCAAGGGTTTAAATTTAAAAGATTTTGTTCCCAAAAAAGCGTGGCCCGCTCTCAAGGAGTATTTGGAGCGAATTGCGGCAAACAAGGAAGATATAGGAAACATGCTTTTTCAGAGTAAAAATGATGAAGAGCTAATTTGGATGTATCACAATATACTGGAAACAGATGAAGAGAGACAGCCTTATGTGGTAACCAGCGCTCTCAATGTTACGGAAAGAATGGCTTTCGAGAAAGATTTAATGTACACCACGAAAATACTGGCACAGACCGATGACGTAGCTCAAGTTGGCGGATGGGAATTAAATCTTAAAAAAAACACCCTTTACTGGTCGCAGTCCGTAAGAAATATTCACAAAGTTAAGCCCGATTTTATACCTACGTTTGAAAATGCGGTCGGATTATATCCACTAGAAAGCAGTGATAAACTTAACCGTTTAATGGACAGAGCAATACAGGAAGGAAAACCCTACGATGAAGAACTTCAATTGCTGCGCGCAGATGGTATTTTGATTTGGGTAAGAGTGAAAGGTCTTCCAGAATTTAACGATGGCGTCTGCACCAAAGTTTTTGGAATTATTCAGGATATTGATGTTGCTAAAAAAACTTATCTGGAACTGGAAAAAAAAGAAGCCATGTTGCAGTCATTTATAAAATATACTCCTGTTTCTATCGCCATGTTTGACCGGACACTCAATTATCTATCGGTAAGTAAATCCTGGGAAAAAGAGTTTTATATGAATAATTCTGAAATTATCGGCAAACACATTTTTTCCGTTTCACCAAATATCCCCAAAGAACGATCAAAAATTTATCTGGATGCATTAATAGGTAAAACCTATAAAAATGAAAATATAGCGCTTCAACTTTCTGATCGCGACGAGTTGCAAAATTACGATATTGAAGTGAGTCCGTGGTATCTTTCAGAAGGTGTCATAGGCGGTATTATCGTGTCGGCCAGGAATATTACGGACTATATAAAAATAAATGAAGATCTTAAAAAGGCGAAGGAAATGGCGGATATTGCCAGCCGAGCAAAATCTGAATTTTTAGCGAACATGAGTCATGAAATCAGAACCCCTTTGAATGGTGTCATTGGTTTTTCGGAACTTTTATTAATTCTTTTCTGAAGACCTTCAAAAACAGCTCGTGCTGAACTGAGATCATCGTTCCAGGTATAAACACGTCCTAAAAAAACAGAGATATCAGTATATTCCGGAGCTCTTTCCAATGCTTGCTTGGCAAGTTTGATGGAAGTTGGATAATCCTTTTTGTCGAAAGCAGCCTTGCGCGCTTCCACAAATAGTTCGTCAGCACTCAAATTTTGTTGACTGTACGCCACAAACGGCAATAACAACATCATTAAAAAACCAACGAACTTTTCCATCAAATTTAAATAAAAGGTTAATTCTCTTCTAAAAACTCACATAACAAATATATTAAACTTTATTCAGTAATCTTAACTATTAATAGGCAAATTGTCTGTTTTACTATTTAAAACAACTCTAAATTACACTTTCGATGAAATATCATCATTAAAATTAGAAAATAAATTCAATGTTTTAAATTTTAAAAATTTAGTATTCAATTTTGAAAGTATGAAAAATCACCTAATTATTGGCTTAATTTTCGCTTTAAAACCGTAAAACTCTTATTGAAAAATCCAACTTTTATACGCCTGACCGACAAAGGAATCTATTGCATTCCGGGAAAGTTCTATATCGATCCATGGAAACCAGTTGATCTTGCTGTGATTTCTCATGGTCACGGGGATCACGCACGTTGGGGAATGAAAAAATACTTGTGTCATCATTTTACCAAACCTATTTTAAAACATAGAATCGGTCCAGACATTGAGATTCAAACCATTGGTTATGGCGAAGAACTCAACATTAATGGAGTAAAAGTTTCGATGTTTCCCGCGGGACATATCATTGGTTCTGCACAGATTAGAATGGAATATAAAGGATATGTGATCGTCTTTTCCGGCGATTACAAAACAGATGACGATGGATTATCAACACCTTTTGAATTGGTAAAATGCAATGAATTTATCACAGAAAGCACATTTGGACTTCCGATATATCATTGGTTAAAGCCTCAGGAATATGCAAAATTAATGCAGACTTGGGTTCAACAGAATAAAGAGAATGGAAAAACATCAGTGTTCATCGGTTACTCTTTAGGAAAAGCCCAAAGAATTATGAAGTCGATCGAAGGAAGTGGAAAAATTTTTGTCCACCGCTCTATCGGGAAACTTAACGAAGGGATGGAATCCGTCGGAATTGATTTACCGGAATATGAAACACTGGATTTTCAGGAAAGTGTAAAACATGCTGATGGAGAAATTGTGATTTTACCGCCGGCTCTGTTTGATTCTAACATTATTAAAAAAATTCCAAATCGTGCGACAGCGATATGTTCCGGCTGGATGCAGGTTCGTGGTTCTCGCCGTTGGCGTTCTGCAGATGCAGGTTTCGCTATTTCCGATCATGCCGACTGGACTGGATTAATCGAGACCGTAAAAGCGACCGAGGCCGAAAAAGTCTACGTGACTCACGGACAAACCGCTGTTTTTTCAAAATATTTAAACGAAATTGGAATCAACGCCGTGGAGTTAAAAACCATTTTTGGCGACGAAGAAACCAATGAAAAAGAATTGATAGAAAACTAAATGAAAGATTTTGCCCAACTCATCAATGCGCTCGACAGCACGAATAAAACCACTGCGAAAGTAGAGGCAATGGTTTACTACCTGCAAACAGCAGAAGCCAACGATAAGTTGTGGTTTTTGGCTTTGTTTACGGGTAAGCGCCCGAAAAGACCGGTTAATACGAATCTTTTAAAACAATGGGCTTTAGAAATTACGCAACTTCCGGAATGGCTTTTTATTGAATCCTACTCTTCCGTGGGCGATTTGGGTGAGACATTATCACTTATTTTGCCCAATGCTGAAAACGAAATCGATAAATCTTTAACACAATGGATGACGGAACTCATTGCCTTAAAAGATCAAACTGATGAAGAGAAGAAAAAATATGTTCTAGAATCCTGGAATGGTCTGAACCATGTGGAACGTTTCATTTTTAATAAATTAATTGGCGGCAGTTTCCGTATTGGAGTTTCTAAAAAATTATTAATTAATGCTCTTGCTAAATTTTCCGGTGTTGATGGAAATATCCTGATGCATTCCATCATGGGAAAATGGAAAATGGAGGAAGAAAATTTTGATGATTTGATTCAGGGAACCAATATTAATCCCGATGAATCCAAGCCTTATCCGTTTTGTCTGGCTTATCCTTTAGAGAAAGAAACGCAGGATTTAGGCGACCGAAAAAACTGGCTGGCAGAATTTAAATGGGATGGAATCCGTGGACAATTTATTAAACGTAATGATGAAATTTTCATTTGGTCTCGCGGTGAAGAATTAGTAACCGAACAGTTTCCTGAAATAGTTTCTGCTTTAAAAGAGGTAGAAGGAAATTTTGCCATTGATGGAGAAATTCTCGTTGTTAAAGATGATAAAGTTCTTAATTTTAATGAATTACAAAAACGTTTGAACCGAAAAACTATTCCAAAGAAAATGCTGGAAGAACTTCCGGTTCATATTTTTGTTTACGATATTTTAGAACTGGAATTTGAAGATTTGAGAGAAAAACCTTTATCTGAAAGAAGATTGCTTTTAGAAAATTTAATTAAAAATTCTCCCGTTGAAAGAATTAGAATTTCTGAAATCGTTCACGCAGAAACTTGGGAAGATTTAGCCGACGTTCGGGAAAATTCCCGTGACAATAACTCCGAAGGTTTGATGTTGAAAGAACTCAATTCTCACTATCATGCCGGTCGAAAAAAAGGCGATTGGTGGAAATGGAAAGTCAGTCCACTTACGATTGACGCCGTTTTAATTTATGCGCAAAAAGGTTCCGGACGACGTAGTAATTATTACACCGATTATACTTTTGCCGTTAAAAACGAAGATAAATTAGTCACAATTGCAAAAGCATACTCCGGATTGACCGACAAGGAAATCATGGAAGTCAGCAAGTTTGTGAATAAAAATGCCATTGAAAAGTTCGGTCCGGTTCGAACCGTAAAACCTGAACTTGTTTTTGAAATCGCTTTTGAAGGAATTGGTTTTAGCAGCCGACATAAAAGTGGCGTGGCTTTGAGATTCCCCCGAATTGTCCGCTGGCGTCGCGATAAAACTGTAGAAGAAATTGATGAACTCGAAGAAATTAAAAAACTGATCACCTAATTTTTATAAACCACAAATTGAAGATTCACTGATTCCATTAAAAAATTAATAAATAAGAAGAAGTAAAAGTCCCAAAATTTGCCTCTTCTAAAGTTAATCAAAAGAGCAGAAAAGAAATTGAAATTACCTTTTAAAAGATAATTTCATATTTTAATATTCATTTGCGACATTAGTGTAATCATTTGTGTTATTAGAGTTTAAGCCAATATTTAAAAATCTGAATGACCGAAAAATTTAAAAACTCCACAGGTTTCCAGATCATTAAAAAATGGATGGATAAAAAAGATCGGGAACCATTTGGTTTTCAGTCTGAAACCTGGTTTAAATTTTCCAACAATTATTCAGGAATGGTCATTGCTCCAACAGGTTTTGGTAAAACATTCTCCGTCTTTTTAGCGGTAGTCATCGATTATATGAATCATCCGGCGAATTACAAGACCGGAATGAAATTATTGTGGATTACACCACTTCGCGCTTTAGCAAAAGATATCGCAAAAGCAATGAGCGAGGCTTTGGAAGAAATTGGTTTAGATTGGGAAGTTGCAGTTCGAAATGGAGATACCTCTACGAAAGACAGAGCAAAGCAAACTAAAAAAATGCCTGATATTTTAATTATCACGCCCGAAAGTTTGCATTTACTTATCGCTCAGAAACAACATCAAAAATTCTTTAAAAGTCTACAATGTATAGTTGTCGACGAATGGCATGAATTGCTCAGTTCAAAACGAGGCGTTATGACCGAACTTGCCGTTTCTCGTATTTTCAGTTATCAGAAAAAACTACGGATCTGGGGAATTACAGCAACCATCGGGAATTTAGAGGAAGCGATGAACGTTCTTATTCCTTATGACATCAAAAAAACAAAAGTCGTTGCGAAGGAAAAAAAGAAGATCGAAATCAAATCCGTCTTTCCAGATGCTGTTGAAGTTCTTCCTTGGGCCGGACATTTGGGAACAAAACTCGCCGATAAGATTATTCCCATTATTCTAGAAAGTCAAACGACTTTGGTTTTTACGAATACGAGAAGTCAGGCGGAGATGTGGTATCAGGTTTTGCTGAATACGCATCCGGATTTTGCAGGACAAATCGCGATTCATCACAGTTCCGTAGATAAAGATATTCGAATTTGGATTGAAGAAAATTTATCTTCAGGATATTTGAAAGCCGTTATTTCAACCTCATCTTTAGATTTAGGCGTTGATTTTAAACCTGTCGATACCGTGATTCAAATTGGTTCCAGCAAAGGAATTGCCAGATTTCTCCAACGTGCCGGACGAAGTGGACACTCGCCTTTTGAAACTTCTAAAATATATTTCGTTCCCACGCATTCCTTAGAATTAATTGAAGTTGCTGCTTTAAAGGAAGCCGTAAAACAAAATAAGATTGAGCCGCGTGAACCTCTGGTTTTATGTTATGATGTTTTGCTTCAGTTTGTTTTGACTTTGGCTGTAGGCGATGGATTTGACGAAAAGCAAACCTACAAACAAATTACATCAACTAATGCTTTTAGAGATTTATCTCCTGAAGAATGGAATTGGATTTTAACATTTATAACGGTCGGTGGAAAATTAAAAAATTACGAAGAATATCACAAGGTTGTTATTGAAAATGGCTTGTACAAAGTAACTTCCCGCCGAATTGCGATGTTGCACAGAATGAATATTGGCGCCATTGTCAGCGATTCGATGTTGAAGGTGAAATTCTTTTCTGGCGGTTATGTCGGAATGATTGAAGAATATTTTATTTCAAAATTGAAGAAGAATGATAAATTCATTTTGGCCGGACGCGTGCTTGAAGTTTCCCACGTCAAAGAAATGACGGTTTATGTTCGAAACTCCACAGGAAAAGGAATTGTGCCAAGTTATTTGGGTGGAAGATTGCCGATGTCTTCTTACTTAAGTGTTTTTCTAAGACAGAAACTTTCCGAATCTTTGGATGCGAAATCATCAGAAAAAGAACTGCAATTTTTACATCCGCTTTTGGTGAGTCAACAGGAAAACTCCCATATTCCAAGTGAAAATGAGTTTTTGGTCGAACGCATTAAAACACGCGAAGGTCATCATTTATTTATGTATCCATTTGAAGGAAGATTAATTCATGAAGTAATGTCCGCCTTAATCGCCTATCGAATTTCGAGAATTTCCCCGATTTCTTTTTCGATTGCAATGAACGATTACGGATTTGAATTATTTTCGAAACTGGAAATTCCTTTAACGGAGGAAAACATTCACGAGATTTTATCCAAAGAAAATTTAATTCGAGATGTAATGGCATCTGTGAATTCAACAGAAATGGCAAGACGAAAGTTTCGTGATATCGCTGTTATTTCAGGAATGGTCATTCGAACTTATCCTGGACAACAGAAAAATAATAAAAATTTACAATCATCTTCAGGATTGATCTTTAATGTTTTGGAAGATTTTGATCCCGAAAACCTACTGTTAAAGCAAGCCTATTCGGAAGTGTTCTTTCAGCAAATTGATGAAGCGAGATTGGTGGAAGCCTTTAAGAGAATTCATGAAAGTGAAATTATTATTAAAAATTCAAATACCTTTACGCCCTTAAGTTTCCCGATTAAAGTGGACAGTTTACGTCAAAGTTTAAGCAGTGAAGATTTAAAAGCACGAATTCTCCGCATGAAAATGGAAGCCATGAAAAAGAAAATGAAAAAATGACGTTGCAGACTTTAGAAAAAACAATCCAAAACCAAACTCTCGTATTCACCAATCAGCGCGCTTTATTTTGGCAAGAGCAAAAAGCGGTCATTATCAGCGACCTGCACATTGGAAAAACAGCCTATTTCCGTAAAAATGGAATTCCGATTCCGTCGGATATTTTAGAAAAGGATTTAACACGTTTATCAATTTTAATTGAAAATTTCTCCGCAGAACAATTATTAATTGTGGGCGATTTTTTACACGCTGGAAAAAATAAAGATTTCGAACTTTTCGAAGAGTGGCGTTCGAAGAATTCAACTTTAAAAATTATTTTAATTAAAGGAAACCACGACGTTCACAAAGCAGATTTCCTGAAGCATTTGGATATTACAATTGTTGATAATTCTTTGAAACTTGAACCTTTTACTTTTATCCATGAACCTCTAGATTCCGAAAATGAGTATTCGATTTCAGGACATCTTCATCCCGGCGTAACGGTGAAGTTGGAAAGAAGAAAAACAGTTCGACTGCCGTGTTTTAGAGTTTCAGATAATCAATTAATTCTGCCGGCTTTTAGTGAATTTACAGGTTTGGATACGAAATCTTGCGAAGACTTTGACTGTATTGCTTTTACGGAGGATCTTATTTTTGAACTTTAAAACTTAATATTTTTCCTTAATCAAAATTTCCACCAAATCCTGTAAAACTCGTTGTGATACGAAGTTTGCAAAATCGTTCCTATCAAAGTGCGGGAGATGCAAACGATTGGTTTGCTCGAAATCATTAACTCGGATAGAATAAAAAGCCGTTCCAATTTCATTATTAAATTCATCGGAATTTGGACCGGAAACGCCGGTTGTAGAAAGTGAAATATTGGTCTTGAATAATTTTTGAGCACCGAAACTCATTTCTTCCGCCACTTCTTCTGACACCACTGTTTTGTCCTGAATTGTTTTTTCTGAAACGCCTAAGATTTCTATTTTCTTGTGATAATCATAAGCCACAATTCCGCCCAGGAAATAAGTTGAACTGCCCGATATTGAGGTGAGTAATCTCGATAATTCCCCGCCCGTGCAACTTTCTGCCGTGGCAACAGTTAATTTCTTTTCATCCAAAATTTGTTTTAAAATCTCTTCGATATTATCGCCGCTCCAAGAAATGACGTTATCGCCGATTATCGGTTTTAATTTTTGAACTTCCTGATCTATTCGTTGCTCTAACTTCTCTTCACTTTTACCTTGGGCGGTGAGGCGTAATTTAATTCGATTTCCGACGGGAAGATAAGACAGAGAAATATCATTTGGTAAAGCAAGTTCCCAGGATTCAATTTGTTCTGACAATAAACTTTCAGGGATTCCGACCACTGAAATGGTGTGGGTTACGATGTGATTTAAACTGAATTTCTGGGCGAGAAAAGGAATGATCTTATCTTTAATTAAAGGTTTCACTTCGTACGGAACGCCGGGAAGGGAAATTACAATCTTGCCATTTTCCTGAATCATCTGGCAAGGAGCGCTGCCGTTTTCGTTCTGGAAAATAAAGGCTTTGCTTAAAACTTCGGCCTGTGGTTTATTCAACTCTAATAAATGTCCTCGATTTCTTTTTTCGAAATATTTTTTAAGATGATCAAAAGTTTCCGAATCCAAAACGATTTCATCGCTGAAAAATTCTTTGAAAGCCGTTTTGGTTTTATCATCTTTTGTGGGTCCGAGCCCGCCCGTTGCAATGACTAAATCGCCTAATTTAAACGCAGCGTCCAGACTATTTTTAATACTTTCTATTTCATCTGAAACCGTAAAAATCTGAACCACAGGAATTCCGATTTTCTTGAGTTCGCCAGCGATAAAATTAGAGTTGGTATCGACCGTATTTCCTGAAAGGATTTCGTCGCCGATGGTGATAAGGACTGCTTTCATAAAAGAATTTAAGGATATAAAAATACTGAATTTTATTCCGGAAAGTGAAATAAAATTCAGTATTTGTAAACAAGCGGGATTTGCAGCCCGACTTGAGTGAAGCTCTTTTTGTGGAACGAAGTGCAACAAAAAAGCGGGAGCGGAAGGCGGAAATGTCTGCCCAATAAATTTAAATCTTATTTATCGTGCTCCACCCAAATCAATTGATCGGTGTTGTAACCGATACTTTTTGCTTTTGACAAAAACCGTTGTTTGTATTCTGCAGGAATGGTTTTCTCACGGGAAAGAATCCAGAGATAGTCCAGATTATTACCTGCAATTAAAGCATATTTATAATCCTCATCAATATCGATAACGTTGTAACCTGCCCAAATCGGTTTGAAAAAAGAGACTTTTAATTCGCCAATATTTTCATTTTTTACGAATTTGGCTTCACCGATACTTTCTTTCCATTTATTTTTTACATAATCGTAACCTTTGTTATCCACCTTGATATTTCCGTTGTCTTTCTTGGAATAAGTGGCGGTGACGTTGTTCATGTTTTTCTCAAACCGGTAATCGAAGCGTGCGATTTCGTACCATTTACCCAGAAACTTTTGAGAATTAAAGTTTTGAACTGCTGATGCTCCTTTCGGAAGTCCAACGGAACAAGAACTTAACAAGGCAAGTCCGAAAATACCGACTGCCACGGGAATTGCTATTTTTTTTAAATTAGTCATGATTTATATTTTTTGATCACATTTGAAATAATGTGGTAATGAATATTTCTAGATGTCCAAAATCAAAAACTAAGCCGCAGTTTTAAATCCACAATAAATTGCCATAAAAATTACGAATTAATGTGATTTAAGAAAAATTTAACAATTTAAAATTTGTTTTAACGAATAATGGTTTGCTTTTTGAATCTATTTAACACCAATGAAATTCGATTCCGTCAACTCTGGGGAATCATTTCTTAACATTAAAAAAATTCAAATTTATGTCAACCGAGAATTTAAGTCAAAAAGAAGCCATAGAAACTTTAAAGAAACTATCTGAAAGCGCAAGAATCTGTATGTTCTGTACAGATTTATATACCATTCCAAACGCTTCGAGACCGATGAGCCTGAAAGAGACCGATGAAGAAGGAAATCTTTGGTTTTTGAGCAGCGAGCAAAGTCACAAAAATTTTGAAATTAAAGAAGATAACCGCGTTCAACTTTATTTTATGAACAACGGTAATTCTGAATATCTTTCGATTTTAGGGAAAGCATTTATATATAAAGACAAAAGTACCATTGAAGAAAAATGGACTCCAATGGCAAATGCGTGGTTTGATGGTAAAGAGGATCCAAATGTTTCAGTGATCAGAGTAACTCCGGAGGAAACTTATTATTGGGAGCCAAAAGTCGGAAAGTTCGTTTCTATGCTTCATTTTGCAACAGCAGCGATTACAGGACAGAAATCTGACAACGATGACGGGAGAGAAGGTAATTTACACGTATAATATTAACACATTAAAAAATTTAAAATATGAAACCAGACTTAGGAATAACACAGAAAAACTTAACTGCAGTACACAAAATTTTAAATTCAGTTTTGGCTGATGGAAATATTCTTTACATTAAATTGAGAAAATTTCACTGGAATTTATCAGGAGATAACTTTATGGAATTGCATCTGTTATTTGAAGATCAATATAATGCAGTAGCAGAAGCTGCTGATGAAGTTGCTGAAAGAATTGCGACCTTAGGCGGAACAGCAATCGGAACAACCTCCGAATTTGCACAGGAATCTCAACTGAAAGAAACGCCAGGAAAAGTGCCAGATACGCAAGGTATGCTAAAAGAACTTGTTTCTGATCACGAAAGTATCGTGAAATCACTTCGTGAGAATTTAGATAAAGTGGAAGAAGATCATAAAGATGCAGGAACCGCAGATTTCCTAAACGGACTGATGCAAGAGCACGAGAAAATGGCTTGGAAACTGAGAAAATATCTCAAACCATAATCTATATTTTTTAACTAAAATAAAAATTCCCTATCAATTTTGATAGGGAATTTTCGTTTCTATTTGAAAATTTCAGTTAAAAAAGTCTTCATATCATTCCAGGATTTCTCATCGGCTTCTTTATTGTAAGCGACTTTTATGTTATACTTTTCTCCAATTGCTGTGGCTTCGGGATTGGTAAATGAGTGAAGGGCATTTGGATAATCAATGAATTTGTAATCGATCTTAGCAGAATCCATTTGTTTTTTGAACGCAGCAATTTCTTCGGCCGGAACGAAGGTATCTGCCTGACCATTACAGACTAAAATTTTAACCTCATTATTTTTCGGTTTTATTCCCGTCATTAAATTCCCGTGGAAAGAAACGACTCCTTTCAAATCATCTTCTAATCTGGCCATATTCAAAGCCTGAGCACCACCAAAACAATAACCAATGACCGCAATTTTGTTATAATCTGCATTATCAAATTTCAGCAGTTGTGCCTTTGCCTTGTCGAACTTCAATCTTGCATTAATCGGAACTTTATAAAATTCCCCTGATAAACTCGCAGCTTCCTCAGGATTATCCACCGTTTTTCCTTCCCCATAATAATCAACGATCATTGCGAAATATCCTAATTCTGCAAGTTGCCTGGCTCTGTTTTTTGTGTAATCAGTCACGCCCCACCATTCTGGTAAAACCATTACTACAGGTTTTACCTGATCTGCATCACCTTTGTACGCAACAAAAGATTTGTGCGTTTTTCCGTCAATATCATAACTTACCTCTTCAGTCGTCAATTCGCCTGTGGTTGATTTTACAGAATTTAAATTGGTAATATCATCTGTGTTCTTTTCCTGACAAGAGAAAGCAAAAAACAAGGAGAATGAAACGGTTAATATTTTAAGGATTTTCATAATTAAAGTTTAATTTTTAAAGATAAGAAATATACTTTACCGAAATAAAAAAACGCAATGTTATCGCTGCGTTTATAAATATTTTGAAGGGTAAATTTTAATGAATATGTTTTTCAGCGTGGTAAGAACTTCTGACCAACGGCGAACTTTCTACATGACGGAAACCTAAACTTCTGGCGAAATCCCCGAATTCATTGAACTCTTCGGGCGTAACAAATTTCTTTACAGGTAAATGTTTCTTTGTTGGCTGTAGATATTGTCCAATTGTGATTACATCAACGTTTGCATTTCTGATGTCTTCAATCGTTTGAAAAACCTCCGCATTTTCTTCACCTAAACCAAGCATTAAACCCGTTTTGGTTCTTTTTTGTCCCGCTTCTTTTAAATAAGATAAAACTTCTAAACTACGTTCGTATTTAGCCTGAATCCGAACTTCTCTCGTTAATCTTTTAACGGTTTCCATATTGTGAGAAATCACTTCCGGATGAACTTCTATTAAACGGTCGATGTGTTTTGTAATTCCCTGAAAATCCGGAATTAAAGTTTCCATTGTTGTTCCGGGCGAAATACGACGAACGGCATTCACTGTTTCTGCCCAAAGAATAGAACCCATATCCTTCAAATCATCACGGTCTACCGAAGTTAAAACGGCATGCTTGATTTTCATCAGCTTAATTGACCGCGCTACTTTTTCCGGCTCGTCCCAGTTCACATCTAAAGGTTTCCCTGTTTTTACTCCACAAAATCCACAGCTTCGGGTACATATGTTTCCCAAAATCATAAAAGTTGCAGTTCCTTCTCCCCAACATTCGCCCATATTTGGACAACTTCCACTTTGGCAAATGGTGTTGAGTTTATATTTATCTACCAAAGTACGGAGTTCACGGTAATTTTTTCCGGTCGGAAGTTTTACGCGAATCCATTTTGGTTTTTGAGTCGTAGTATCTGTAAGAGTTTCGTTCATTTTTAAATATAAATAGCAAATTTACGAATAAGGTTTGGAATACATTTTATGAAAGCCCAGGAATAATCGCGAATCTAAAAGTGTGTGGAATAATGTTATGGTTGGTACATTACAATTCCGCAAAAAAGAATGAAATCAATCTTCAAACTCATTATTCTTCAGTAATTCGGCCAGCAATTTTTTCGCCCGCATAATCCTAACTTTCGTGTTGGCCACCGTTAAATTTAACTCTTCGGCGATTTCCTTAATACTTTTCTCTTCAAAAAAGCGCAACTGAATAATGTCTTTATAATTAGAATCTAAACTTTCAATAATGGATAAAATTTGTTTTTGATCTTCTTCTGAAATTAAAAGTTCTTCAGGAGAAAGCGCCAAATGGTTTTTAAAGCCATCAAAATTATCGGTAGAATCTTCGTTTTCCCGGGATTTTTTCCGCCAATAATCGATGATGGAATTTTGGGCAATGGTGAGGATCCAGGTTTTAAACTGAAAATTAGGATCATACAAATCCAACTTCAACAACACTTTTGAAAATATAGAAACCGTAAGTTCATCCGCAATATGCTCGTCCTGCACTTTTTTCATAACAAAGCTAAAAACATCGACCCAAAATAAATTAATGAGCTGCGTTTGGGCTTTTTGATTTTTATTTTTCGCAAAACCAATCAGGGATAAAAGATCTGTATTTTTCATGACTGAAACAAAGATATGAATTTGTGAACTGTGATGCCGAAATCTTTCAAAATTGTCTTGAAAAATTTATTTTAAAATCTTATCTTGCAAAACTAAGTTTAAAAGAATATTTGTATGAAAACTAAAAAGAAATATAAAAAACAAGTCTTAAAATCATTGAAAGAACTGGCAAAAACAGAATATAATTTGCTCGAAACAATGACCAATTTAATGCTGTTGAAAGAATTTAAGGAAAATAAAATCGAATTTAAAAAAGGAGATACTTTTTCCTTCGAGGACAATATTTTTGATTACAGTGAAGACAAAAACATCAGAAAGATGGCAAAACTTCGTAAGAAAATTATGAAAACAATGCAGTCTTTGGTTGAAAACTCAGATTTTAAAGATAAAGAAATAGAGTTTTTAGCATAAAAAAAATCCGCTAAGATGAGAAACGGTTTCAATTATATTGAAACCGTTTTTGTATTATATATCTTTCTTTTTAAATTTCCTCATTTTCTTTTGAGAGTATGATTTTCTTTGTGGAATAACGGCTTGTAAAGAATCTATTTTTTAATAAGGAAGTCCGCTGAAATACGTGATCAAATAATAGGCTCCCCAACCTGCGATTAAAATCATAATAATCCACATCCATACAGGAACAGTTTGGGGTGTTTCACTGCCTTCTATAACGAAACTTTTTTGGTTTCCTTTGTCATAAGCATTGATCATCAAAGGCAAAACTCCATCTACAATATCATCGTCTTTCAAGCCTTCTACACTTACGGAAGGTCCATTTTTCACAATAAATCTTATCTTCCGAATCCCTTCTCTTCCTGTGGGAGATTTACTTACAATTTTCAGTACATGTTCTCCATCCGGTAATTTTGACGTATCAAAATCAAAAACGATCGGAGTTTCCAACTCTGCAAGTGGTATGGTTTCATCGTCTATAAAAAGGAAGACGGAACTTCTATCTTTGGTCATCTTTTTACTTTTTTACTGGATTAATTTAAAATAGAGTTCTTGATATGATCCTGGTCTTTTTCTCCCGGTTTCACTAAATATTTTAACGAATAAACAAAAGTAAATACCGTTAATACCGCAATAACAGCCACGATGATCCAATCGAAATCGCCCCGCGGTCCTACTCCATGCGTAAAGTCTCTTGTCACGGCGGGCTGCTGTAATTTACAAGCCTCGCACGCAAAAGCAAAGTTGATTACCAGTAAAAAAAAGATCACTGCGGTGTTTCTAATATGTTTCATAGGTTTTATTTAAGGTGGTCATTAATATTGAAAATCATTTACTTCAGTTGATCCATTACAGCTTTTACCTGTTCCAGAGTGACCGGTTTCGCGTTATTACCCCAAGACGATCTCTCATGATTCATAATGGCAGTCACCATTTCGGGCGTAAAGTTAGCGTTGGTACCCACGGCCGGCATTGGTCCGTAGCCCGGTCTTCCGGTATACCCTTTCATAATGATGGTTGCATAGACCGTAATATCATCACCACCAACAATAGGACTTCCTTTCAGCGGTGGGAAAGCTCCGGGCAATCCCTCTCCGGACGCCTGGTGACAACTTGCACAGTTAGCAGTATATAATTCGCCTCCATCCGGTAGTGCATCTGCAGCGCCTCCTGCAGCGGTTTTCTTGACTTCTTTTTTATAAAGGAATTCCTGAGGTTTTACACCTTCCGGTAATTTGGTTTGTTTTAAACTTTGTAGATATGCAACAAGCTGAAGTGCCTTTTTCGTAGCGACGATCTTTTTAAATTTATGTCTCAGAAACTCTTCCGGAACTTTCACTTCAATATCTCCTTTTGAAATGTAATCTTTCTCTTCAAAAAGGAAAGAAAACGAAGGCATGATGGATTCTTTTACGACAGCTCTTGGCTGATATAAATGTAGCAATTGCCAGTCGCTGCTCGGTTGTCTTTCACCAATGGTCGTTAAATCCGGTCCTGTTCTTTCAGAGCCCAATAAATTGGCCGTATTTCTCCAGACATCTGTTCGGTGATTACCCGCATAATCTGCAGGAATACTCGGTCTGGCCCCAAAAACCTTATCCATTTCAACTTCGCGAACCTGTTGCGTATGACAGGCAATGCATCCATTTTCTATGTAGATGGCTTTCCCCGCAAGTTCATCTTTGGTTAAAGGTTTGGCATCAGGAAGTGGCTTATAAATTTGCTGGTTGGTAAAAGCAGGCAAAATCGCAATCTGTAAGGTAAGAAACAGAAATAAAATTAGGGCTGACCAAAACAAAGTTTTATGATTATTTAAAAATTCCATTATTCCAGTTATTTTGTAGGGATGTATTCAGTGTTCTTAAGTTGTCTTTTAGCTTCCAATATTTCAGCGGGCGTTCTCGGAATCATAACTTCGGTTTTTTTGTTGACCATTTTATAAAAATTATACGCAAAAACCATATGAGAAATCCACATCATGGTTCCACCGATGGCGCGCCATAACCAATAAGGAGCCATTAAAACGACACTTTGAATAAAAGGTTTATTGTCCATCCAAAGCAATCCTTTCGCAGTAGAACCGATCATTAATGAAACGGTGTAGAACAGTAATCCAATCAAGGCCAGCCAGAAATGGATACCTACGGAAATCTTGGGAGGTTCTTTTCCCGTAATCCTCGGAATTAAGGTATAAATAAAACCCCATAGCATAAAAGTGATGATTCCATACATGGTCAAGTGCGAGTGCGCCACCGTGAAATCGGTAAAGTGCCAGATCAAATTGGTAAAACGAAATGCTTCTACCGTTCCCTGCATGGAACCTGTGAAGTAAAAAATAATACCGATGATATAGAAAGGAAGTGTGTAGGAATTTTTCACCTGATACCAAGCGCCATTAAAAGTGAGTAAGAAGTTAGCAGTACCCGCGACTACCGGAATTACCATACCTACACTCGCAACGATAGCTACCGTTTGCATCCACCAGGGAATTGCACTGAAAATAAAGTGGTGACTTCCAATTAAAGTATAAAATATAATCTGAGTCCAAAATGCAAGTATTCCTAAACTGTAAGAGTAAATCGGTTTATTCAGTTGTTGCGGTAAAAAATAATACATTAAACCGAGGGTTAGAAACATGAACCACATTCCTACACCCTGGTGCATATAATATCCCTGAATGATAGTTTCGGCCAATCCGTCTTGCCAGAAAGGAATATAAGCAACCACCAAAATCACCACCACATACATCATGGCTGCAATAATATACCAGTTTGAAACGTATATTTCTTTGGTCACCCTTTTTGCTACTGTAACCAAAAAATTGTAAAGGGAAAGAATAATACCCGCCGCGAAAATCGCCATCACGGGCCATATATATTCGCGATATTCTCCGCCTGCATTATTAATTCCCGCCATTAAGCAGATGGTACCGGATAAAACGGCAACATTCATTAAAATTAAAGTGTACCAGCCGAGTTTTAGGCTGTGAATCTGAATATTGCTAACCCGTGGAATAACATAGTAAGAAAGCCCAACCATCGCAAATGATGCCCAACCCCAAAATACCATATTGGTATGCACAGGACGCAGCCGCCCGAAACTTAGCCAACTTACGTGATCCGCATCTGGTGCGATGAATTTTATGCCGAGATATTCGCCAACCGTCGTACCGAAAAGCAACCAGAAAATTGAAAAACCGATAAAATACAGAATCAATTTTGCTAATTCAGAGGAAATATATTTCTGAGGAACAAAACTTTTCTTGTGTGGAATAAACCGAAGTTCTTCAATAACATTGATGTTATGAATAATCCCCTTTTCATCAGAAGGCGGGTTACCGCCAGACAATTCATTAGCGGGAATCTGATATTCTGCTTCCTTCTTTCTCTTCTCGTACGCCTGAATCTCTTCGGGTGTTAACTTTTCTAATTTCTTATTGAATTCAAAGAGTTTGCGTCGGTTCCTTAAATCTTTATACGTACTGTAGGTCTTCACAATAGCAATGACCAGCCCGGCAAGAACCGGCAGTAAAATAAGAAAAACCGTAATTTGAATTCCTGATTCCCCAAAAATTGAATTATTCATATAGAAATATTAAAAGATAAAATTGTCCTTTATTATAGTAAAAAAAACTAGCGCTTTAAAAACGTAATCCCATCGGAGACTTCTTCAGCCAAAGATTTCAGCGTAGCCCTCTGTAAGGTTTCCCTCATCTCGTCCCGAATTTTCACAAAACTGAAATGCATCGGACAAGGTTTTTGTCCATCACATCTTCTGAGACCTAACGTACAGTTTTCAAAAATACCATCACCATCCATTGCTAATACAATATTTAGGAGTGATACTGAATGTAAATGATCATCTGTTATAAAAAACCCACCATTCGGACCTTTAATCGAAGACAGCACTTCGGTTCGGGTTAATTTCTGTAATATCTTCGCCATAAATGCGGGCGGGGAATCGGTATGTTTTGCTACTTCTATTAAACTTACTTTCTCATTTTTAAGAGAATGCTTGGCAACATAAATCGCTGCACGAATACCATATTCACATGACTTTGAAAACATATTTTTATAACTAGAACAAATGTAAATAATAATTTAATAAAAGACAAATAAGTCCTTTATTATTTTCTACTCAATTTTAACTAATTTAAAATCGAGTAAAAAGTGGAAACCACCAATTTTAAAATAATCTAGAATTTGGTTTTTACTTCTGCCATAACCGGAACGTGAATTTTCATATCAAACTCTTTATTCACTTCTTCAATAAAATAGGCAGATAAAAGCGGAGAGGCTTTCTCGATATTCTGGTGAACAAAGAAATACAGATTTTCCAAGCCTTCTTTCTTCCAAAGTTTAATTCTTTCCAGCCAGTCATCAAGTCGGGTGTAATCGCTTTCAGCGTTGGCGCCAACATAACGGATAAATGCAGTTGGTGTCGTAAGCCGCATATGCAACATATCTCTTCTTCCAGCCGTATCTACAATGATATTGGTAATGTTGTGCTTCTCAAAAAGGTCCATTGTTTTGTTGAAAATTTCTTCATCTGCAAACCATTCACTGTTTCTTAATTCTATGGCAAGCGGAACTTCTTTTGGCCAGTCCTGAATGAATTTTTCTAAACGCTCGTCATCTTTCGGTTTAAAATTATCGTGAAGTTGCAGGAAAACCATTCCTAATTTTTCATCAAAATTTAATACGGAAGTTGCAAATTGCGTCACCACATCGGTAATATTCAACAGCCTTCTGTAATGCGAAACCGTATTTGGGATCTTCGGAAAGAATTTAAAATCAGCCGGCGTTTTATCTTTCCAGGTTAGAACCTGCTCTGCCGACGGCATGCTGTAAAAAGTAGCATTCAACTCAATCGAATTAAACTGAGTAGAATAATACGTCAATTCATCTTTCGTCCCTTTTGGATAAAAGCCTTTCAAATCGGTCTTGTTCCATTTGGCACATCCGATGGAAACATTGAAATCTTTGGATTGAGTTTCCTTTAAAATTTCTTTGGTTCTTGGATGATCTTTGGGAAGGGTAAAATCAATTTGCGAAGGGTCTTCTACTTGTCCGAATTTCATAACTGGTGCTGATTTAGAATTAGAAGTTTAAAGTTATGGATTTTAGATTTATGTTTATTAATATTCAAACGTAATAAAAATATTTAACGCAAAGAAATACAAAGTTTTCTTACAAACATTCTGTTTCTAACTCGCTTTTAAGTTCGCAAAGGCGTTTTACTTAGGAAAGTTCACAATGAACTATAATCTGCTGGCATTTTAGAAAAATCAATCGCAGATCATTCAAAATAGTTTAATAAAAAAACCACAGAAATAATCCTGTGGTTTGTATAAAGTCTATGTTTTTCTTCTCTAATGTTTACGCTTCACAACTCGAACACGTCACAAAGTTCACCATCATTTCTTTCGAAACAGAAGAACTTCTTTGGTAATACAAAGATTTCACTCCTTTCTTCCAAGCCTCGATATATAGATAATTCACATCTTTCACCGGCATAGTCGATGGAATTTGCAAGTTCAATGATTGTCCCTGATCGATATATTGTTGTCTTTGTGCAGCCTGAGAAATAATTTCCATTGGAGAAATCTCTCTAAATGTTTTGAATACTGCTTTTTCTTCGTCACTCAATTCAGCAAGATTCTGAACAGAACCGTGATTCAACATAATGGTTCTCCATGTATCTTCGTTGTCGATTCCTTTTTCCTGAAGTAATTTCGCCAAGTATTTATTTTTACGCATAAAGTTTCCTTTCGCCAAACCTGCTTTATAATAGTTCGAAGCAAACGGTTCAATTCCCGGAGAAGTCTGTCCTAAAATCGCAGAACTTGAAGTCGTAGGAGCAATCGCCATCGTTGTGGTATTTCGCATTCCGTAGCCTTTCAACAATTCCGGCTCACCATAAATATTCGCCAACTCCTGAGAAGCAACAATCGACTGCTCTTTAATTTGTCTGAAGGCTTTTGCATTAAACTGCGTCGCTTCAAAACTTTCAAACGGAATCATATTTTTCTGCAGATAAGAATGGTATCCGAGAACCCCCAAACCTAAGGCTCTGTGACGCAAAGCAAAGTTTCTGGCTCCCGTCAAATAATAATTCCCTTCTGTTTTTTCAATGAATTCCGACAAAACAGCATCCAAGAAATAGATCGCTAATTTCACCGCATCCGTATCTTTCCACTCGTCATATAATTCTAAGTTCATCGAAGAAAGACAGCAGATAAACGATTCCGCTTCGCTGGACGGCAACATGATTTCGGAACACAAATTACTTGCATTCACGGTCATTCCCTGATCTTTGTAAACTTGTGGTTTATTTCTATTCACATTATCAGTGAAGAAAATATACGGCAAACCTTTCTGTGCACGACTTTCTAAAACTCTCGCCCAAATTTTACGTTTGTCCATATCGCCATCGATCATGTCCTGCATCCAATAATCCGGCACACAGATTCCGGTAAATAAATTCTGAATCGGACTTCCAATATCTTTAATCGATAAAAACTCTTCAATATCTCCGTGGTCGACATCCAGATAAGCCGCAAAAGCACCACGACGAACGCCACCTTGCGAAACCACATCCATTGCAGTGTCATACAATTTCATAAAAGAAACTGCACCCGAAGACTTTCCGTTATCCGTAACCGCTGTTCCACGATTTCTCAGTTCCCCAAAATACCCCGAAGTTCCGCCCCCAATTTTGGTCTGCATAATCACTTCCCCTAATTTGTGCGTAATTCCTTCAATATTATCCGGTACATGAACATTGAAACAAGAAATCGGCAACCCTCTTTCCGTTCCCATATTTGCCCAAACCGGCGAGGAGAAACTGATCCAGCCTTTTCTAATCATTTCCTCAAAGGCAGGCTGCAATTCCGGTTTATATAATCTTTTCGCTGCTGCTGTTGTAATTCTGGTAATGGCACCATCTACGGTTTCGCCTTTCAACAAATAACCGCGGTTTAACATTTGCTCCGACTCTTCGTTCAGCCACCAGATTTTTGATTGTTCTTCCATATTTTCTTTCTCTAAAATGTACCGCGTACAATGTGTTTTTTATTATTTTTTTGAAGCATCCAATTTTTGCTTCTTTTATATCTCAGTCCCGCTTTCCGTTGCAATCTGTCATTGCGATAGAAAAGGGTTAATCCATTTGAATTTACGATTCGCAATGCCAGGATTTCCACTATAATCGGGGCTAGAAACTTCTGTCGTTTTTCTTTTGAAAATTCCTAATACCTTTTAAAAACCTTGACAAGGTTGAATTCCAAAATAAGTTTTGGCTAAAGACAATGGAATTTTTCTTTCTTTTAAAAGGGCTAAAGCCCGTTCCTATTGACATCACAATGCTCTAACAGCCTTCTCCTAAAAGCTTTATTGATAAATCTATTTCTGATAAAACATTTATATCATTCAGAATTTTCAAGAATACTGATAATATAATCAAGTTTATTTTTTAAATTTTCTACATCATCCTGAAGATCATTCAATTTATTTTCCAATGTTTCTATTCCGAGATCCGTTTTTGAAGGAATTTCATTATAAATATTCCCTAGTCGTTCATAAATACTATCAAAGTATTTATTCTGGTTTTCAATTTTCTCTATTATTTCTTCCATCCAGAATTTCTTTAAAACAAATCGTTCTCAGTAATACTCTTATCGTGTTTCGTATAATCAACCGGTCTTTTGGCGAAGAAATCATCCATTGAATTGGCGAAAACTTCTTCCTCAAACCAAACCATCGGACGGTATTGTTCGGGCGAAATGTTGTAACGGGTTTTCATATTGATTTTCTTCAAACTGTCATCCACACGGAATTTCATGAAGTTCAATAAGTTCTCTTTGCTCACATTATCGATTTCGCCCATTTCGAAAATCCAGTCCAGGATTTCTTCTTCTACATTGATTGAATGATCGACCAAAGTGTAAATATCTTCGATGTCTGAATCGGTTAACAAATCGGGTTGTTCCTGACGGATTTTGTTGATCAGATAAATCCCCGCATTAGCGTGAATCTGCTCATCAACGGAAGTCCAGGCGATAATGTTGGAAACGTTTTTCATGTAACCTTTGAATCTTGTGAACGATAAAATAATCGCAAACTGAGAGAACAAAGAAACGTTTTCAATTAAAATACTGAACAACAATAAAGAGGATACATATTCTTTTGCCGTTGTAGAATTGGCATGTTTCAGAACGTTAGAAAGGAAATCAATTCTTTTTTTAATGGCAGGAATTTGTATCACCTGATTAAACTCGTCATTGTACCCTAAAACTTCGAGCAAACGGGAATACGCTTCGGAGTGACGGAATTCGCATTCTGCAAAAGTTGCTCCCAAACCATTCAATTCCGGTTTCGGCATGTGATTGTAAAGATTTCCCCAGAAGGTTTTTACAGAAACTTCAATTTGGGCAATCGCTAAAAGAGCGTTTTTAATCGCGTTTTTTTCGTGCGGTTCTAACTGCGACTGGAAATCCTGAACATCTGCCGTAAAATCGACTTCGGAATGCACCCAAAATGATTTGTTAATGGCTTCCACAAACTGTAAAATTTCCGGATATTCAAATGGCTTGTACCCTACTCTTTTGTCAAAAATTCCCATAGTAAAAACTTATTTTTTAGATCACTTCTCTTGGAAAAGCAAATTATATAACGATATGATTATTAAATGGTTGCAAAAAGAATGAACTAGAATGTATAGAATTTCTCCTTTAATGCGTTCCGTACAAAAATAGGAAATGAAAACATACTAAGAAAGCGGTAATGATTAATTGATTGACTATAAGGTGTAAAAGTTTTCCACATTCACACAGACCTCGCTGTGGCATTACCTTTCCTTCATAAAAGCACCGCTGAGGGTCCATGTTTAGGAAAACATTATTAAACAATTGCTGTAAACCCGCTACTGTATTGACTTACCTTTTAAACTGAACCTTTTTAAGGAAAATTTAAAAATAATCCTGAAGAAAGTAAACAGATATTGCAAAAATGAATACATCATAAACGCTCAACAAAAAAAATCACTTCAACTTTCGCTGGAGTGATTGTATAAAAAGATCAGAATTTCTAACTCAAATAAGGAGCCTCTTAAAAACCTGCAGGTTTTGGTATGACTGAAGTTGATCCATCCGTTCCACCAAGATCTAATCCTGCGCCAGGAGTTGGCGTGGCGATGTTTTTAGTGATCAATTCTTTAAAAACCAACAACTGTAATCTGATATTAAAACGGTCCCCATTCGAAGGAACACCACCTGCTTTTGTAAGTTTAGAATCAAGATACCTTGCCCGCACCCACCAAGTTCCGCCTGAAACGTAAGCTACAAAATCCGGACTCGCCTGATAATATGGAGAGGAGGTTTTTGTTGCATTCAGATCATGCCTTGTGTAAACATCAATGTCTGTCGCGGAATTTTCAATACTGAAACTTCGAACAGCTACGGTAAAGTCAGCCGCCGAAATTTTTGTGTCGTAAGCAGCAACGCCAACATTGCTCACTCTCGTAAAAACAAGATTTATATAATTAACCAGTGAAGAATTTCCCACGGATGGATCATATACATCTAAACTTCGGTTGGAAGACGCCATAAATTTAATCGGAAGTTCCTGAGGATCACCCGGAGCACGAAGGTAAAGTTTGTCGGCATGAACAACACCATTTACATCTAGATTTTCAGTAGGATTTCGGGTATTGATTCCTACCTTATTATTGGTTGCCTGCGCTTGCAGATCTACTATTAAAAGCAGCATCGCAAAAAATATAATTTTTTTCATCATTTTCTTATTTTATTGTAGTCCAAGGGGCGTATTTGTAGAAACTCCGGAATAATTTGGCGTCGCATTCTTACTTACGGAGCCGGTAAAGGTTCCCCAATTTTTTACAAGGGTTTTCTCATATACGATGAAGGAAACATCCCAGGTTCCATTAGCATTACCGTCAGTTCTTGCTCCGTTAAAATTCAAACTGATCACATATTTTCCGGTGGCCGATCCTGTTCCAGCCTCCACGGTGGCCAAATAAGTTCCATGAACCGGCGTTGCAGTTGATCCCGAAGCGGTGGGCGTTGCCTGTATTATATTTGCACCGGTAAAAGTCGCCTCCGCTAATCCAAGAAAATACTTGTTTACGTCTAAGCCCGTATTTAATTTAAGAACCCGTACGTCATCTACGTTGCTTATTTTCACGGTGTATTTATTGATGGGAACCACGGTTCGCGTTCTTGTGTTGAGCACTTTCACTTCCCCAACCGGATTTGAATCTTCTGATCGAACTAGTAAGTTGTAATCGCCGGTCACCACTTTGGTATCTGTTAGAATAAGATAATCATCAAGAAGAATATTACCATTAACATCCAGCTGATCTCTCGGGGTTTGTGTCCCAATACCTACCTGGCAATATAACATAGCAGATAGAGACAATCCAATAATTGTAGTTATTTTTTTCATAAAATTGTGTGTTTTTAATTTGTAATCAACGCCGTTGCTGCTGCACCGGTGGTAGCACCATTTAGATCAACTGTTACAACTTTATTTCGTGCAAAAGTTTTATCAAATATCATCAGACTTACATTCCACAAGCCTTGTGTCGTGGTAGTACTGGGCGGTGCGAAACCATTATAATCTGCTTTTATCCACCAGGTTCCCCCTTGTTCATACGTATAAACCTGCGCTACAGGACCTAAACGTCTTGATTCCACAGATGTAGAATTCAGCACAACAGGAAGATTAAAATTGAAGGAGTTGACAATCAATACATACTTACTGGCGTTGATTCTCGTATCGTAAGCATTCACCCAGTCTTTATCAGCGTTATCTGTTTTGATATTATACTGAATAATACCAAAAGGAGCAGGAAAAGTATTGGTTGGAGTTCCACCAGTGGACTGCACATTGTAAGTCGTAATCCTGTTAGCGCTGGTTGATTTCAGAAGAAAAGAGTAATTTTCGCCAGGGGAAAGCTCAGGAATTTGTGAGGCAGTGGAGTTAAGATCTAATATGAGATCTTTTGCTTTCATAGTGCCGTTTACATGGAGTTTTTCTTCAGGATTGTCGGTGTTGATCCCTACGTTCCCCGTTTGCGCAGATAATGCGTACGCAGAGATAAGCAGCAGTAGCTGAATCTTTTTTTTCATCGGTGTTGTGTTTTTGTGTTGTGTTTTTTTGACTATTTCAACTAAATGAAATTATCAACCGTAAAATTACTAAAAATAAAATTAACAGACAATAATATGTTTTAAAATACCTTATTACCCTCATTAGTTACAGATGATGTAAGGGGAATTGCTAAAAAATGCTAATCGTACAAAAACAAAAGAATTGTTCCCATCTGAACTCATTATTTAATCATTACCATTACCTACACTTTTAATTAAAATTCATTATTTTCATATGAAGATGCAGTATTATTTGTAACAAATAAAATAAAAGCGCTACCTATTATAAAATTAATCCACCGCTCGATGCTAGTAATCAAAGACCTCCATAAATCATACGACACCGGAAAGAGTAAGCTTCATGTGCTGAAAGGAATCGACCTCACCATTGGGGAAGGCGAATTCGTTTCTATTATGGGAAGTTCCGGCTCCGGAAAATCAACCCTGCTAAATATTATTGGTATTTTAGATGAAAAAGATTCCGGTACCTATGAACTTGATGGGATTCCGATTGAGCATCTTTCGGAAGTAAAAGCGGCAGATTACCGCAGTCGATTTTTAGGATTTATTTTTCAGTCTTTTAATCTTATTGGGTATAAAACAGCCCTGGAGAACGTGGCACTTCCCCTTTACTACCAGAATGTTCCCAGAAAAGAAAGAAACCAAAAAGCCCTGGAATACCTGGCAAAAGTAGGTCTCGCCGATTGGGCAACACATTTACCCAATGAAATGTCGGGTGGTCAAAAACAAAGAGTCGCCATCGCACGTGCTTTAATTACAGATCCGAAAGTAATTCTTGCCGATGAACCCACCGGTGCGCTGGATTCAAAAACAACCTACGACATTATGAAATTGCTGCAGGAAATTAACCGTGGCGGAAAAACAGTCATCGTCGTCACGCACGAGCCAGACGTTGCTGCAGAAACAAAGCGAAATGTCATCTTAAAAGATGGAATTATAGAAAGTGACGAATTTATAACCCAAAGAGTTTTACAATAACAAATAAAAATATGCTTCGAAATGAATAACAAATGAATTTGAAGCAGATCACTTTTTAAGAAAAAAAATATAAGTTATGTTTGATATCGATCGCTGGAGAGAAATTTTTGAATCTATTCGCAGTAATATATTGCGGACGGTACTTTCCGGCTTCACGGTAGCGTTGGGCTTATATATCTTCATCGTTCTTTTTGGAATTGGTGCCGGCTTGCAAAACGCCTTTACAGAAGGCTTTGCCAGAGATGCCACCAACCTCATTACCATTTTCACCAGAAAAACAACCATCGCTTACGGAGGTTTACAATCGGACCGCCAGATTGTTCTTAAAAACGATGACTATAAGCAGATCACAAGTGAAGACACTCATATGATCGAAAGCGCAACACCACGTTATTCCGCAAATATGACGGTAAAATATGGTCGAGAAAGTGGAAATTACCAGATCAGCGGAGCGAATCCTGATGAAAAAATTATCGAAAACCGCCAATTGACAGAAGGCAGATATTTAAATCCGCTTGATATGAAGCGCATGCAAAATGTAGCGGTCATTGGACGAATGGTGCAGCGGGATTTAATTAAAAACGGAAGTCCAATTGGGAAAGACTTGGATATTAATGGAACGATGTTTAAAGTAGTCGGCGTTTTCTCTGACGACGGAGGCGATTTTGATGAAAGAATGATTACCGTTCCCATCACCACCTTGCAGCAGTTAAAAAAAGGTTCAGATACCGTAAGTACTATTTTCATTACATATAATCCTGAACTCAAACCGGCGGAAGCCATTAAATATGGCGAAAAATTAGAGAAAGAACTGAAAGCCAAACATAAAGTTTCCCCCGATGACGAAAATGGAGTTGTCGTAAGAAATAATGCTAAAAATATGGGCGAAACATTTCAGTTTCTTTTCATCATTACGGTAATTGTTGGTTTTATCGGCATGGGGACCTTGCTCGCGGGAATTATAGGAATCAGCAATATTATGGTCTACATCGTGAAAGAAAGAACGCAGGAAATAGGCGTCAGAAAAGCCATCGGAGCGAAACCCAGCAGTATTGTAGGTTTAATTATGCAGGAAAGTATTGTTATCACCGTAATTTCAGGACTGATCGGTGTTGGACTGGGAATATTAACATTAACATTAATCGGCGACAGTTTAGAAAAATATTTTATTAAAGATCCTTCCGTAGGTTGGGGAATTGTGATCGTGGCGTTTGCCAGTTTAGTGATCTCAGGATTGGTTGCCGGATTTGTACCCGCCTATCGGGCGAGTAGAATCAGACCGATCGAGGCGTTGAGAAGCGAATAGTTTTTCGATAAAAAAGAACATATAAAAAAACAAAGTTATTAAAAGCACTATTCAATTTATTTCGAATTAATTAGTGATTTACACTTATAGAAATTGACACCATGAACATCATTTTCAAAATAGACACCTGGCAAGAAATTTATTATTCCCTCAAGAATAATAAGTTGCGCACCTTTCTTACCATGATTGGTGTGGGTTGGGGAATGTTTCTTTTCGTGGCCCTCTTAGGAGCAGCCAAAGGAATGGAAAACGGTTTCGATAAAACATTTTCTGGTTTTGCGACCAACTCCATTTTTCTTTGGGCACAGAACACTTCTATTCCCTATGATGGTTTCCCGAAAGGCCGTAAAATGGATCTTCATTTAAGTGATCTTGATTTACTTCCGAAAAAAATTCAGCAGATCGATTATATATCGCCTCAATCTTCCCGTGGAAATTTTGGGACGCCGGGAGAAGCCTTTTCCAGAAACGGAAAGAATGCTACCTACACTTTAACGGGAGATTTCCCTATTGGAAATAAAATTTCGGAGAAAAAATTGATTTTTGGTCGGTACCTAAACGATGCTGACATCTCCGGAAATAAAAATGTTATCGTGATCGGGGAAGAAATCTATAAAAACTTTTTCGATGCTAAGAAGAATGAGAATCCTATTGGTAAATCCGTTAATGTAAAAGGGATTTTCTTTAATGTCATCGGCGTTTTCCGCGTGAAAAAAGGCGGTGGAATGGAGAATGATCAATCCTCATTCATTCCTTTCACTACCTTTTCAAAAATGTATAATAACGGGGACAAAGTAGGATTTTTTGCGATCGTAAGTAAACCTGATGCCGATTTAACTGTAGTTGAAGATCAGGTAAAAGCAGAACTCAAAAAAAAATACAATGTTTCACCGGAAGACACCAATGCTTTTGGAAGTTTCAACCTCGGAAAGATGTTCCTAAAGCTGACCGGGTTTTTAAGCGGAATGCAATTGCTGACGATTACCGTAGGAACTTTAACCATTTTAGCCGGCGTAATCGCGATCTCGAACATTTTACTTATTACGGTGAAGGAGAGAACAAAAGAAATTGGAATCCGTCGGGCTTTAGGTGCTAAACCGGCAGAAGTACGAAATCAAATATTACTGGAAAGTGTCGTCATCACGCTTTCTTCAGGTATTCTAGGATTCATATGCGGGATTTTTCTACTCATGATTCTCGATCTTGTGACGAGAGGTCAGGATAGTTTTCCGTTTTATAATCCGACGGTGAATTATGGACAGGTTTTCGGTGCCATGGCAATTATGGTTATTTTAGGTTTGATCATTGGAATGATTCCCGCCCAAAGAGCCGTAAAAATTCGCCCGATTGAAGCGTTGAGATCAGAGTAAGCGGTATGTTGCGGTATGTTTAATAGTGCGAATGGTCTATTAATAACAACATTTAAATAGATTCCCGGTTTGCGACCCGACCTGAATGGAGCTCTTTTTGTGAGGAGGAACGACGAGCAAAAAAGCGGGAATGGAGGGCGGAAAAAGTCGCCCAAAAAAAATAAAAAATAAACTAAGTATATGAAAAAGAAGTTCACTTTAAAAAAAGCCCTTTACATTCTGCTGGGAGTGGTATTTGTCGGCGCTCTGATCATGGGAATCACCTATCTCATCTCTTCGAACTCGAAAGAAAGCGAGACCTTTTTAACCAAAAAACCCTTCGTTCAAAACATGGATGACAAGGTTATGGCGACAGGCAAAATTGTACCACGCGAAGAAATTGAAATCAAACCCAACATCTCCGGAATTATCGATAAAATTCTGGTAACCGAAGGCGATAATGTGACGGCAGGTCAATTGGTGGCGACCATTAGAATTGTACCGAGCATTCAAAATGTGAACGCGGCTCAACAGGAAATTAATAATGCGAATCTTCAGATTAGCAATGCAGAAATTAATGTTGCTCAACAGCAGAAACAATTTCAAATGCAACAAAGATTATACACCCAAGGTGTCATTTCTAAACAGGAATATATCTCCGCACAACAGCAGTTACAATCTACGCAACAGACTCTGCGTAATGCTCAGCAACAAAGACAAACTGCGCAGAAAAATCTTCAGATCGCAAAAACAGGAGCTACGCCGGAATTGGCAGGTTTAGCGACCACACAAATTCGTTCGAAAGCCAACGGAACTGTTTTAGAAGTTCCTGTAAAAGTCGGAAGTCAGGTTATTGAAGCCAACTCATTTAACGCAGGAAGCACAATTTGTTCTATTGCAGATTTGAACTCTTTAATCTTTGAAGGGACGATTGATGAAGCGCAAGCGGGAAAACTGAAAGAAGGTATGGATATGAACATCGTGATCGGAGCTTTGCAAAATAAATCTTTCCCGGGCCGTGTAACCATGATTGCACCAAAAGGAAAGGAAGAATCAGGAACAATTAAATTCCCGATTGAAGGTGATGTTTTTAATAAAACCAACGAATACATCAGAGCTGGATTTTCTGCAAACGGGGAAATTATTTTAAGTTCTCAGAAAAATGCCTTGCTTTTAGATGAATCTTTAATTCAATATGAAAAGGTAAATGGGAAAGATAATTCTTTCGTTGAAGTGAAACAACCCGACGGAAAATTCAAAAAGGTAAATGTGAAACTCGGCGCCAGTGACGGAATTAATGTTCAGATTCTCTCCGGAATTACAAAAGATGCTGAAGTGAAAGTCTGGAATCCATCGGACAAAGACAAGGAAACGCTAAAAGAGCAGAAAGCAAAATAAAAACTCCTAAATCCTGAAAGCAATTTCATGATTTTTTGTTTTGGACTTCCGTATTAACAGAGCGAAATTTAGAAATAGAAGCAATAGATCCAGCGTGATCCAAATGGCGGTTTTGATATTCTCAAACTTCAAGGCCTCGATTTCCGTCTTTGCAATATTGGAAAGTCTACTGCTTTGAACGATATAATTTTGTACCTCAATGATCTGATCTTCGTTTTTATTGGGAACAGAGTGTTGCGTAAAATACACAAGATTCTTTTTTCCCATATAACCTGCGAGCCAAAACTCATCAGATTTAGGCATTTGAAGATAATCGATTCGGTAAAAATTGTTTCTAATTTTCCCAACGTGTCTTGTTTCGTATTTTAATTCTGAATCTGCATTTACTTTAATGATATAAAAATCTAAAGGAAAGGGCAGTTTATTGATAACCTGTACGGCAAGTGAGTTTTCCAGAAAATGGTCTACACTCTTCTGAAAAAATAAATACGCAAATAAAATAGATGAAGCTGCAACCACAAAAATGCGGAATACTTTTGCCCAAAGACCTAAAGTTCCCTTTTTTATCACCGAAAAAAGCAAGCTTAACGAAAGCAGTACTGCAAGCAGAAAAAATAAATAAAACATGCGTAAAGATAATTAAAATTCAGAGGTAGAAAACGTAAAATTAATTGGGTTCGATTTAATCAACATTCCATTCATGGTAAAACTGCTTTAGAAAACTGAGCATGAAATTATGTCGGTCTTCCGCCAGTTTTTTTCCGGTTTCGGTATTCATTAAATCTTTTAAAAGCAACAACTTTTCGTAAAAATGATTGATCGTTGTTCCGTTCGATTTTTTATATTCTTCTTTGGTTTGGTTCAGCTTCGGTTCAATTTCAGGGTGATACATTAAATTATTTTTAAAGCCTCCGAAATTAAAAGTCCGTGCAATTCCTATAGCTCCGATGGCGTCGAGTCGATCGGCATCTTGAACTATTTGCAATTCTATAGGTGGATTTTCTGCAATCTCATTTCTGTTTTTAAAGGAGATGTTTTTTATAATGAATAAAACCTGGTCAATAATGGGCGTGTCTGCATTTTGACTTTCCAGAAATTCCCTCGAAATTTTAATAGCTAACTCTTCATCACCATTATGAAATTTGGGATCTGCAATGTCATGAAGTAAAGCAGCCAACTCTACCACTTCCAAATTGCAGGTTTCATTCTGCGCTATTTTTTTGGAGAGTTTCCAAACCCTTTCGATATGAAACCAGTCGTGACCGGCTTCTGCTCCTTCTAGTTTTTCTTTAACAAAAGCTACGGTGCTTTCAATTATATTTTGGGACATATTTTTATTTTAGCAAAAAATTGAGAATGAAGAATGCATAAGTATAGAATAAGTTAATGACTAAAAACAGAAGATTACTTTGACACTTCTACAAACTGAAAGACCTGTTGGGTTTTTGGATTATAGATAATGGTGCTTTTGTTTGGGAATCTTTTCAGTTTATAATATTCGATACTTTTATCATTTTTAAGATCTTCTAAAAAACTCGTGTCTATCGTATTTGCAGGTAAAAACTTCTCAACAAAACTCAGTTTGTCTATAAAACTTTTACCATCAATTTTTCGGGCTACTTTGTCAGATTGCTCCTCATTGACTGTTTCCTGCTGTTCCAAAAAGGGAATAAGGATTTCTTTATCTGCTTTATACTTAAAAAGATAAGCCGGCGAACCGTTTGGAAAAGTAAACTTCTTGCCCTTAAAATCTGAAACTAAAGTTAATTCTCCGGTTGGAAAAACTTCTTGAAATTGTGTATCCTCCGCATTCGTCAGGGAATTTATGGAATTGTTTACGGTTTCATTAATGGTTTCTTTTACCGTATTCTGCGCTTTTTCTTTTACGCTTTGGGTTGTTTTGTCAATGGTTTCACTAATTTTTTCTTCCATCTCCGAACAGGAGATTAAGGCAGAAAATGCAATCATGACAACAAAATATTTTTTCATTTTTGGGTTTTAAATTAATTCTCCTGGAAGGAGCTCAGGAGTTTGTCTAAATTCAGACTTCGGGCAGAAGCATCGAAAATTTCACGATACACACCGTGTAAACTGATGAGTTCATCGTGAGTTCCGCTTTCCACAACCGTCCCTTTTTTCATGACATAAATACAATCTGAATCTAAGATCTGAGAAAGAGAATGGGAAATAATGACCACGGTTCTTCCCTTCTTAATGGCATCCAAAGAGTTTTTGATCTGCTCCGTTGCTATGGCATCTAAACTTGCCGTCGGTTCATCCAGAAAAATAATGGGTGGATCTTTCAAAAACAATCTAGCAATGGCAATCCGCTGTTGCTGTCCACCGGAAAGTTGAGTTGCATCATGTTGATATTTCTCCGGCAATTCGATCACCTGATCATGCAGATAGGCTTTTTTCGCTGCCGTTTCTATTTCTTCAAAACTGGCATTCATATTTCCGTAGCGAATATTGTCTTCAATACTTCCCTGGAAAATATGATTTTTTTGTAAAACCAGACCAATATCATTTCTTAAAGAAGTATTATCAAAATTATCCAGATTCACTTCATCCAGCATAATTTTTCCGGAGTCGGGCAGATAAAATTTACATAACAAATTAATCACTGTTGATTTTCCGGCGCCACTTAAACCAACTAAAGCTGTTGTCTTTCCATTCTGAATGGTCATCGAAACATTGTGCAGTGCTTTCGTTCCGTTCGGATAAGTAAAGTCGATATTCTGTAGTTCAAATTTCCCTTTAATATCTTTTTCTACAAATGTTCCATTGGGTTCCGTGTAGTCATCGGCATTTAAAATATCAAAATAACCTTCTGCATAAATCATAGCGTCATTCATATCATCATAAATACGGTGAAGCTGACGAATTGGTGCTGATACATTATTGAACAAAAGAATATGAAGCATAATTGCACCAATTGTCATTTGCTCATCGAGTACCAAATAAACCGTTAACAAAATAATTAAAACCACTCCAAACTGTTCGATGAAAGTCTTTAAACCATCATAAATAAAGTTGGTTCGGCGCGTAAAAAGCTGGCTTTCCATGAGCTGCATCTGCAGATCATACTGTTTTTTTCCTTCAAATTTTTCTCTTACAAAACTTTTAATGACCATAATAGAATTGATCAGATTTAAAAGTCCGGAGGTTTTCTGTTCCCGCTGATTACGCAACTGCCGGCGCACACCGGACAATTTTTTTGCCTGCAAAGAGCTGATGGTGAAATAAATAGGCACTACAATGGTTGACACTAAACCCACATACACATTTTGCATAAACATGATCACCAAAGCAATCAAAGCATTGGAAAACAGCGGTAAAATGTCAATAAAAAAATTCTGAACCAGTTTGGTTAAACTTTCGATCCCACGGTCAATCCGCTGCTGAAGTTTTCCGGTTTCGTGATTTTCATTGGTGTAAAAAGCCACGCTGTAGGTCAGGATCTTATCAATTGCGGTTTGGGCTAAAACAGAACTGGTATTAATTCTAATTTTTTCCCCGTAGAATTTCTGTCCAAACTGAATGAAAATATTTACGATTTCTTTTCCCAATAATATAGCGGAAATCACAACCAACACATGAATTCCTTCATCCATCGGATTTGGAAGCTGTGTTAATTCAGTCACTTCATCTACCGTATATTTTAGAACCAAAGGATTCACCTGAGCCATCAATGCACCGATAAAAGTTAAAAACAAGGTGAAATACATCATCAAACGATAAGGTTTGATAAAAGGAATCAGCTGCTGATAAATGTGATATAGGGTGACGGTTCGGTTAAACGGTTTTGGCATACGATGTAAAAATGACTTTAAAAATTAAAAATGAAACTCAATTTACAAAAATCCTACCATGTCGACCTAATAATTTCTCCCTCAATCGATTTTAAGATCTAATTCTGACCTTACGAATCAAAAGAATAGCTGGTTAAGAAATGTAAATTTGACTTGCTTAAAGCTTTAGAATCTGCTTCTGCCTGTTCCAGCGTATACAGCGAATTAATTTCTCTTTTCTGAAACAGGAAAGAATTGTTGGCTGTTTTGTCAACTACTTCATTGAAGATATGTTCTATCTCAGAATTCGCCAAAGAAGCAAAACTGATGTCTTCAAAACCATACATTAAACGCAGGTTTTCTGCATTTGAAAAATTTTCATTGACAAAGTTTTGAAATTGATTTTTAGAATCAAAATTTCCGGCCCAAATATTATAAACAAAAGATCTTTTCTTTGGCTTATTTAAAATATCCTGGTACACGAAATTCTCCCCAAGATAAGCTTCACGAACCTGCGGATCATTCGCCAAATCATGTGGAAGTCCTTCTTTCAAAATTCTTCCTTCAAACATAATGTAAGTCTTATCCGTGATCGCCAAGGTTTGTTGTACATTATGATCGGTGATTAAAATACCGATGTTTTTGTCAACCAAACTTCTTACAATTTTCTGAATATCTTCTACCGCGATAGGATCGACGCCGGCAAAAGGCTCATCTAACAAAATAAAATTAGGACTTGTCGCGAGACAACGGGCAATTTCGGTTCTTCTTCTTTCCCCACCGGACAATAAATCTCCCCGGTTTTTACGCACGTGTTGCAGAGAAAACTCTTCGATGAGTTCATCGCATTTCATTTTTTGTTCGCGCTTCGAAAGTTTTGTTAATTGAAGCACGCCCAGAATATTATCTTCTACCGAAAGTTTACGAAAAACGGAAGCTTCCTGCGCCAGATATCCAATTCCCTTTTGAGCACGGCGGTACATAGCATCGTTGGTGATCTCGTTATTGTCCAAATAAATCTTCCCAGAAGTTGGCTTCACCAAACCTACGATCATGTAGAAACTGGTGGTTTTGCCCGCACCATTCGGACCAAGAAGCCCTACGATTTCCCCTTGAGCAACTTCTACAGAAACTCCTTTCACCACTTTTTTTGGCCCGTATTCTTTAATTAAATTTTCTCCGCGTAGAATCATGGGGCAAATATAATAAATTAGATGAAGTTTGAGGAAAAAACACTCGATAGTACACAGATAAATAAAGGTTTAGAGCAATAATGTATTTAATTTCGGTTAAAAAAAATTATCTTCGCTTTTTATAAATCGTCAAGGTTTGAGTGCGAAAGAGAAAGAGTTTGCGAAATTAATTAAAGATAATCAAGGTTTGATTATCAAGGTTTCACGACTCTATACCAACACCTTAGAAGATGAGCAAGATCTTTTTCAGGAAATCGTGTTACAACTTTGGCGTTCTTACGACTCATTCAAAGGGCAATCGAAAATATCTACCTGGATGTACCGTGTTGCTCTGAATACTGCAATCACCTTATTCCGAAAAAAAACAAAGTCGCCACAGACTGATGAATTGATGGATTATCATCACTCCGATTTTCTGGAGGATGATGACGAAAAACAACAGCAGGTAAGCGTTCTTTATAAAATTATAAAAATGCTGCCCAGTGTAGAAAGGGCGATTGTGACGATGTATCTGGATGATTTACCTTACCGTGATATTGCGGAAAACTTAGGAATTACCGAAGTGAATGCGAGAGTGAAAATGAACAGACTTAAGAAAACTTTAAAACAACTGATGGAAAAACATGGCTGAGTTTGATTTAGACAGTTTTAAAAAAACCTGGCAGCAAGAACCTGCCCAGCCCAAATATGACAGCAACGAAATTGAATCGATGCTGAATAAATCCTCGCGAAATTATGTGAAATATATTCTTTGGATCAGTCTTGCAGAATTTATTATAATCCTAAGTGCAAATATTTACTACAGTTTTCTGGGAGATGACACTTCGGATCTACTGCGGATTTTAAAAAGATTAGGAATTAATGACTCCACCAATTTTGAAGGAGCCATCAGCAATTTATATCTCATTTTAAAATTAATAAGTCTTGCTCTTACCGGCGTTTTTGTTGTCGTTTTTTATCAGAATTACCGAAAGATAAATGTAGAATCTAATCTGAAAAAACTTATTCTGCAAATCATTAGATTCAAGAAAACAGTTCAGCTATTTATTCTGGCGAATATTTCCCTGGTGATTTTATTCACTGCCGTATTGGGAATTTTCACCTTATCCGTTTTAGATGAGCAACATATTAAATTAACGAATCCTACCCTTTTAGGCTTTATTACAGGATTAATGCTAACGATGGGATTAAGCGCAGTTTTAATGTGGGTTTATTACCGCGTGGTTTACGGTTTAATTCTGAGCCGCTTGGGCAAGAATCTAAAACAGCTCCAAAATATAGAAGAGGGAAATTAATTTCCCTCTTCTTTATTATATATCGCTAAATAATTTTTATAATTCTTTTCGCAAACGTGCGACCGGAATATTAAGCTGCTCCCGGTATTTCGCAATTGTTCGTCTTGCTATATTATATCCTTTTTCCTTTAACAAACCTACCAAAGCGTCGTCTGTCAATGGTTTTCTCTTGTTTTCGTTGTTAATGACGTCCTGCAAGTGGGTTTTAATTTCTTTCGTAGAAACTTCTTCTCCATCATCGTTTATCAATGAATCTGAGAAAAGACTTTTCAAATAAACAATTCCATTTGGAGTATCGGCATATTTGCTTTTTACGACCCGCGAGATCGTAGAAATATCGAAACCGGTAATATCTGCGACGTCTTTTAGAATCATTGGTTTCAATGATTTATCATCAGCCGTGATGAAATAATCTTTCTGCAACTTTACAATCGCTGAAATTGTTTGCAATAAGGTATTTTGGCGTTGGTTGATCGCATCAATATACCATTTTGCTGCATCTAATTTCTGCTTAATGAAAAGTGCTGCCTGTTTATGTTCTGCTGATTTTTTATCGTGAGAATAAGTGGTCAAAATACTTTTGTATTCATCAGAAACTCTTAAAGAAGGTGCATTCTTGCTGTTCAGGGACGGAATTACTTCCACTCCTTTAGCACCGTTATCTTTAACAGTGATCAAGAAATCCGGAATAATTTCATTATTAATGGTGATGGTTTGCGAATCAAAATTCCCCCCAACTTTCGGAGACAATTTGGAAATTACTTCCAAAGCATCTTTTAAATTTTCTTCTTCAATATCGTATTTCTGAATAATCTTGTTATAATGCTTATTGGTTAAAGCATCAAACTGATTTCTCAAGATATTGGCCGCTAAACTCACCGCTTTATCAGCGCTCACTTTTTTCTCGATCTGCAGCAATAAACATTCCTGAAGGTCGCGTGCACCAACTCCCGGCGGATCTAATTTCTGAACGTAATTTTCTAGAATTTCCGTCACTTTTTCAACGGTGGTAAAAAGACCTTGGGAAAAAGCAAGATCATCTACCAATTTCTTAATTTCACGACGCAAATAACCATCGTTGTCGAGATTTCCAATAACATATTCTGCAATTTTTAAATCTTCGCCATCGATTTTTGCCAGGTGAATCTGTTCCAAAAGATAGTCATATAAAGACTGTCCTTCTGTGAGGAGTGATTGGTTATCAAACTCTTCATCATCAGCAGAGTAATTGTTTGCAGATGATTTATAGGCCGGTTCGTCATCGAAAATGTATTCATTAACGTCGAAATCGGTATCGATACTTTCGTTCCCTTCATCTTCATATTTATCATCAAGCGAGGCGTAGTCTTCATCTTTATTTTCTTCCTGCACTTTTTCCAAGGCCGGATTTTCTTCCAATTCGCGCTCCAGTTCCTCTTCGAATTCGAGCGTGTGAAGCTGAATCAACTTCATAAGCTGAATTTGCTGAGGGGCCAATTTCTGGCCAAGTCGCATTTGAAGATTTTGTTTTAACATATTATTTTGCTAATCTCTTGTGTTTTTAAAATTGAATAATAATTCCCAAGTCATAAACTTAGTAAAATTATTTTAGAATTCCGCATTATGTGGAGTTCTAGGGAAAGGAATAACGTCTCTGATATTGGTCATACCGGTCACAAAAAGAACCAATCGTTCCAAACCAAGTCCGAACCCTGCGTGCGGAACAGAACCGAATTTTCTTGTGTCTAAATACCACCAAAGTTCCTCTTCATCAACATTCATATCCTTCATCTTGGTTCCCAACACCTCAAATTTATCTTCTCTTTGGGATCCACCAATAATTTCACCAATTCCCGGGAATAAAACATCCATTGCGGCCACGGTTTTTCCATCTTCGTTCAATTTCATGTAAAACGCCTTGATCTCTTTTGGATAATCAAAAAGAACGACAGGACATTCAAAATGTTTTTCTACCAAGAAGCGTTCGTGTTCACTTTGCAAGTCTGCGCCCCATTCCTCGATAGGAAACTGAAATTTTCCTTTTTTATTTTCTTTCGAATTTTTAAGAATATCAATTGCTTCGGTATAAGAAACACGCTTAAATCTCTTCTGGATCACATTCTGCAACTTCTCAATCAAACCTTCGGAAGCTCTGTCTTTCTCTGGTTTTTGCTTTTGCTCTTCGGCAAATCTTTTATCTAAAAACTCCAGATCATCTTTGCAGTTTTCTAAAACGTAGTTGATCACATACTTTAAGAAATCTTCCGCCAGATCGATGTTGTCTTCTAAATTATTAAAGGCAACTTCCGGTTCTACCATCCAGAATTCTGCAAGGTGACGCGTTGTATTCGAATTTTCTGCCCGGAAAGTAGGTCCAAAAGTATAAACCCGACCTAATCCCATCATCGCAGTTTCCACGCTTAACTGACCGGAAACAGTTAGATTGGTTTTCTTCCCAAAAAAATCTTTTTCAAAATCAATTTTTCCTTCCTCATTTCGTGGAATATCATTTAAATCAAAATTTGTAACACTGAACATTTCCCCAGCTCCTTCTGCATCAGCTCCTGTAATAATCGGCGTATTCATGTAGAAAAACTGATTCTGGTTGAAGAATTGGTGAATCGCAAAACTTACGGAACTTCTGACTCTAAAAACCGCGCTGAATAAATTGGTACGGAAACGCAAATGCGCCTGCTCACGTAAAACCTCTAAAGAGTGTTTCTTCGGCTGAAGAATGGTTTTGTCTCTTTCTTCGGTAAAGTTATCGCCGAGAATAATAATTTTTTTGGCAATAATTTCGATGCTTTGTCCTGCTCCCTGGCTTTCAACAACTTCACCCACAATCTTTAATGAGGCTGAATTGCTGATGTTTTTAAGAATATTTTCGTCAAACTTTTCAAAGTCTACCACGACCTGTAAATTGTTGATTGTAGATCCGTCATTCAAAGCAATAAACCGGTTCGAGCGAAATGCTCTAACCCAGCCCTGAATGGTAATGTCGTGATGTAACAGTTTTTTATAATCTCCTAATAATTCTTTTATAGTGGTTCTCATGTGCTAACAATCAATATTTTATTGGTCTGCGGAAATATTTTTTTCCTTTTAATTTATAAACAGTAGATGCAAACTTACTAAAAATTGGTGTAATTTTTGCTCCGGGACCAAAATTATAATAAAAAAACGCTCAATTTAGAAGCGTTTTTAATCCATTTTGATGATTTGAAAGAATCGATAATTTAGCGGTCTTCCCCAAACTGATATTTCTACAGAAGAGACGAAATTGAGTAACAATTAATTTTTGTTCCCTCAGTAACGAAGAAAATCTTGAATGAGATAATCGGGATATTGAACTTTTCGGGAAAGCATTGGAAGGATCCCACCTGCGACCCGGCTTGAGTGAAGCTCTTTTTAATTGGTGACTGAGCTTGCCGAAGCCAGCAATTAAAAAAGCGGGAACGGAAGACGGATAAAGTCGCCCTAAAAATAAATCAAACCTTACTCGTCTTTTTTCGACGGTACCAGAAAAACATCCATTAAACCTTCCGGCAAAGACATTTTAAGGAATTTCTCTTCCCGGTTCAGTTCCAGAATCCACTCTCTGATGATGGGAATAACGATTTGTTTGCCAGCCAAAGTAAGCACGAAATAGTGCTGACCGGTTTGGTCGTTAATCGATTCGATAATGCCACAGGATTTACCATCTTCTTCCCGGATTTCGAAGCCTACTACTTCATGATAGTAGAATTTGTTTCCCGTTAATTTTGGCAGGCCGGAAAGCGGTAGGTAAACATCTTTGCCCACCACCTGATCCACCAAAGCTTCGGTAGAATTTTTGAAAGAGATAATCAGTGTTTCGCCTTTACTCCAGGCTTGTTTGGCAACAAAAAAAGGAACGAGTAATCCGTTGATATCCACAAAAATGGTATCCAGTTTATTGTACATTTCGGGTTGATCGGTATCTAATTTCAGGAATACATTTCCGTGTAATCCATGTCTACGCGTGATTTTACCTAAAAAATAACATTCTTCTTTTTTCATGTTGCAAATATAATTGGTTCTAAAATAATAGAGACGTCAAAAAATGACGCCTCCATAATTCTTAACAATAAGAAATTTATTAAGCTTTAGCTTCGTCAGTTCCTTCAGTAGCTTCGTCTTTTCCTGTAATTTTCTCAGTAACGTTTGCTACTGTTTCTTTTACAGAATCAACTGCTCCTTCTACTGCGGCAGCAGCGCTACCTACAGTTTCTGCAACTGTTTCAACAACTGATTTTTCCTCAGTTGCTTTCGCTTCTGCGATTTTAGCTTCTTCAGCTGCTTTTTCTTCAGCGATTTTTGCATCAGCTTCTGCTTTTGCGTCATCTGCTAATTTTTGTGCAGCATCTAGTCTACTTTGGTTTACTTTGGCTTCAGCTTCCAAAGCTGCTTTTTTAGCATCTTCTTTCGCTTTGTTCAAACCATCTTTTTTCCCAAGTACTTGTTGCTCTTTAGCTTCTAACCAAGCAGCAAATTTGCTGTCAGCAGTCGCCTGATCGAAAGCTCCTTTTGCTACTCCACCTTGTAAGTGTCTTTTGTAAAGAACTCCTTTGTAAGAAAGAATTGCACGGGCAGTATCAGTTGGTTGCGCTCCGTTATTTAACCATTTTACAGCAGAATCTACATTAAGATCAATTACTGCAGGATTGGTTACCGGATTGTAAGTACCGATTTTTTCGATGAATTTACCATCTCTACTTGCTCTTGCATCGGCAACTACGATGTGGAAAAAAGGTTTTCCTTTTTTACCGTGTCTTTGTAATCTAATTTTTACTGACATAAATGTTTGAATTTGTGGGAACTCGTCCCGATTATTTATAAGGGTGCAAAGATAATGAAATTTTCTAACGCTACAATTCTATAACCGAATTATTTAGGGCATAACCGCCATTTTTTTTAGGAGCCGGGAACCTGCTTTCACTACTCGCTTCCCGCCCCGCTTTCCCTTGGCTTGGGAGAGCTTAAACACGCCGTTCAATCAGGGCTAGAAATTCCGTTTTGTTATAGTTCAGTTGGGAATATCTCGCTGATTGTCGCCCCGTAAAAGCCTTAAAATTGAGTAGGCAGAAATAGAGATTCCGCGGTAATGACAAAAAAGAGATTCAATATAAAATCAAAGTTTTACTGGAAGAACACCATGATCAAAGCCAAAATAAATCCAACTCCGGCGTAAATCATTCCACGTCGGAATGCTTTCGATTTGAAATTAAACATCCAAAAGGAAGAGATCACAAAGAAAAACAAGACCAATCCAAAGACCGTATTCAACGAGGCGTAACGGTGCTTGGAGGTTGATTTATGTAATTGGTTAAATTTTTCCAGGACAAAAGGCAACTCCATTTTGGAGTATTTTGCCTCACCGGTTTTCACGTTATAGGTTCCATCTTTAAAAGTTTTCAAATCGCCTTCTCCAGGTTCAAACTCCACATTCCTCATCTTGATTTCTTTCGCCAGTTCCTTTTCCGTCATATTGGGTTTCAAGACGATTTCCGTTTTATTTTCCTTTTTCAGGAAATTGGTATCGCGGTAAATGAGTAATACGCCGCTGAGCGCATAAACTGCCATAATTCCGGCCGCGAAATATCCTAAATAACGGTGCGTGATGCGCATAAATGATTTGGTATCCTTAATTTGTGCCATAGTTTCTGTTTTTTTATTTCTGTTTTGTTATGTAAAATAACACGAGTGGAAATCGAAATTCCCACCGGTGTTATAATGAATTTAAAATGATATAATGGGTGCCTTTTAGAGTTTGTACGTTAAGGTAACATAGTAGTTTCTTGGCGTAATTGGATTTACTGAATAATTCTCGTGGTAGTTATATTCTACCGCATCGAATAAGTTACCCACTTTACCCATCACAGAAAATTTATTCCAGTCGTATCCTATAGAAACTGCCGCGGTTACATAATCGCCCACTTCCAAAAATCTGGAAACACCATTTCTTTCTCTTAATGTTTTTTTGGTATCATTCCATCCAGCAATTCGATCTCCAACATAGTAAGCACTCGCTCCCAATTTCAGACCTTTCACATACTTATTAAAGGTATAAAACACTGACGCATTTGCGGTAGTTGCAGGCGTTCGTACCAATCTTTGATTTTCAACATACCCGAAATCTGCCGGCGTATCTAAATAAACAGAATGGTTATAAGAGGCTCCGGCGATAATGGACAAGTTCGGGTAAGGATTTCCGGTGATGTCTAATTCTACCCCTTGACTTCGCATTCTACCAGCGAACTCTTTTATATCTTTACCGGACGTGTTTCCCTCAATAGCCTGATAAAAGTTCCGATTTTCAATCTGATAGAGTGACAGGTTTAATGCAACTGCGTTATTCCAGAAATTCTTTTTCATTCCTACTTCATACTGGTCGATGATCGAAGGTTTTAGTGAATTATCATTAACATCTACTCCAGAGTTGGCACTGAACGAATTGGTATAAGTGGCAAAAAGCGATAAGTTATCATTTGGCATATAAACCAAGCCTGCTTTGGGAGAAAATGCCCGGTCTACCGAACCGTTTGAAAGTTTTGTTTCGTTGTTTGCAAAAGTTTTCTTTTCAGAGTCTTTATTTTCGATGTAAGAATATCGTAAACCAGCCAACACTTTAAATTTATCTGAAAGCTCAATATAATCCTGTGCATAAATCCCAAATCTTTGGGTAGGAATTCTGTTTCTGTCTCTCTTTTCTGCAGTGGGAACTGCGCCGGAAGCCCAGGTTGAAGGATCATCTAAATAGATCGTTCCGTCCGCACTTCCATTGGTTCCGTAGAATGCTTGCGAAAGATTGTAACCGTAAGAATCACTTGTTCCGTAATCACCATCGGTACCCACCAAAATTTTATGGTTTACACTTCCTGTTTTAATTTCACCGTTAACATTAACCTGTAATGAGGTGTAATTCTGTTCTGCATATGATCTGCCTACCGGACGTTTCCAGTTCAAACGGTCTGCGTCGTCATAACTCCACTGTACTCTTTCTGTAGAAAAATAATCCTTCGTGTAATTTTGATAAGAAGCTACTGCGTTCAAAGTCCACACATCATTAAACTGATGGTTAAAAGTAATTCCGGTTGTCGCTTGCTCTACGTTTTGAAACTGCCAGTCTGCGCCGACAAAAGCATGTCGCGGCAATAAATTATTTACGGAGTAAGAATTATCCTTATTGGTAATTGAGCCAATCCCAAAATCCGGAGTAAACTCATTTTTTAGATAGTCTGCTTCAACAATAATTTGAGAGTTCTCCCCGATATTAAACGCAAAAGAAGGATTAAAATAATATTTTTGAGATTCTACCACATCTATGAAACTATCTGCCGTTTCGTAAGCTCCATTTACACGGAACGCTACAGATTTCGATAAAGGACCGTAAAAATCGACCGTTGTTTTGTAGGAATCCCAACTTCCGGCGTTTAATCCCACACTTCCACCAAAATTAAATCTTGGTTTCTTCGTAATTAAATTTACCACGCCACCTGCGGCAACATTTCCGTATAACATGGCGTTTCCACCTTTCAGTACTTCTACTCTTTCTAACCCGGAAACTTCAGGAAAAACGCCACTGTTTACGCGTGCTCCATTTTTAAAAATATTATCATTCCCAAAGTTAAATCCGCGACCTCCAAAACTGTCCTGTGAATTACCACGGGAAGAAGTGATATAAAGTCCGTTAACATTCTGAAGAACATCGCTCAACTGTTTCGCCTGTTGCTGCTCGATGATCTCGTGCGTTACAATAGAAATTGGTTGAGGATTTTCCATTATCGTAAGATTCGACTTTGAGGAAAATGGTTGTGCTTTATTTGGATTTCCGGTTTTGTGCAGATTAATATCTTCAATTTGCTGAATTCGAATGGTATCACTTTCAGGTTGAAACTGCATCTGCGCATTTACAGAAGATACAATTATCAAGGCTCCAAGCGAAATGATCTGTTTTTTCATAGAACGTTTTTATTTAGACTGAATTAAAATAACGATGCAAAAGTAAAAAAGGTTTTTTAATTGCACAAATCTATTTTGAACTATTCTAAATAAAGAACCAAACGTAGGTTTAAATTACTGAAAATGAAAGCAATGAGACCAAATGATTTTTATCATATTCTTCTCATGAGAAGAAATCCGCCCAGCAAAAAGAAGATAGTAATAACGAAATAGGTCAAACCATTTGGTGAAGTCACTGTTCCAAAAATCACCAGTATATTACCGAAAACAGCTATAATGGTCATCATTTTTCTGAAAAATGAATTTTTGGAGAACGTCTTTTTACGGAACAGTTGAAAAAGACCTATAAATAATGCCACGTTAACCAAATAAATAAACAGGATAGGAATGGCGGAAAGATCGAAATTTTTCTCGGTAAAGAAAGGATGCGTATTCGTAAAATAATAAATCAAAAGGTAGAAGGTAATCAGCACGGTTCCGAAAACAGCGCTGTTGACAGGCATTTTGGTCTTCTCCTCTACTTTGCTCAGATTAAGAAATTTTTTCGATTTTTCTAAATTCGAAAACTGATACGGCACACGGATCGTCGCCAACAACAAACCATTTGAAGTTCCTAAAACGGAGATAATGATAAAGAGTTGCATAATTAGTGCACCGGAGTTGGAGGCTATTTTTCTTGCAAACTCCGTAATATAAGTGTCTTTTAATTGAATAATCTCCTCGCCACTCATTCGGAACACGACGCCTAAATAGTACGCAATATAAATGACCATCACCGAAAGTGTTCCTATAATTAAAGCTTTAGGAAGATTCTTGCTTGAATTTTTAATTTCGCCGGAAATCTGTGTGGCGATATACCAACCATCAAAGGCAAATGAAATAGGAATAAAACTCGCCGCCACCAAAAGAATAAAAGATTGATTTTGCAAACCGCTCCCCGCCTGCGTAAAAGTATTAACCTGACTTACATCGCCTTTAACCAGACTCAAAATACCGAGAGACGCAATAAATATCAACGGAAGCACCTTCAAAACGGTGGTCATCTGCTGAAAAATTCCACTGCTTTTCGGACGAAAAATATTAATAAAAAAGAAAATCACAAGATTCACAAATCCAATCAGTACGTAATGTAAGTTCGTAGGTTCAAAACTCATAAATTCTGCTAACAGATGCGCGATATAAATTCCGGACACCGTAAATAAAACAGCGGTAAGCGAGGGATAAAATAAACTCATATACATCCAACCCACAAAATAGGAAGCCGTTTTTCCGAAACGGTAATTGACATAACTCAGGATCCCGCCGTCTTTGGGCAGTAGTTCTGCATAATTTGCCATGGAAATCCCCGCAAAAACAACGCTGATACCCACGATCAAAAACCCTAAAAGTCCAGCTAGTACATTTCCCTGTGTTGCCACCAAAACATCATCAACCTTAAAGAAAATTCCGGAGCCAATAACTTGCCCGATTACCATAGAAATGGCGGTAAATAATCCGTATTTTGCTTCCAGTTTTTGGTCGTTGCTCATCTTTAAAAATATTTGAACACAAATAACGCAAAAGCTTTTTACATTTTAAAAATAAATAGTCATTCTAAAGTCATCTGCGATGAAATTTCTGTCAAGAATACACGATTTTTTATAGAACTAAGTAATTCTGCTTTATAAATTCTAGAAATTCTACTAAAATAACTTTGTGCTTTTCTTAAATGAGAAAAATAAGACAACAATATTCTGAGAGATCATCCGTGCGTCGGCGACTTTAAATAAAAAAAGAACGGACAAACGCCGTTCTTAAATATTATAAATCTCAATTGAATTCTTAATCCTGAAGTTCCAACCAACGCATTTCTAAATCCTGAAGTTTCTCAGAAATCGTTTCCAAACTTTTTGAATATTCTGCGATTTTACCATAATCAGTTTCGTTATTTAGTTTCTCCAAAATTTCGTTTCTCTCTTTTTCGAGTTTCGGAATTTCTTTCTCGATTTCCTTTAATTCCTGTTGCTCTTTAAAAGACAATTTCTTTGTCGCGGCTTGTGGTGCAGACTTTACAGCTTCCACTTTTTTCGGAGCTTCTACAATGGGCGCCGTTATTTTCTTATTTTGATCCTGGGATTTTTTTTCACGGTATTCGGAGAAATTGCCCACGAAATCTTTAATAATTCCGTCTCCTTCAAAAGCTAAAACATGATCAACAATGCGATCCATAAAATAACGGTCGTGAGAAACAATAATTAAACTGCCCTGAAACTGCAAAAGGAAATTTTCTAAAACCGTTAAAGTCGGCAGATCCAAATCATTTGTCGGCTCATCAAAAATTAAGAAGTTTGGATTTTGATACAAGACATACATCAGATGCAGACGTCTTTTTTCACCACCCGACAATTTCGAGATCGGCGAATACTGTGTTTGATCATCAAACAAAAACAAACGTAAAAACTGCGACGCAGAAATGGTTCTTCCGTTCGCCAACGGGAAGTTTTCTGAAATATCTTTAATGAAATCAATAACGCGCTGATCTTCTTTATATTTTAATCCTTTCTGACTAAAATAACCGAATTTAATGGTTTCCCCAGTTTCGATCTCACCTTCATCATAGGGTTCTAAACCTTGAATAATATTAAGTAAGGTTGATTTACCGGCGCCATTTTTACCCACAATTCCGACTTTTTCCCCACGTTGAAACTGATAGGAAAAATTTTTCAGCAATAATTTATTTCCAAAACTTTTACTGATATTTCTTAGTTCTAAAATTTTATTACCCAAACGTTTCATCTCGAAATCAAGCTCCAGCTTTTCTTTTCGGGTATCGGTTTTTGCTACTTTTTCGGTTTCATAGAAATCATCCTGGCGTGATTTAGACTTCGTGGTTCGCGCTTTCGGTTGACGGCGCATCCATTCCAATTCTTTTCGGTAAAGGTTTTGGGCTTTATCAATCGTAGAATTCATGTTGTCTTCCCGAATGATTTTATTTTCTAGATAAACGCCATAACTGCCATTGTGAACGTATAAATTGTAATCTTCAATCTCCCAGATTATGTCACAAACCGCATCAAGAAAATACCGGTCGTGCGTTACAAGTAACAAAGTTACCATCGCTTTTGAGAGATAATTTTCCAGCCATTCTACCATATCAACATCCAGGTGATTGGTTGGTTCATCCATAATTAATAAGGTATGACGGTGTTGTGCACGCGTTTCTACCAAAAGTTTTGCCAGAGCAACTCTTTTAATTTGACCGCCGGAAAGGGTTTTCATTTTTGAAGAGAGATCGGTAATTTTCAACTGCGTCAAAATTTGACTCATTTCATTTTCCAGATCCCATGCTTTGTGAATTTCCATTTCATTCAGCGCTTTGTCCATATCATCCGGATTTTCTGAAATCAAGGCATGATGATAGTTTTTGAGCGCCATAATGGGTGCCGAATTCAAAGTCATCATAAATTCTTCTACATTCAATTCACCTTCAAAATCAATTTCCTGATCGAATAAAACAACCTGAATATCTTTGTTAATGACGACAGTTCCTGAATCCGCAATTTCCTTGCCCATTAAAATTTTAAGCAAGGTCGATTTCCCGGAGCCATTTTTGGCAACGATGGCAATTTTGTCGCCTTCATTTATATGGAAGGTGATGTCTTTGAAAAGTGTTTTTACTCCGTAAGATTTTGTGAGATTTTCGGCTGAAATGTAATTCATTATATATAGAAATGGATGATTTTTGAAAGGTGCAAAAGTACGGAAATTAAATGAGTGGATATTGTGTACCTATTTTAGAAATAAGAAGAAGGAAATTTCTCAATAGTAATGCAATCGCACAGAAAACAACCACTCTTTCACAACTAAAAAAATGACATTTGATGGCAAAATCAACCTCATCTATAAAGAAGCCGTCTCAATACTGAGGCGGTTTTTTCTGTGTTTAACATTTGTCAGTTTTAAAGGGTTTTACTATCTTTAAGTATTGATAATCAATTATATGAGTATTAAATTTAAAGATTATAACCAACAACAAAATTGGTTATTCCCACCATCAATCGAGGAATTGATTCCAGAAAATCATGCCGTTCGGGTCGTTAATGGAATTATTGAACAACTGGATTTACGATTGCTCATTGAAGAGTATAGTAAAGATGGCAAACCGAGCTTTCATCCCAAGATGATGCTTAAGGTGATGGTTTACGCTTATATGGATAATACGTATTCCAGCAGGAAGATCGAAAAAGCGATGCGTGAGAATATTAATTTTATGTGGTTGTCCGCTCAACAGGTCGCAGACCATAACACCATCGCACGTTTTCGGAGCAAGAAACTCAAGACTATTTTCAAAGACATTTTCAAACAGGTCGTCCTGTTATTAGCAGAGGAAGGACTCGTTAGCTTGAAAGAAGTTTTTACCGATGGAACTAAGATAGAGTCTATTGCCGGGAGATATACCTTCGTTTGGGGCAATGCCATTAAAACCAGAAAAGAGAAGATGGCAGAACAACTTGAACAAATGTGGAACTATGCCCAAAGCATTGCTGAGGAAGAAGACAGCGATCCTACACCACCGGAGTTTAAAACCATCGATAAAGATAAAATAGAGAAGACCGCCAAGAAAATAGAAGAGATCATCAGCAAAAACCCGAAGGCATCCACCAAAGCAAAGGCAAAATTAAGATACATTCAAAAGAATTTTTCTCAGAACCTGGATAAGTACCAGGAGCAGGAAAAGGTTTTGGACGGACGTGGCAGTTATAGTAAGACCGATCCCGATGCCACATTTATGCGCATGAAAGATGATCATATGCAGAATGGTCAACTTAAACCCGCCTACAACGTGCAGGTAAGTTCTGAATCCCAGTTTGTTATTCATTATACTTTACACCAAACCACCAATGATTTAAATACGCTTAAACCACATCTCAATACTTTTGAAGAACTTTATCAGTTTTTGCCGGAAGAACTTACTGCTGATGCTGGTTACGGCAGTGAAGAAAATTATGATTTTCTGGAAGAGAAAAATATAGAAACCTTCGTAAAATACAACACCTTCGATAAGGAACAGGGTATTTTAAAATCGAAAAGAAAGAAAATCAACGAAGACTTTCACCGCGATAAACTTTATTATAACGAAGAGAACGATCAGTATATCTGTCCGATGGGGCAACCGATGAATAAAATCACCAACCGAAATCGAAAAACAAAAAGCGGTTATGCTCAGACAAGTTCACTGTACCAGGCTCAAAACTGCACCGGTTGTCCGCTGCGAGGGGCTTGCCATAAAGCCCAGGGAAACAGAATAATAGAACGCAACCAAAATTTAGAACGGCATAAGGAGAGAGTTCGGGAAAACATCTTGAGTGAAATCGGAGAAATAAAACGCAAACAACGCACGGCGGATGTAGAACCCGTCTTTGCACATATCAAATCCAATCGGAACTTCAAGCGTTTTACACACAAAGGAATAGAAAAAGTGGAATTAGAGTTCGGATTACACGCTTTAGCACACAATCTAAGAAAAAAGAGTGCTTAAGTAAGAGCACATTTTTATCCTAATGTGCAAAAATCACAAATAATCAAAATTTAACGCTTTACAACAGAAAATAAAAAAACCGCCTCATATTTTATTTTGAGACGGCTTCACGACTTTTTAAAGAATACATTATTTTTACGATTAAATAAATTTTAAAAATGAAAAAAATTTCATTGATATTACTGGTGCTTTTCAGCATCGTCACCTTCGGACAGGGAATGAAATTTGAAGAGAACAAATCCTTCAAAGATTTACTCGCTATTGCTAAAAAGGAAAATAAATTGCTTTTTGTAGACGCCTTTACCACTTGGTGTGGACCGTGCAAACTGATGGCGAAAAACGTATTTCCCCAGCCTGCAGTTGGCGATTTCTACAACGCTAATTTCATCAATTCCAAAATTGATATGGAAAAAGGAGAAGGAATTGATTTGGCAAAAAAATATAACGTAAGAGCTTATCCGACTTACCTTTTCATCAATGGTGATGGGGAATTAATTCATCGGGTAACTTCCTATTATGATGCACCCGAATTTATTACTGTAGGTAAAGATGCCGTGGATCCTGCAAAACAAATGGGTGCGCTTAAAAAGAAATTTGACGAAGGGAATAAAGACCCGGAATTTTTAAAAAGGTTTATTAACATATTTACTTTCGCAGATGCGGACTTAGCGACAAAAGCTGCAACAACTTATTTTGGAGGAAAAAAAGGAGAACCTTTCACTCAGGAAGATTTCTCCATCCTTTTCTCCTTAACGAAAGACAGTAATTCGCCACTTTACCCGGAATTTGTCACTCGAAAAGCGGAATTATTGAAAGTGATGCCGGAAGAAAATTATAATAAGGTCCTAAACAATTTTAAACTAAATGCTTTGTTTAATAATGCTTATGATAAGACAACAAAAACTTTCGATGAGAAAAAATATGTTGCTGAAGCAAGAAAAACAATGTCTGAAGAAGAGGTTAAACCTTTGTTGCTAAAATCTAAAATGAAAGTAGCTTCGGCGGCAAAAGATAGAAATTCTTACGAAAAACTGGCGATGGAATATTACCAGGACGGGAGTTCTAAACTTTTCACTTCTGAAGAATTAAATTCAATTTCATGGAATTTTTTCGAAAATTCTACCGATAAAGCATCTTTGGAAAAGGCGATCATTTGGGCAAAACAGTCTGTGAAATTAAATGAAGGTTATGCCAACTCTGATACCCTGGCCAATCTTTACTTTAAACTGGGCGACAAAGCCAATACTAAGATATGGGCTGAAAAAGCTATCGAACTGGCGAAAAAAGAAGGTGAAGAATATCAGGACACGCAAGCTTTATTGGATAAAGTAAAATAAAAAGTTTATCAAAATATAAAAAAGGATGCTCGTGAGCATCCTTTTTTTGTTAATCTAAAGTCAATCTTTTCAATGACCAAAGATTTCCGTTATAAACATTAAGGTCAACTTTGGTGTTGATTCCGTAAACGATTCCATTTTCCGTAAACTGCCAGATTTCCCAGTTACTATCCGGCGTGGGTTGGGGAACATCATTGTAATTTGCCAACCACAACGGATAATCATCAAACTCTCCTTTCAAAAAATCTTTGTGATAGTGGTAATAGGAATAGATGATGGGTTTTACGCCGTAAGCATCTTCTACGATGCGGCACCAAATCTTCAGATCTTCAACGAGTTTTTTGGTTGATTTCCGCCTTGGGATTTTTTCTATATCTAAAATGGGTGGTAAATCTCCGGATTCTAATTTTACGTTGGCCAGAAAATTATTGGCTTGCATGACCGGATCTTCATCAGCCCGATAAAAGTGATAAGCACCACGAATAAGTTCATGCTTTTTTGAAAGCGTCCAAAATTCTTCGAAATGTTTATCGGTCGATTTATTCCCCATGGTTGCCCGAAGAACCACGAATTTTATCGGAATAGTACGGTTTCCAATACTTAAACTGTCCCAGACGATATCTTCTTTTCTTTGGTAATGTGAAACATCCATTCCGAAGGTTTTGTCTGCGTATTCACCAATGATTCGGTTGATTCTGTTTTCTTCCTTTTCGGAATTGGTTAGTTTTTTATGTTCGAATTTATTGAAATACATGGCATAATAAAAAGAGATCTTCTCCTTTAAATAGAAACCAGTACCGAATAAAGCAAGTGCTAAAAAAAGCAAAAGAATTTCCCGTCGTAGAAGAAAATGTCTCTTGCGATTTTTATGAATTTTTCTGGTGGTTTTTTTCTTTATTTTTCTTTTCGCCATGAGGCTGCAAAAATATTAATTTAAAAATGAAAGCGTTAATTTATAGTTAAAAATATTTTGATCAGATGATTGGCTCAATATGTGAGATATGAGGTAGATTAACTATAAAATTTATCAAGATGAAAACCAAGTTATTATCATTATCAGCTCTATTTTTTCTGACCATAGCGATCTCTGCACAGGAAACAAAACCTACCCTAAAACAGGAAGTTAAAAAAGATGCAAAAGCAGTTGGAAATGCTGTAGAAGACGGTGCAGAATGGACCGGAGAAACCGCTAAAGATGGCGTAAAATGGACAGAGAAAACCGTAAAAAAGGGGGCCAAAGCAACCAAGAGAAGCGCTAAAAAAGCCGCAAGATGGACCGATAAAACTGCGAAAAAAGGAGGAAAAGCTGTAAAAGAAGGTTACAACGACACGAAAGATTACATAAAGAAAGAAACGAAATAATTTTACATAAAAGATTAAATAAAAAAAACCATGCTCAACTGCATGGTTTTCCTTTTTATGAAAAAAATCTACGCTCCGTAAGGAATCCAGATATTTTTAATTTCTGTGGCGTGTCTTAAAAATTCCTGACCTTCACCATGTTTTGGATTGAGCCAGTTTCTGTATTTACCGAAATTTACCCAAGAACGTTTCATAGAATCTGTGGATAATAATTCGATATTTTTACTTCCTTCTGCAGTTCCGAAATACCAAATTCCTTCAACATTATAATGTTTGGCGAGTTCGCTGGCTAATTCTTCTTTTGGACCGGTAATGATATTTACGGTTCCAGCAGGAACATCTGAGGTTTCTAAAATCTGATAGAAATCGGTCGCTGAGAACGGATGTTTTTCAGATGGAATGACCACTACTTTATTTCCCATCGCAATCGCAGGAATCACAGTAGAGATAAATCCTAACAATGGATTTTCATCCGGGCAAATTATAGCCATTACTCCGATTGCTTCGGGCATTGCTAAAGTCACCATTCTCTGAACAGTAGAATGTGCAGCACCATCGTATTTATCAGCATAAGCGGCATAGGTATAAATTCTTTCAATTGATTTTTCAACCTCATCTTGTGCAGATTCTAAAGATTGATTCGTCATTTCGACAATTCTTTCTGCGAATTCTTCTGAACGAATCGCTAAATTTTCTGCGATATAATACAAAACTTGCACTCTTGCATGACCAGTCATTCCGCCCCAAGATTTTTCTGCGTGTGCTGCTTCAACGGCGTTTCTAATATCTTTTCTGTTTCCTTCTGAAACTTCACCGATATATTCTCCGAAAGCATTTTTGATTTCTGTACTGTAACCTCCATCCGGACGCGCTTGTTTTCCACCAACGTACATTTTTGTGGTACGGTCGATTTCTGCTAAATCGTTTTTTGCTTTTTTAGCATCTTTTGGCTTTTCAGTTTTCGGCAAAATTGGCTTTGAAGCAAATTCTGCTTCAACTCTAGGTTTCATATATTCATACAAACCTTCTTTCCCTCCTTCTCTTCCGAAACCTGATTCTCTATAACCACCAAATCCTGCAGCGGCGTCAAACTGATTCGTACAGTTGATCCAAACGCTTCCTGCCTTAATTTTTGGTGCAATATCTAAAGCTAGATTAATATTTTCTGTCCAAACACTTGAAGCCAAACCATATCTTGTATTATTCGCCAAAGCAACTGCTTCAGAATGCGAACGGAAAGTCATGGCGACTAAAACCGGTCCGAAAATTTCTTCCTGTGCAATTACTGCGCTTGTTGGAACATCGGTAAATAATGTGGGTGGATAAAACCATCCGTTTTCTGGAAGTCCATTTTTTGGTTGGTAAATGGTACAACCTTCGTCGATTCCAATTTGGACCATATCTTTGATGGTTTTCAATTGAACTGGATCTACAATAGAACCCATATCAACAACTTTGTCCATTGGATCTCCTATACGTAAAGTTTCCATTCTGGCGCGAAGTTTTTTATAGAAAACTTCTGAAACTGATTCCTGGATTAATAATCTGGAACCTGCACAACAAACCTGTCCTTGATTGAACCAGATGGCGTCAACAATTCCTTCAACTGCTGAATCTAAATCTGCATCTTCAAATACGATGAACGGTGATTTGCCTCCTAATTCTAATGATATTTTTTTACCTGTCCCGGCGATATTTGTTCTTAAGATCTTGCCTACTTTGGTAGAACCTGTGAAAGCAACTTTCTGAATATCTTTATGATTAACCAAAGCATTTCCGGCAACGGTCCCTTTCCCTGTTACTATATTGACAACTCCTTTTGGTAATCCGATTTTCTCACAGATTTCTGCAAAAAGTAAAGCAGTTAAAGAAGTATATTCTGCGGGTTTTAAAACGACGGTATTTCCCATGGCTAAAGCTGGAGCCACTTTCCAGGAAAGCATCATTAACGGAAAGTTCCACGGAATGATTTGTCCGACAACTCCGACTTCCTGGTAATCTCTAAATTCAGTGTCCATCAATTTTGCCCAACCTGCGTGGTGATAAAAATGTCTGGCAACAATTGGAATATCGATATCACGGGTTTCGCGAATTGGTTTTCCGTTGTCTAAGGTTTCAAGAACAGCAAACAATCTTGAGTGTTTCTGAATCTGTCTTGCGATTGCATATAAATATTTTGCACGTTCGAATCCACCGATTGCAACCCATTCCGGTAATGCTTTGTTGGCAGCTTTTACGGCTTTGTCAACATCAGTTTCGTCGGCTTCGGCAATTTTTGCTAAAAATTCTTTGTGGGAAGGATTATTGGAATCCATGTATTTCTTAGCGTTTGGTTTTAGCCATTCTCCGCCAATGAATAAGTCGAAACTTCTGTTATGATTTTCTAAAAATTCCACAGCAGCAGCTGCACTTTCTGGAGCGGGACCGTAAACCATGGTGTCGTATATTTCTTTGATTTCCATTATGTTGATTTGATAATGTGATAATTTGGTAATGTAATGAAGTGGTAAATTTAACCACAAAAGTCACAAAAGTTTTTATTTTTTTAAGTTTTTCAAAAGAGCAAAAAAGGATTGTGAATTTGCTCTTTTGAAAATCTAATTTTTTGTATTTCTAAGCTTCTTTCAATTCTTTGTTCCATTGCGCCCCGGCTTGAACGGAGCTCTTTTTGTGTAACGAAGTGAAACAAAAAAGCGGGAGTGGAAGACGGAAATGTGCGCCCAAATAATTATGCCATCGGATGTCTAAATCCTGCGCTGTATCTTCCGGTCACGTAATGTTCTAATTGTCGCTCGATGTCGCCTAACAGGGAACTTGCGCCGAATCTGAATAAGTTTGGAGTTAGCCAGTCGTTGCCTAGTTCTTCTTTTACTAAGATTAAATAATCGAGTGCTTGTTTTGCTTTTTGAATTCCGCCAGCTGGTTTGTAACCTACTTTTACACCCGTTAATTCGTAATAATCGCGAATACAACGGATCATAACTAAACTCACCGCTAAAGTTGCATTCACGGATTCTTTCCCAGTAGAGGTTTTGATAAAATCTGAGCCGGCCATCATGGCGACCCAAGATGCTTTTGCCACTTTAGTGTAGGTTGGAATTTCGCCTGTTGCGAGAATTGTTTTCATGTGAGCATCGCCACAAGCTTGTCGGCACAATTTGATTTCGTCGTAGAGTTCCTGCCATTTTGATTCTAAAACCAAATCACGGGAAATTACAATATCGATTTCAGTTGCTCCGGCTGCGACAGACTTCTTGATTTCTGTAATTTTATCTTCCAGGGAAATTTTACCGGCAGGAAATCCTGTAGAAACTGCAGCGATTGGAATTGAAGTTCCTTTCAAAGCTTCTTTCGCGTAGGGAATTAAATTGTGATAAACACAAACTGCTCCGGTTGTTAAATTGGCATTTTCCATTCCTAAAGCTTGCAACAGATCTGCACGCACGGGATTTTTCGCTTTCTCGCATAGTCTCATTACGTTTCCGCGCGTGTCGTCTCCGGCCAAAGTCGTCAGGTCGATCATTGAAACTGCTTTCAGTAACCAAGCTGCCTGAAATTCCTTTTTCACGCTTCTACGGCCACCTAAAGTTGCGACGCGTTTTTCAACGGCACTGCGATTGATATTGATTGCATCGAAATATTTGGTATTAAAAGGCAATCCTTCATTGCGCAGGTCAGTGTGATTTTGCATAGGAATTGTATGATTTTTTTCTAATGTCTTTTGCATGAATAATGATATTTAATTAGAAAATATATTTGTGTTTATTAGAGAATGTAAATTTAGCCAATTATCGGCAAATGGAATTCATGCTTTCTAAAAATGTGAGCAATAAAAAAGTACACCTTAAAAAGTGTACTCCTCATCTCCTATTTATAAACACGCGAAGTGTTATACTTTAAGTTGTCTGTTGATACTTTGCTCCAAAGAAATAAAAGTTTCGGTTCTGGTTACGCCTTTTAGTTTCTGTAATTTGTTCAGAATTTCCATTAAATGATCATTGTCACGACACAATACTTTCAAGAATATGGTGTAATTTCCTGTGGTGTAATGGGCTTCTACAATTTCATTAACTTCTTTCAAAGCTTTTATTGCATCATGGTAATGACTGGGTTGCTCCAAAAATACGCCAATGTAGGAAACCACTTTGTAGCCAATTTTACGTGGATTAAGGAAAGATATTGAATTTTCTATTACTCCAGCCTGCTCCAGTTTTTTAATTCTCTGGTGCACTGCGGTCGTAGAAATACCCACGTTTTTTGATATATGCGCCAATGAGGTCTTCGCATTATCCATCAACATATAAATGATGTCTTTATCGATCTTATCTAAATGATATTCTGAATTGGTTGCGTTTTTCATTCTATAAACTTTTACTTTTTATTTTTCTAATGTTTTGGCGTCTTTTCAAAAACTGTAAGAATTGGGAAGTGATCGCTATAACCACCTAAATATCTAGTTCCTGCAAAAGTTCTGAAAGGTCTGTCTGAAAATTTCTTATCCCAACTTCTTAGTTTTTCATGATTAAAAACTTTGGATTCTTTAAAAGCAAGTGGAAAGTTTTGTTGAAGAAAATTTGTTGACAATATCATTTGGTCAAAAAGCAAGCCACTTTTGTAATGATACGTGGAAAAGTAGCCCGATTTATACAAGTCGAGAAAAGGATTCATCAAGATTTTATTATGTTCATCGTCATAAAGAAAATTTGATAGGTTTTCTTCATCAGGATTTTCATTAAAGTCGCCCAAAATGATTACAGATTCCTTCTCAGAAACAATCAGGTTTTTAACTTTCGTATTCAGATCTGCGAGAATATAATCACGCTTCGGCTTATTTACGTCTTTCTCTCTTTTTGAAGGTAAATGAAGAACAAATACGTGAATCACAGCATTCTCATATTTCACTTTGCAATAAAGCACATCACGAGTGGTATCGTAATAGTCATAGTCCTGTTTTTCCACCGTAAAAAAGTAAGAAATGGGTTCTGAAGAAAGAATTTCAATTTTAGTTTTATCGTAAATCAACGCAACATCTACTCCTCTTTCATCCATAGACTCGTAATGAACAATTCCGAAATCATTGCTAAAAGGCTCTAATGCCAGAAGATCCTGCAGTGGTTTATCGCCTTGAATTTCTGACACACCAATAAAAAGAGGTAGTTTTCCTTCGCTTTCCTGCATGAGCTGAAAAACGTGTGCAATTTTAAAAAGTTTATTCTGGTATTTGCGCTCGTCCCAGTTATTTAGTCCGGAAGCGGTGGGATCTAATTTATGAACAGGAGGTGGATCCGGAGTGAACAAGTTCTCCACATTATAGAAAGATATAAATTCCTCATTAATTTTATTCGACATCTATAAGTTTACTTGCTTTTTTTAAGAATGTAAATTTAACAAAAATAATTAATTATGCTTAAAATTAATCCAAAATATCTGGTCTTTTTTCCTGCGTAATTCTAACGGCTTCCTCATGAAGCCAATCTTCTATTTTTTTAGTATTTCCACTCATTAAAATTTCAGGAACTTTTAAACCTTTATACTCTGAAGGTCTTGTGTAAATGGGCGGAGAAAGCAAATTATCCTGAAAACTGTCGGTAAGTGCAGATTGCTCATCATTTAAAACTCCTGGCAATAAACGGATAACCGCATCTGCTAAAACACACGCCGCCAATTCGCCGCCGGTGAGAACATAATCCCCAATTGAAATTTCTCTTGTAATATGCAAATCCCGCACACGCTGATCAATCCCTTTGTAATGACCACAAAGGAAAATAAGATTTTGCTTGATCGATAAAGTATTTGCTATTTTTTGAGATAAAGTTTCCCCATCGGGCGTTAAATAAATAACCTCATCATAATCCCGCTGCGATTTAAGGTCAGTAATGCATTTATCAATAGGTTCAATCATCATCACCATTCCGGCACCGCCACCATACGGCTCATCGTCCACTTGTCGGTGTTTCCCGACACTCCAATCCCGTAATTGATGAAAATGAACTTCTGCCAACCCTTTTTCTACCGCTCTTTTTAGAATGGAAGCCTTAAAAGGACTTTCCATTAATTCCGGCAAAACACTTATAATATCTATTCTCATTGTTCGGTATCGTTCTTTTTGTTTGGGATAATGATGAGTCTTAAGGAGGAATCTTTATTGATGTAACTCCACATCCAGTTGAAGAAAATTGCGAGTTTATTTCGCACACTTAAAATAAGCATGAGGTGGAGGAACATCCAGAAATACCACGCCAGCAATCCCTGGAATTTAAATTTCGGCAGATCAACCACGGCTCTGTGTTTTCCAATTGTTGCCATACTTCCCTGATCTACATATTCATACTCCTTCCAATCTTTTTCCGATTTTTTCAAAATATTTTTACCTAGATTCGTCCCTTGATTAATTGCTACATTCGCCACCTGGGGATGACCAGTCGGATATTTAGGGGTTTCCATGTAGGCAATATCTCCTATGGCGAAAATATTGTCGTAACCCAAGACCCTATTAAAACGGTCGGTTTTAAATCGGTTGCGTACAATCATTTCGGGGTTTAACCCATCGATAATATTTCCTGTAACTCCCGCCGCCCAAATGACATTGTTAGAAGGAATCGTTTTACCACTTTTCATGTAAACTTTATCACCATCATAATCGGTGACCATTTCTCCCTTCATAAAATCAACGCCCAATTCCTTTAAGTACTGGTCAGATTTTTCCTGAGCTTCTTCACTCATCACGGCCAGTGGCATCTCTGTAGAACTGATTAAGATTATTTTTAAATCTTCAAAATTCATATGTGGATAATCACGGGGCAGAATATCTTTTTTCATTTCAGCAAAAGCACCAGCCAACTCAACGCCAGTTGGTCCACTTCCAACAATTACGATATTCCAGTTTCCATCATCACTACGCTTTCTTTCAATAATTAATTTTTCAAAAGTGAGCAGGATATGATTACGAATAGCGATTGCTTCCTGGGTATTTTTCATTCCAAAAGTCAAACTTTCCATCTTATCATTGCCGAAGAAATTGGTTTTACATCCTGTAGCAATGACCAATTTATCATAAGTAAATTCTGCCTCTTCGGTGATGATTTTATTTTGTTCGGGAACGATCCCCTGCACTTCAGTTAAACGAAACTGGATATTGCGGGACCGCTGAAAAATTTTTCGGAAGGGAAAGGAGATATTGCTGGGTTCGATTCGCCCACAAGCCACCTGATAAAAAAGGGGTTGAAACATATGGTGATTCACTTTATCGATCACCATTACTTTTTTCCGTTTGTTATTCAAGGATTTAGCCAATTGAAGGCCGGCGAAACCACCTCCTATAATCACTATTTTTTCACGTGCTTCCATACTTACAAAAATACGGAATTTTTTATCAAAAGCTCAGCTGAAAAAACAAAGGATATAGACAAAAAAAATCCTTGAAAAATTTTCAAGGATTATAATTTATTGTTTTACTATTTGGGTGACTTTCTGCGTGTTGTCGCTTAAGACATACCGCATCAAATATTTACCCGGTCGCAATTTATCTAATCGTATTTCTTCAGAATTTTTGTTGATCTGATATTCCGCCACCTGCATTCCCAGAATTGAAAAGAAAGTAATAGATTTTATTTTTAAAGAAGCGTCTTTTGACTTCACCATAATCAAGTCACGAGCGGGGTTAGGATAAACAACAAGAACACCTTCGTCAGCTTTCTGTTGATTCACCATCGAAGCTCTGTCGACAGACTGTGCGGAAACTTTATCCGAAAAGACTGTTAAACTGCCGACGAACATTATAAAAAGTAGTAATTTTTTCACCTATAATTTATTTGTTTATGATAAATATCCTTACAAAAGTAAGTAATTCAATTTAAAATTCAATAGTTTTTTCGCAAAAGTATATTTAAATTTGCAGTCGATTAATCAAATACTATTCCAAAGATATGATCATCTATTCCAGAAACCGAAGATTGAGAACAAATGCCGCTATCAGAGCACTTGTTCAAGAAACTGTACTGACTACTAATGATTTTGTGATGCCCATTTTTGTCATGGAAGGACAGAATCGTCAGGAGCCGATTGCTTCCATGCCGGGAATTTTCCGGCGTACAGTTGATCTTACAGTAAAAGAGTGTCAAGAATTGTTTTCCCTTGGCGTAAAAGCTGTTAATTTATACATGAAAGTTTCGGAAGATCTAAAAGATAACACCGGAAAAGAATCCTGGAACGACAACGGCTTAATGCAAACGACGATTAAAGCCATCAAGGATGCCGTGCCGGGAATGGTAATCATGCCGGATGTGGCTCTGGATCCCTACTCCATGTATGGCCACGATGGCATCATCACCAAAGGAAAAGTTGACAATGATGCAACAAACGAAGCATTGACAAAAATGTCAGTATCCCTTGCTAAAGCTGGAGCAGACGTAATCGCGCCAAGTGATATGATGGATGGTAGAGTTGCTGTAATTCGAACGGGATTAGAGGAAAATGGTTTCACCGATGTGGCAATCTTAAGCTATGCTGCTAAATATGCGAGTTCTTTCTATGGTCCTTTTAGAAGTGCTTTAGATTCTGCACCAAAAGAAAACGAAGATATTCCGAAAGATAAAAAAACCTATCAAATGGATTTTCACAATTCCAGAGAAGCCATTGATGAGGTATTAAAAGATGTGGATGAAGGTGCTGACATCATCATGATCAAACCGGGAATGCCATATCTTGATATTGTAGCTAAAGTCCGTCAGACAATCGATTTACCAATTGCTGTTTTTAATGTAAGCGGTGAATATGCCATGTTAAAAGCTGCCGCGCAAAACGGTTGGCTTGATAATGACAAAGCAATCATCGAGAGTTTAACATGCATTAAACGCGCAGGTGCCGACATGATCTTTACCTATGCAGCAAAAGAAGCTGCCATTTTATTAAATCAGTAAAGAAAATCTGAAATAAAAAAAAGAGCTTTTGGTAACCAAGAGCTCTTTTTTTATGATTTAAAACCATCCTTTTTTCTGTTGAACATAAGTTCTGTCAAACTGTTCATCGCTCATCGTCAAATAAATGATTCCCTCGATAAGTGGAACAACACTGGCAATTCCACAAGTAACAATATTTAGGATAATTTGTATAATTCCTTCGCTAATGTAGCCTAAATAAAATTTGTTTGCCGCAAAAGGACCCAGCAATATACCGAGAAGTCCCGCAGCCAGTTTTTTTTCTGAGCGGTAATTTCTGCTGTCAAAATTTTGATTTTCCCTCGGATCAGGATTATTATAGCCGTAAGTTTCCATTTTTCTAGTTTTTGGTTTCAAAATCAGTAGCTAAAAAGACTTAAAAGTTACATTATTCTGCAATTTTGCCTAAATAAAAGAGACCGATGCATTTCTGATTTTCTTTCAAATCGAGAAAATCCCCCAAATGCTTAATCATGCTGGGTGAACTCCAGTAACAACCTACATTATGAGCGGTTGAGGTCAGATACATATTCTGAACCGCCATGGCCGTAGCGGCAATTTCTTCCCACTCAGGTACCAACCCACTAAAATTAACAACGATCGTAATTATAGCGTTAGATTTCGAAATTTTATCTGATATATCGACGTATTTTTTTTCCAGAAAAGTCTCAGGAGATGTCGTCCGCTTGTAGATCTGAGCCAGTTGCTCACCCAACTTTTTTTTATCTTCCCCTTGAAATATTTTAAAACGCCAAGGCTTCGTTCTCTTATGATTAGGAGCAAACTTCGCAGAGTTTAAAATTTCTGCTAAAATATTTTCATCAATATCCTCATTAGAATATGATTTAGGAAAAACACTTTTTCTGCTTTCTATGATCTGTTTTAAAACTTCTTCTTTCTTCATATATTCTGCCATTTTTAAGGGTAGACCTTACCAAACTTGTTCAATCACCTGACTGATATTATTTAAAACAAAAGAATCCCCCGGAACTTTTCCAAACATGGTTTTTGCCATTGGACTTTCTTCTGAAATAGCATAAAAACGATCTCCCTCGAAGAAAAATTCTCCCAGGGAAACCGAGATATAAAATCTTGCTTTATTGGTAAAAACAATAGACCCAAGCTGAATACGCTCTGAGGGTTGATTAAGAACTCTTGCTAAATTTTTCTGCAAATTTCTCAATGATGCCATCTGCTTTTGCATCTGGTAAATCTCTTCCTGCATTTCTTCCCGAATGGAATCATATTTCGGCGTTTTCTTCACCTCACGGCTCGCCTCCAGCGTGAATTCCATAAACTTTTCGAGCTTCTCTATTTTTTGACTGATGATGCTTTTCACGAAATTCCGAACATCACTTTTTACTATGGTATTCTTTTGCATACCCTTCTCATTTTTTATTAAAGATAAAAATTCTTTTTAAATAAAATTAATGAGAATTAAAATCCGGAAATTATTTACCTCTATTTGATTACATACGCTGACGGGTCGCTTCGTACAAAATAGCGCCGCAAGCCACCGAAACATTCAGAGATTGGGTTTTTCCGGTGATCGGTAATTTTATCTTTTCATCAGAGTGATGCAAAACTTCTTTCGAAATCCCGGTTTCTTCATTTCCCATCACGATGGCACACGGTTGCGTAAAATCGACGTCATAAATCAATTTCTGAGCTTTTTCAGTAGCGGAAAACACCTGAACACCAGACTGCTGCAGAAAATCAACAACATGCCCTAAGTTTTTTTCCTTGCAAATTTTAAGATTGTACATGGCTCCCGCAGATGTTTTAATGGCATCTGAATTAATCGGTGCACCACCTTTTTCCGGAATAATTACCGCATCAATTCCGACACATTCGGCAGTACGGCAGATGGCTCCAAAATTTCGAACATCGGTTAAGCGATCCAATATTAAAAGAAAAGGTGTTCTGCCTGCTTCAAAAATCTCCGGCAATACATTTTCAATGGAATGAAAGGGAACATCGGATATAAAAGCCACCACACCCTGGTGATTTTTTCTCGTAAAGCGATTAAGTTTTTCGACCGGAACATAATTCGCGCGAATTTTATGCTGGCTCAAAAGTGCTTTCAACTCTGCATATATTTCACCTTGCAAAGCGTTTTGTAAAAATATTTTATCAATTGTTTTTCCGGCCTCTATAGCCTCCATTACTGGGCGTAATCCGAATATAAAATCGTCTTTCATTAAAATTGTTTGTCGTTAAATATTGTGGTTAAAAAGCATATCTAAAAGATTGCTTTTAACGTCATGTTAGGTCTTAAAATTGCTCTCCCAAAATGGCTCTTTTCTGTGCCATTACATAACCTAAATGCTGGGTTTCATGCATATTGTTAAATACAATCGCATCCTGAATATTCTTTAGATCCAGGCCAAAACTTGTGGTGTAAGAAGTGTAATCTGTAAAAAAATCAGCATCATAGTCTTTCATCAGGATTTTTGAAGTTTCCGTCAGCAGAAATGCGAGATCATCAATTTCTGACTGTTGAACATTTAGATTTGGAAGTGTTCCTTTTTTGTAGGTCTCGATCCAGTATTTATCGATCCTAAATGGATTACCGCTTAGATAATAACATAAAAGTTGCTGCGTTGCTACAGTATGCGCAATATTCCAATAGATGTTATTGTTGAAACCATCCGGAATTAGCAGGAGATCCTGTGACGAGGTATTTTGCAAGACTTCCAAAAGGTTACGGCGAACCTGACGATGGGCTTGAAAATGATAATTCATTTTGCTATAATTTAAAGGGTCAAAAATAGGTTAATTAACTGAAAATGACAAGAGTTTGAGCGACTATCATTAATTTAGAATCTCGACACTGTTCATAAATAAAGCCTGTAAACAATGAAACATATTTATTATAAATTTGAAAATATAAAATACATGGATATCATTTAAAAAGTCTGCCGGAAAGTGACTTCCGAAGTTTTAACAAACTTTAACGCGCTATTGGCATTCATTGTGTTGATTGGTGTGCGTAATTATTGGAAATTTACACTTTAAATCTTTAAAACACTATGTCAGAACTCCATCAAGCTGAAGATATTAGACAACTAACCGAAAAAGTAAGAGAACAGAATTACTATTTCACCCTCCTAAAACAAGAAATCAACAAAGCAATTATCGGACAAGAATACATGGTAGATCGCCTGTTGGTCGGTCTATTGGGTAATGGTCACGTCTTGTTGGAAGGCGTTCCGGGTCTGGCGAAAACTTTAGCCATTAAAACCTTGGCAGATGCAGTAGATGGAGCATTTTCCCGAATCCAGTTTACACCAGATTTATTACCTGCAGACGTAGTGGGGACAATGATTTACAGTATTAAAGACAATGATTTTTCTATAAAGAAAGGACCCATTTTTGCAAACTTTGTTCTCGCAGATGAGATTAACCGTGCGCCGTCAAAAGTGCAGTCGGCGCTACTGGAAGCCATGCAGGAAAAGCAGGTCACCATTGGTGATGAAACCATGCCTTTGCCAAAACCTTTCCTCGTTCTTGCCACTCAAAACCCTATCGATCAGGAAGGAACTTATCTTTTACCTGAAGCCCAAAGTGACCGTTTCATGCTGAAATGTACCATCACTTATCCGGACTTTGAAGACGAGAGAAAAATTATGAAGATGGTGGCAACAGAACATCAACCGGAAATTAAGCCGGTGATTACTTTAGAAAACGTTACGGAAGCCAAAAAGCTGGTCAACAAGATCTATCTTGATGAAAAGATTGAGAAATATATTTTGGATATGGTTTTTGCCACACGTTTCCCCGAAAAATATGGTCTTTCAGAACTGAAAAATTATATCAGTTTTGGAGCATCTCCACGAGCGTCCATCAATTTATCGATCGCGGCAAGAGCACTTGCATTTTTAAAGAATCGTGCTTTTGTAATTCCGGAAGATGTGAAAGACATTGCGAAAGATGTCTTGCGTCACCGTATCGGATTAAGTTTCGAAGCGGAAGCGGAAGAGATTACCGCCGACGAAATTATAGATAAAATTTTAGGCAAAATCCAGGCACCTTAATAATGGAAAACACATAATGATCGATCAGCAACGATTAATCATTAATGAGCAATAATTGATTGTGGATACGACATGCAGATAAAAGACATCATCAAAAAAGTTAAGCAAATTGAAATCCGGACGAAGAAAAAGTCGGAGGCTACTTTGATGGGACAATATCACAGTGCATTTAAAGGTCAGGGAATGACGTTCTCTGAAGTTCGCCCCTACCAATTTGGCGATGAAATCCGCAGAATAGACTGGAATAAAACTGCGCGTTTTAGGGAACCTTTTGTAAAGGTGATGGAAGAAGAGCGCGAATTAACGATGATGCTATTGGTCGATATTTCGGCCTCTATGGATTATGGAACGCAAACGCAACTGAAAAGAGAATTCGTTGCAGAAATCGCGGCAAGTGTAGGATTTTCAGCCGCTGGAAGTAATGATAAAGTCGGTTTAATTTTGTTTGCCGACAAAGTCTATAAAGTAATCCCGCCCCGAAAAGGCAGAAAACATATTTTAGCCATTATAAGCACCATTTTAAGTGCAGATTATGTGCAGGCCGAAACCAAAATTGAAAAGGCTTTCGAATATATGATGACTGTTTTTAAAAAGAAATCCCTCATTTTTATGTTTTCCGATTTCGAAGACTCCTACGATCTGAAAATGCTTCGGGTTGCCGCAAGAAAGCATCAACTTTTAGGATTACGAATTTATGATCAAAAAGACAATGAAATCCCGGATGTGGGCTACGCACTGTTTACCGATGCAGAAACCGGGAGACAGATTTGGGCAAACACGTCCAACGCAAGATGGCGTTATCAGTTCGCCGAACAGCAAAAACAAAAAGTAAAAACCCTAACCGAAGATTTTGAAAGTTCTTCTGCAGGTTTCATCAATATTAATACAGGTGAAGATTACGCTAAATTTTTATACCAATATTTTAGAAAAAGATAAATTTTGAAAAAGTTAACTCTCCTTCTTTTTATACTTCTAAATCTTTTCGGATTTTCTCAGACTTTAAGCTCAAAGCTCGACAAAGAAACTTTGGCATTAGGTGAAGTTGGTATTTTACGTATTCAAATTTCTAATCTACAATCCAAAGATGTTCAGTCTGCACCAAAAAACGAGCTGCTTCCTTTTCATTTTGAGGAAGTAAAAGACAGCACTAGTAAAAAGGCTGATACGTACGATCGAATCATCGAATTTGCCATTTTTGAGGAAGGAAATTTCACCATTCCAGAACTGGAATTTAAAGTAAATGGACGAATTTTAAAAACAATTCCATACCAGATTGAAGTCATCAATACCGCACAAAAAGGAGATCAGATTAACGACATTATGAAAAATAAAGAAGTCAATCTTGATGTTCAGGATTATTGGCAACTTTATAAATGGTATATTTTAGGAGCTCTAATCGTTTTGGCTTTAATTTTCGTCATTTATCAACTCATTAAATATGGCAAACGCAGAAAAGATTCGCCTGTTGTTATGACCAACCAAACGCTGCGGGAACTGGATCAGCTGAAAAAGAAAAAATATATAGAAACAGGAAACTACCGCTCTTTTTACGTGGAATTAATTGACATTTCCAGAAATTTCATTACCAAACAATATAAGATTCCGGCAGATGTATTGTTGACAGACGATCTTATTGATGTTATGAAAATGAATAATTCCATCTCCCCGGAAAATGAAAAAATAATCGAAGAAATATTCCTGCGGGGTGACTTGGTGAAATTTGCGAAAATATTCCCGGATCAGGAAAATATGCAAAACGATTTCGATCAGTTAAAAACATTTGTAAAACGTTCTTCCAAAGATTTGGAAGTAGAACAGTTAAGAACAGGAGTGTAAAAAAAATAGAATGACGTTTGATTTTTTAAATTTTGAGTTTTACAGTCCGTGGTTTTTGCTGCTTTTTGCAGTATTTATACCATTGATGATCTTGGATTCCCGCAAGAAAAAGCGCTCCGGAATTACCGTTCCTTCAACCCAGAATATGACTGAAAACAATTCGATTCTCTTCGTTTTGTTTATACTTAAAATCTCAAAATACATCCTTCTTTCGACCCTCATTATCGCAATGGCAAGACCGCGTTCATTTACGATTTCACAAGATCAGGACGACAGCAAAGGAATCGATATTATGCTCTCAGTAGACGTCTCCCTGAGTATGCTGGCAAAAGATCTGGAACCCGACCGATTAACCGCTCTGAAAGATATCGCAAAGAAATTCGTGGCCCAAAGACCCGGCGACCGAATTGGTTTGGTGACCTATTCCGGCGAAGCTTTTACCAAAGTTCCCGTAACCTCCGATCATGCCGTGGTGATTGACGAACTAGATCAATTGAATCCTTTGGAATTACAGCCCGGAACTGCCATTGGCGAAGGATTATCGGTCGCAGTCACGCACTTAAGAAACAGCAAAGCAAAGTCTAAAATTATTATTTTGATGACGGACGGCGTGAATACCATCGAAAATGCGATGCCTACTCAAGTTGGCGCAGAACTCGCACGCAGCAGCGGTATCAAAGTGTATTCAATCGGAATTGGAACCAACGGATATGCCTTGATGCCCACACAAACCGATATTTTTGGCGATTTGGTCTTTACCGAAGCCGAAGTGAAAATTGATGAACCCGTTTTACGGGAGATTGCGCAAACGACGGGTGGGAAGTATTTCCGCGCAACTTCCAACGAAAGTTTACAGGAAATATATGATGAAATTAACCAACTGGAAAAATCAGATTTGAAAACCACAAAACTGTACAATTACAAAGAATATTTTAGAACATTTCTCTGGATCGCCCTGTTTGTGGTGCTTTTCGATGCGATGTTGCGGTGGGTATTTTATAAATTTTTAAGTTAGCAATGATAAGGAGCGCCACCATTTTGGTTCCTTTCACAAGCAGTCCCGCTCTACGTTACAATCTCTTTTCTGCGCATAAAAGCACAGAAAAAGAGGATTTTCACTGCGATCGGGGCTAAAATTTCAGGCATTTTTTCCCTTGAAAATGGGCTGCGATTTTGATGAAACTGAATTTAAATAGAGAAAGCGAAGGAGATCAAACTCACGAACGCACAACTGAATAAAAAATGAATTTGTCCTTAGGAAATAACTGGTATTTACTTTTGCTGCTGCTTTTGCCGCTGCTCGGAATCATTATGGTCTTCTATCTAAAATGGAAAAACAAGCGACAAAACATTTTTGCCGAAGCCCGTTTCCAGGAAAAACTCTTCGAAAAGAAGTCAGGATTTTCCAAAATTCTTCCCGTTCTCTATTTATTGGCCACGCTTTTTTTAATATTATCAATCGTTGATCTGCTCAGCGGGTCCGAAGAAGTAAAAACGAAACAGAAAATGAACAACGTTATTTTTCTTCTCGATGTTTCCAATTCAATGAATGCGCAGGATGTGGCGCCAAACCGTTTAGACGAAGCTAAAAACATCATCATCAATACGATGAGCAAAATGACAAACGATAAAGTCGGCATCGTGGTTTTTGCCGGCGACGCTTCCTCCATCATGCCACTCACAACAGACTTCACGGCCGCAGAAACTTATCTTGGGGGTGTAGAAACCAATATTGTTAAAACACAGGGAACTGATTTTCTGAAAGCAATAAGATCTGTGGCAGAAAAATTTAAAAACATTCCAAAAGGCTCCCGAAAAGTAGTCATGCTGAGTGATGGTGAAGATAATGAAGGCAATGAAAAAGCAGCGATTAAACTTGCAAAAAATGAAGGAATTTCAGTCATTACGGTCGGAATTGGGTCCGAGGAAGGTGCACCAATTCCCGAATACGTTTTCGGTCAATTGATGGGTTATAAAACAGATATCAACGGGCAAACGGTTATTTCAAAACGACAAAATCTGGCTTTGAAAAACATCGCCAACGAAACGAGCGGATCCTACGTTGATGGAAATAATCTTGAGAATGCCACGGAACAGATCATTGATGGACTCAGCAAAACGGCATCTTCCACAGAAAGTATGGTAAAATCGAATAACGCGATTCATTATTATCAGTATTTTCTAGCCATATCGATATTTTTCTTTCTGCTCATTTTTCTCTTAAATCCGAAAAAGGACTTCAACATTTGATTCAAAATCAGCACATTCGGCCGATTTTAACCGAAATTTAACAATTTCCCGCATAGACTTTAACATATAAAGCAATAATTTTGCAGTGATGAAAATTAATCTACTTTTTTCGGCTTTTTTGCTGACCTTTTGTTTTACCCTTTTTTCTGCACAGGAAAATTACAAAACTTTAGTATATAAAGGTAATCAGCAATTTGACAAACAAAATTACGAATCCTCTTCCTCAAAATATATGGAAGCCATTAAACTTAATGATAAAGATTTTATGGCGCATTATAACCTGGGCAATTCTTTGTACAAAAGAAAAATGTATGAAGAAGCTCAGGCAGAATTTGAGAAAGCCGAAAAACTTGCATCCACCATTCCCGACAAAGGCGCTGCACTTTACAATTTAGGCAACACGTACATGCAGAAAGAAGATTCTAAAAAAGCAGCAGAACTTTATAAGCAGGCGCTAAAGCAGGATCCTTACAATGAATCGATTCGTAAGAACTACGAAATTGCGATGCTGAAAGAAAAAGAAAAGGAGCAACAAAATAATCAAAAAAACAAAGATGGCGGTGGCGGTGGTGACGGCAAAAATCAAGATCAAAATCAAGGCGACGAAAAAGGCGATCAGGCAAAAAATGAAGCCGGACGCGGACAGCAGAATAAAGGCGAGGGCGAAGGTGAAGATCCTAATGAAAACAAAAACGCCAACTCCGATAAAATGCCAAAAGATTTAGAAGATGCCATTCTCAACCGCGTTGGCAATAAAGAACGGGAAACTGCAAAACGGATTCTCAACAAAAACTCCTATTCGATGCCTGAAAGCAACGAAAAGGACTGGTAATGATAAAAAGGATTCCTTACATATTATTTTTATTCTCTGCCATATTTAATTATGGCCAGGTTACCTTGGCTATTTCTGAAGTGAAAGATCAAAAGGTGAATCAAAAGTTTAACCTGACGGTTCTTCTGGAAATTAGTGGGGAAAATATGGAACAGGAAACCCCGCTGAAAATGCCGGATTTCTCTAAATTTAATATCGTGGGAAGTGCTTCTGAACGAAACACGGTGGTCTTAGATGCGAGTAAAGGAACAGTGGTGGATCAACTGGTCTATCAATATGTACTGAGTCCGAAACAAGCGGGAAAGATCAAAATAGGATCCGTTCTGGTAACAGTCAACGGGAAAATTTACAAAACCGAACCTTTTGACATTAATGTAAGAGAGAATGAGAAAATTAGTTCCGTAGAAGACAATGACCGGAATGATCTATATCTTAATTTAGAAGTACGCGATAAGGTAGTTTATAAAAACGAACCTACCATTGCTGTGCTGCGCGCCTATAGCCGCAACTATGACAATTTCCGAAAAGTAGGTAATATTCAGTTCGGACATCAGCGGCATGTGAACATAAAGCCCGTAAGTTTAGCAAAATCAGAAATCGAATCGAATTCGGGAATAGCTTCCCAGGTGATTGGTGTTTTTATGATTTTCCCTTCTGAAACCGGGTTCATTGAAATTAATCCAATAACGGCTTCTTACAATATTTCGACGAAAGGAAATAAAATTACCTCCAATAAGGTGACCCTTAATGTGAAAAAACTACCTGGTGGAATGCCGGCTAATTTTAAAAATGCAGTAGGTCAATTTAAGGCAGACGTATTTAATCCTAACTCATCAGAGATCCCAGAGATCGATAAACCGGTAAATATTCAGTTGAAATTGGCAGGTTCTGGCAATTTAGGCAGTTTGAACTTACCAAAACTCCTGGAATCTCCGGATTATGTTTTTTACAGCCCAAAAATAAGCACACAAACCACGACGAATAAAAAAAGATTGTCAGGCACTGTAACTGCAGAATATGTAGTTGTTCCAAAGAAATCCGGCTTGGTCAAAGTGCAGTTTGAAGACTTTTCCTACTTCGATCCTGCTTCGGGATCCTATACCGATCTTGGGGCAAAAGAGATACTTCTCAACGTAAAAACTCCACAAGAGATTGCAGATAATAAGAGTCCGTTTGAAAAGATGAACGAATATACCAACACAGTTTTGGAAACGGTAAATACCCCTGTTCTACAAACACACAATCTTAAGATAAAAGATAAAAACACCATTAACTGGAATATTGTTTTTGGCAATCTGGCCTTATTGACAGGATTTGTCTCGTTATTCTTAATTGTGATGCACCGAAAAGAAAAGAGAAGATTAAAAAGAAAAACTACAGTTGCTCCATCTTCTTCCCTTTCGATTGCTGAAACAGAAGAACTTTTACGAAAAAATTTAACCTATCCGTTTGCCGAGACTATTGAATATTTAAAGAAATTAAAAGATAATAAAGATTTCACAACATTCTTTGAAACGTATGATGAACTTCATCGTGAAGCTAAAAAACGATTTTCTGCGACAAGTGATTCAGAATTCCGCTCTATTTTGGAGCAAACCAAAGGCCAACAGGTAGCCGAGCAATATCGTGTTCTTTCCGGCAAAATTCAGATTGAAAAATTCGCACCCTTCCATAATGAAGAAGAGATTACTAATCTGTATAACATTATTAATAATTTATATTCAGACATTAACAAATAGTAATTTATTTTTCATATTTTTGCGAAATTAATAATCAAACGAAATGCTAGAATTTTTCTCCATCAAAGAGACGCTAACCGCCTCCATGATTCTTTTCGCCGTAATAGATATCATGGGTTCGATCCCAATTATTGTTGGATTGAAGAAGAAATTCGGTAAAATTGAAGCGGAAAAAGCTTCTATTGTTGCCGGTGTTTTGATGATCGCATTTCTTTTTATCGGAAACAATATCTTAAAATTAATCGGTGTAGATGTAAATTCATTTGCGATCGCAGGTGCTTTTGTGATTTTTATCATCGCTGTAGAAATGATTCTTGGCATTGAAATTCAAAAGAATTCAGAATCTCAGTCAGCGTCCATTGTTCCTATTGCTTTTCCACTCATTGCAGGCGCAGGAACACTGACTACTACGCTGTCTTTACGTGCTGAATATCATGATATCAATATTATAATCGGAATCATTATCAACACAATTTTCGTATATTTGGTGCTGAAATCAGCTAACTGGTTGGAGAATAAATTAGGTGACGGAACGCTTCAGGTTTTACAGAAAGTTTTCGGAATCATCCTTCTTGCGATTTCTATTAAATTATTTACGGCAAATTTTGCCCAGCTTTTCTCAACGTACGTTAAATTTTAATTCATAAAAAATGCAACTCTTTTATAAAGTATTTTTAGCCCTATTCGTGATTTTCATCGGTTTTAACCTATACGTTATGGATTGGGATCTCGGTTTTTGGCATGAAGAAAATGCGAAGTTCATTTTGTCAATGTCTGCCGCAGTTCTTGGTATCATCGTGGTTTTCGTTTTAAATACGATGAGCAGACTTTCCTCTGCAAAGAAATAATTTGCTCCTTTTTTAAAACCTCATCACATCTTTTACAACGCCATTGTTTTGGGTATGTTGTATAAGTTCCCTGATGATGAATTCTTTGATTACATCCTCTTCTTTATTGCTTGGGAAAAGTAAATGAACATTTGCGCCCGCGTCTAAAGTAAAGAATAAAGGAAGATCGGTTTGCTTTCTAAATTCCCAGATCTTATTAATTACGGCTAAAGTGCCGGCTTGCATCAGAATAAAAGCAGGCTCGCTCATCATCATCATGGCGTGTAAAGTCAAAGCTTCATGTTCCACTAACTTGATAAAAGCCTTCATATCTCCGTTTTTCAAAATGAGTTTAAGGTTAGAGAAGTTCTCATGCGCTTCTTTAAATCTCCTTTCTGCATAAGGATTGGTATTCATTAAGCCATGACCAACCGTGGAACTCACAGATTTCTCACCTTCGTGAATCAACAGAACCCAATCATTAAAATTTCTAAAGACGGGATGAATTTCTGACATCGGATATTGCACTGCAAACAGATCAGAACTCTCGGAAACTTCATTTGTTTCTCCCCAAACAACCAACCCATCATACAAACTTCTACAAGCACTTCCACTTCCTAATCGGGCGAGGAAACTGGCTTTTCTCAAAGACGAATCTGCATCCGTTTTCCCTGCGAAAGTTTCATCCAGATGCATTAAACATTTTGCAATTGCCCCAAAACCCGAGGCAGAACTTGCAATTCCGGAACTGTGGGGAAAGGTGTTTTCGGTTCTGATGATATATTTCCCTTTTAAAATCCAGGGTAAATATTCCTCAATGGTTGTAAAATATTTCTCAATTTTCTGTGCAAATTTTACTTCTTCTTTTTCAGCTAAAAAAGTTGTTACGGAAAATTTTTCTCCGGCAACAAATTCCATTTCTGTGTTGGTTTTACACAAATTTAAGGTGTAGCTGATGCTGGGATTTGCGGGAATCTGGTCTTTATATTTCCCCCAATATTTAATTAAAGCAATATTGGACGGACAAGATTCAGTCACCTTTTGATTGGAGATCTCGAAGTTTTTATTTCCTGAAAATTTGATCATTTTATTTCTTATTTACTTAAGTTCAAACAGTTATCACCAGACTTTACGAGTTGTACATCCCATTAATAACATCAGCGTATTTCTGCATGATTACATTTCTTTTCACTTTTAATGTCGGTGTGATTTCTCCACTTGTCATTTCAAACTCAGAGGGCATGAGGACGAATTTTTTCACCTTCTCAAAACCAGCCAGATTTTTCTGAATCTCTTCAATTTTTTCGCGGTAAAATTCTTTAATTTTTTCAGATTTTACGATGTCTTCCCAATTTGTAAAAGGAATGCTCATTTTATCCAACTGCTCCTTCAATGCTTCAAAATTTGGAATAATTAGGGCAGTAACAAATGATTTCCCTTCAGCTACGATCATCGCCTGATTAATATAATTGTTATTAGATAAAAGATTTTCTATGGGTTGCGGCGCAATATATTTACCGTTGGAAGTTTTCATTAAATCCTTTATTCTGTCCGTGATAAATAAATTTCCGGAATCGTCGAATCTGCCCGCATCACCCGTTTTGAACCAACCATCTTCTGTAAAAACCTCCGCCGTTGCTTCAGGTTTCTTATAATACCCTTTCATTATACCACTTCCTTTGGCTAAAATCTCATCGTTTTCCCCAATTTTAAGCTGGGTTTCCCCGAATCGAATGCCAGCAGAACCATGTTTGAAATGATGAAAAGGAAAACAGGTGAGCGTTGCGGTAGTTTCCGTTAAACCATATCCAACGGTGATATGAATTCCCAACGCTTCGAAGAAACGGGTTACTTCTTCGGAGACTGAAGCGCCACCACACGGCATGAACCAAAGTTTTCCACCCATTTTTTGCTTGATCTTATTAAAGACCATAATCCCAGCAACCGTGTTTTTCATTTTTAAAGAAAACGGAATGGGTTTATTTACTCGTCGAAGTTCTGCAACTTCATTTCCGGTCGCAATTGCCCACTTGAAAATTTTCTTTTTCGCGTCAGAACTGTTGTTCACCATTTCATTAACACCAGCATAAATTTTCTGATAAAATCGCGGCACTGAACACATCATGGTTGGCTTTACTTCCGTTAAAGCGCTTGCAATTAACTTTGTGTTTTCCAGAAAGTACGCTGTAGCGCCGCCAAAAAGTACGAGCAAAGTCCAGCAGCGTTCGAAAACATGAGTTAACGGTAAAAACGCCAGTGACTTTTCATTTTCGAAGTTATTAAATTTAAAGAATTCAAAATGAGCCTCTACTGATTTATGAAAATTCCCATGCGTCAACATCACGCCTTTGGGAACTCCTGTTGTTCCGGAAGTATAGATAATGGTGGCTAATTCTGTATCTTCTTTAGCAACGATGTTGAATTCCTCAGCAGCTTTTTTAATAAAATCTTCCAGATATTGGCTATTTTCCTTTTTAATCCAAATTGATTTTTTGGCAACGATTACCTTTTGCAGAATATGATGCTTATTTAAAATACTAAATGCGGCATCATATTGCTCCTGATTCCCAACCAGAATCATTTTACATTCAGATTCATTAAGAATATATTCTGCCTGCTCTTCATTATTGGTTGAATATATAGGCACCGTGATGGCTCCCAAAGACAAAATTGCCAGATCAAAGACGATCCATTCAGCTGAATTATCAGAGTAAATGGCGACTTTATCATGCTCAGAAATTCCGGCCTCGCGCAGGGCATTTGCCGTTTTAAAAACCAAACGTCGAAAGGAAGTCCAGGAAATCTCCGTCCACTTTTCTTTTTTCTTAAAACCAATGGCTGATTTTAAAGGGAATTTTTCAGCATTTGTATTTAGGAATTCTGCAATATTCATAGCTTATGATGATCTAAAATATAATTTTTTAAATGGAAATCAAGACTTTCAAAAACCGGTATAAATTGATAATCGAGTTCTTGACGTATTTTATTATTAGAAATTACGGGATTGGAAGTTACGGTTTCGAGATTTACTTTGCTCAACATTCGTAAACCCGGAATCAACCAACCCAATAAAATATTCAGTATATAACCAATATTCAGAATTGATTTCGAAAGAACTTTGGCTTCAGATTTCCCTAATTTTTTCCGCACGAAATTCGCTACTTTCAAAATTTTCTTTGTTTCAGAGATCACAATATATCTTTCACCAAAAATATTTTTCTCCATTAAAGAAATCGAAATCTGTGCAACATCCCGAACATCTACATAAGCAGTACTTCCACTCATGGCATACGGATATTTGGAAAAAGCTCCAAAAATTTCGCCACTACTCGACTGCCAGTTTCCGCTTCCAATGATGACTCCTGGATTGATGATAACGGTATTTAGACCTTCTGCAGAAGCACGCCACACTTCCATCTCGGAGAAATGTTTTGATCGTGCGTAAGGCGAATGATCTAGTTTAGGGTTATAATTTGAATCTTCGGTTACTTCTCCTTTTTCATCAACACCATCTAAAACAGCGGTAGAACTTACGAAGCAAAATTTTTGAACGGTGGAACTTTCACACGCATTCAGCAACCGTCGGGTGCCTTCAATATTCGTATGATACATAGCGCGGCGATCGTTCGGGTGAAAACTTACATGAGCAGCACAGTGGTAAACATCGGTAACCCCGAGAAGCGCATTTTCAAGCGATTCCAGATCTTGAAAATCGACATTTATCCACTCAATCTGACTAAAAAAATGGTCGGCTTGATCGGTATAAAATCGATAAGATTCTAAAACTTCATCGATGTTACTGGATTCTCTTTTGGTCGCACGCACTTTTTTACCCCGTTTCAGCAATTCTAAAACGATGACTCTTCCAAGAATTCCTGTAGCGCCGGTAACTAAAATCATAGTGATTGTAATTGGTGAATTTCACCTTTTTTTTAAGAAACTTCTTGATCGCTCAGGAAATTTTTCACAACTTCATTGAAATCTTTTGGATTTTCTGCCTGCACCCAATGTCCGGCATTCTTAATCGTCACAATGGAAGAATTCGGAAACTGCTGCTTGATCTGATATTCATCTTGAGGCAAAATATAATTTGAATTGCCACCGGAAATAAACAAGGTCTTCCCCTTGAAAGTACCGTATTTTATAGCATTTGAAACAAATTCAGAATATTTTGTTGAAAGGGTATTCAAGTTGAAACGCCAGTTGAGTTTTTTATCGTCGGTCCAGTACAAGTTTTTCGCTAAAAACTGAATCACGGATTTCTCCGGAATATATTGCTTTAGAGCTTCTTCAACTTCCTGGCGGGAATTTACAGTCGAGAAATCAATACTTTCCATGGCTTTTATTATTCCCTGATGATGTGGCGGATAGGCTTTCGGGGAAATATCGACCACAATTAATTTATCTACACGATCAGGATAAGTAATCGCAAACTGCATGACGGCTTTCCCACCCAGTGAATGGCCCAGCAAATTAATTTTCTCTAATTTATGGAAATCCATGTAATTGAGAATATCTTCTGCAAGATCGTCATGAGACATTTCTGTGGAGTGAAAACTCTTGCCGTGGTTTCTTAAATCAATCAAATGAACCGGGAAAAACTCGCCCATTTCTTTGCCAAAACTTCCCCAGTTGTCCAGCATGCCAAATAATCCATGAAATACCAAAAGTGGCATTCCTGACTGATCTTCTCCGTATATTTTTGAGTGTAAAACTTCCATTAAAAATATTATAGTTTATAAAATTACTTAAATCTTCTTTAAATAATCAATCATTGAAAAAACGAATTCGTTTTTATCCTTTACCACTTTGCCAATCTTTTAAGATAAGCCTGCACCGTATTTTCAAGACCCATGTATAAAGCTTCAGAAATTAATGCATGACCGATGGAAACCTCCAATAAATTTGGAATATGATCTGCAAAATATTTTAAATTTTCTAAACTTAAATCATGACCGGCATTAACTCCCAACCCATATTTTTCAGCTTCTAAAGCGGTTTCAATATAAGGTTTAATGGCCTCTTCTTTATTTTTCAGATAATTCGTAGCATACGCTTCGGTGTAGAGTTCGATACGGTCAGCCCCTGTTTCTTTTGCATATTTCACCATTTCAGGATTTGGATCTAAAAAGATGGAAGTTCTAATTCCGGCGTCTTTAAATTCTGCAATCACCAATTTCAGAAACTCTAAATTGTATTCACAATCCCAGCCAGCGTTGGAGGTAATGGCATCTTCACCATCGGGAACCAAAGTTACTTGCTCAGGTTTTATTTCTAAAACCATATCGATAAAAGCACGATGCGGATTTCCTTCAATATTAAATTCAGTGTGAACCAAAGGTTTCAAATCGTAAACATCTTTTCTGGTAATGTGTCTTTGATCCGGTCGCGGATGAATCGTAATTCCCTGCGCACCAAACTCCTGAAGTTTAACTGCAGCTTCGGTCACACTTGGCAATTCGCCACCACGGGCATTTCTGAGCGTGGCAATTTTATTTATATTTACACTAAGTTTTGTCATTTTTTAAATTTTATTAAACTGCATGATTTCCAGATCAAATTCCTTGGAAGCAACCAAAAGGTGATCAAAAATATCTGCTAAAATGATTTCATAATTCTCCCAGGCTGAGTCATTTGTAAAACAGTAAATTTCCAAAGGCATTCCCTGCGGCGTATTTTCTAACTGCCGAACCAGCAAAGTTCCTTTTTGATCAATATGCTTGTTATTTTTTAAATAATTAAAAGCGTATTCTCGGAAAACTCCAATGTTGGTCAACTGTCTTCCGTTAATAGACAGGTCAGAATTTTCCAGTATTGCGCGTTCTTTAATAATTTCTTCTTTCTTCTGAATCAGATAGTCCTTTATCAAATTGATTTTAGAAAAACGATCCACTTCCTCTAAAGTTAAGAATTTGAAAGAATTGATATTAAAAATGATAGCCCGCTTAATTCTCCGGGTATTACTCTCCGACATGACCTGAATATTTTTAATCTCGGTGGTCAGAAAGTCGTAGGTGGGAATTGTGGAAATGGTTTTATCGAAATTTTGAATTTTCGTTGTTAAAAGATTGAGGTCTACAATTGTTCCTTCCAGATTATATTTCGGAATTCCGATCCAGTCGCCGACTTTCAAATTCTTAGAAGTTGCGACATGAATTCCCGTGACAAAACCCAGGATCGTATCCCGGAAAACCAAAACAAGAACTGCGGTGATTGCCCCCAAACTTCCTACAATTGCAGAGCTGCTGATGCCGAAAACCACACTAATCGCAATCACAGAACAGATGAAAATCCCAAAAATATTGACGGTTTGAGAGACCGCGTTCAGCGCGATAATTTTATAGTAATCTTTTTTAATAATGAAATAATTCCGGAATGCAGTTAAGCCGCGGAAAAGCATTTGCGCCACCACTAAAACGATGACCAAACTGATCATTCTTTCTAGGAACGTAAAGCTTTTAGGATGACGGTAAAAAATGGAGAAAAGCGCGTAGCTCCCAAATAAAAGTGCGTTGATGTGCGAGATCGAATTGGTAATCTTCGCAGCATATATTGATTTTAAGACCGGATATTTATCTTTATCAAAAAAAAGTTTAAAAATACTGTTGATCAGTAATCTGAATAAAAAATCAACTACGAAAATGATTCCAATGAAAAATACAAACTTGGTAACAATCTGCAACAGCAGTACCCAACTGTCCGGGCTGTTTTCCCGCACAAAAAAATGAATATAATCGCTTATATTCTGAAGGAAATCTTTGGTATCGGTCATCTCTTTGTTCATCACAGCAAAAATAAGAAATCCGTTTGTCTTTCGCAGATTTATAAGTACATTTAACAAAATTTAGTACCTATGGATACGTCTTTAATTCAGCTTGCGAGTATTATTTTACTAATTTTGGGTCTTTTAGGAACTTTTCTTCCTGTTTTACCCGGTTTACTTTTAAGCTTATGCGGTTTACTAATTTATAAGTTTGGAACAGATTCACCAATATCCATGATTTATATCTGGATTTTTGTCTTTCTTACCATTCTTTCCGCTATTTTAAATTATGTAATTCCTGCAAGAACCAATCGTAAATATGGGGGAACGCGCTGGGGAAGTATAGGTTCGGTCGTAGGTACACTCGTGGGTATGTTTTTTATTCCCGTTCCTTTTGGCTTTTTAATTGGAATGTTTTTAGGGGTTTTCGTGGGCGAATTGTTGCATGATGCAAATGATAAAAAGAAAGCCTGGAATTCAACCAAAGGAGCGCTTATTGGTTTCCTCTACGGAACAGGATTTAATTTCATTGTAGGATTGGCAATGTTTTTGGTAGTTTTGATAGATATCTTTAAAAATTAAAACAATGATACACAGATTATTACTCACCTCGATGACGCTCTTTTCTTTGGCAACCTGCCAAACTCAGAATGCTGCCAAAACGGAAACTGCGACAAATGTTACGCAAAACGAAGTACAAACCAACACGCAAACCACGACCATGACTCAACCTAAAAAAGGAGAACCGGAGATGTCAACCGGTTTACCTCCAGATCAGGAGGCACTGGACACTGCAAAAAAAGAACAACAGCAAGCCAGCACCGATAAAGCAGGCGTGATCTATTTAAAAGAAGGGGAAAACAAATTCCTGAAAGAATATGATATGAATGTTACCTTCAAACGACTGGTAGAAGACAGTCGTTGCCCAAAAGGAGTACAATGCGTTTGGGCGGGAAATGCTACGGCGGAAATCGAATTGATGGGCACGTATACGCGTCCGGTGACGTTAAAAATCAGCACAACTGATAATGCAAGTAAAGGCTATTATACCACGCAGGAATTTAACGGATACGCAATTTCTTTGGTTGAAGTAACGCCCGAAACAACCTCTGCAAAAGGTTTTAATGCCTTAAAAGGAAGTTATAAGATCGCTTTGAAGTTTGAAAAAGGAAATCCTGTGGATTCTAAAACGCAACGTGGTGGAACTACCAGCAAATAGGATCAATATTTTTGGATTTTAAATACTCATTAATTTGAGAAAAAGGTTTGCTTCCATAAAAGCCACGATATACTGAAAACGGCGAAGGATGCGCAGATTTAACGATAAGATGTTTAGAGGAATTGATTAATTCCTCTTTTTTTTGTGCAAAAGCGCCCCATAAAACAAAAACAACATTCTCTTTTCGATCCGAAATTTCTTTGATGATAAAATCAGTCAGTTTTTCCCAGCCTAGATTTTTATGTGAATTCGGCGTGTGAGCTTTCACGGTTAAGGTAGCGTTCAAAAGTAAAACTCCCTGTTCTGCCCAGTCATCCAATTCCTTTTTAGTTCGTACAATTCCCAAATCGTCCTGCAATTCTTTAAAAATATTTTTAAGAGAAGGCGGCGCAGTTACTTGTTCGGAAACCGAAAAACACAATCCATTAGCCTGAAAATCGTTATGATAAGGATCTTGCCCGATAATAACAACCTTAACTTCTTCAAAAGGAGTCAGTTCTAATGCTCGAAAAATCTGTTTCTTCGGAGGAAAACATTTTTCTGTTTCATACTCCTTTTTAACATTTGACCACAACTGATCAAAATATTCGGTGTTTTTTATGGGCGCTAAAACCTCATTCCAATCCATAGGATAATTTTAAATATTTATTAAGGGACAAATTAAATCTTATGCAATTCAAAAATACTGTTTTCCGGATAATTTCTATCCTTTCTATTTTCATTTAAAATAAAATTAAATTTTCCCAAAAGAGAAATGGAATTCACATTGTTTTTATTGGTAAAAGCCTCTATCTTATTTAAATTTAATTGCTGAAAACCAAATTTTAAAATAAAAGCTACAGCTTCCGACATCAATCCTTTGCCATGATAATTGGGCAACAATTCATAACCCAATTCTGCAATTTCTCGATCTTCAGAAAAATTCCAGAGACAAATGGTGCCCAATAATTGTGGTTGAGTACGACAGGATATTCCGAAAAACAAAATTTCCTTATTGAGTGTTTTTCTTTTAATATTTAAAATAAAATCCAGCGCTTCAAAAGAATTTTTCGGTGGAATTCGATGGAGAAACCGATTAATTTCTGAATTGCTTCTTATCGAAAAAATTTCGACTGCATCGTATTCTGTAATTGTTCTCAAAATTAACCGCTCCGTCTCAAACTTCATTTTTCAAAGATAGAATTTTCAAAATTTCTTAACGCATCCGTTTTCAGATACCTACATTATCAAATTATCTCATTAAATTTGCGTGTGCATATACAAACCGAAGATTTAAACGAACTGGAATTTCCCGAACTTTTGGCGGAAATTTCTCCCTTTGCTTTCTCAAAGAAAATTGCAGAAAAAATTGCAGGAATCCGTCCCTTTAATATTGAAGAAGCTGAAATTTCTTTAAAAAAAGTAGCTGAATATTTATCCAGTTTTGAAAGTGGCAACGCGATTCCCTTCAATGAATACGAAGATATTGAAGAAGAACTAAAACTGATGCTGATCGAAAATTATCGGTTAGATAATACTTCATTTTTAAAAATTAAAAGCCTCACCGAACAGATTGCAAGGCTTCAAAAATTTTATCCTGCTTATGAAGATTTATTTCTTTACCTAAAAAACGATGTTAAAGATTTGGAATTCCGCAAAGAAATCGTGGATAAAATTGATAAAGTTTTTAACCGGTTTGGAGAAGTAAAAAGTGACTCCTCGCCTATTCTTAAAGCTTTACGTACTGATATTTCGCACGCCAGAAAAGCCATTCAGGAAAACTTTAACCGAACACTTACCGCACTTACTTCTACGGATTATTTAGACGATATTCGGGAGAGTATTATGGATGATCAGCGGGTTTTGGCCGTGAAGTCTGCTTACAAGAAAAGAGTTCCGGGCCGTGTTTTAGGAGTTTCTAAAACAGGTTCAATTACTTATATTCAGCCGGAATCTGTCGTAAAACATCAGTTTAAATTACGCGAAGATATTGAGGAAGAGAAAAAAGAAGTTGATAAAATCTTACGAAAATTGACCTTTGAGATCTCCGAATTTCAGCCACAACTCTACTCGTATCAAAAATATATTTTCGATTTAGACCTCACCAGAGCGAAAGCCAAATTTGCGGAGAAAATAGGCGGAATTTTACCAAAAATCAACCGTCACCGAACCATGCGTTTGGTGAATGCTTTTCATCCGCTTTTGTTGATCCGTAATCAGGTGGAAAAGAAAAAGATCTTTCCGCAAACTTTAACTTTAACGGAACAGAACAGGATTCTCTGTATTTCGGGACCGAATGCAGGTGGAAAATCAATTACTTTAAAAACGGTTGGACTGTTGCAATTGATGATTCAGAGTGGGATTTTAGTTCCTGTTCATCCGAAATCTGAGATGTTTTTCTTTGAAAAATTAATGACGGATATTGGTGATAATCAATCCATTGAGAACCATCTTTCTACATATTCTTCGCGATTGAAGAAAATGGCGAAGATCATTAAAGAAGCCAATTCAAAAACGCTTTTACTGATTGACGAATTTGGAACAGGTTCGGATCCGGAACTTGGAGGCTCATTAGCTGAAAGTTTTCTGGAATTCTTTTACGACAAAAAAAGTTTTTCCATTATTACCACACATTACACGAATATAAAACTGGTCATTGAGCAACTTCCGCACGCCACAAATGCGGCCATGCTTTTTGACGAAAATTCCTTGGAACCACTGTACAAATTAGAGGTTGGCCAAGCCGGAAGTTCCTTTACTTTTGAAGTGGCGGAGAAAAATAAAATCCCAAAATTCATCATCGAGTCTGCGAAGAAAAAAGTAGAACACGACATCGTGAATCTGGATAAAACGATTGTAAAATTACAGCAGGAAAAATTTGAAGTCGAAAAAATAAAAACCGATTTGGCGGAAAAAAGAGATTCTACGCAAAACAAAAAAGAAAATCTTGAAAAGCTGAATGACCAACTGCAACAAAAGCTTTTTAATTTTCAAAAACTTTATGAAGACGAACATCGGAAATTACAGTTTGGAAATAAGATTGAAGCCTTCATTGATTCTTATGTAAAAGGAAAATCGAGGAAATTGGTAGTTGCTGATTTTGTGAAAATTCTGGAGCAGGAAAAATTCCGAAAACTGGGCGCGGATAAAGATGAAACGAAACGCATGCAGGTTGTAAAAAGAAAAATTACGCAGCAGTTAAAGAAAGTGGATGTGCAGGAGAAGATCGAGGAAACAAACGAAAGACTGGAAGACAAACGCCAAAAAGAACGCGCTATTTGGATGAAAGTTGGACAAAGGGTAAGAATTCCCGGCTCAACCAGTGTAGGCACCATCGAGAAAATCGAAAAGAACGGAAAGGTTTCTGTGAATTACGGGACTTTTAAAACGCAAATAAGCGGTGATGAACTGGAGCGGATTTAAAGAAATTATAAATGATGAATTTTAAATTTCCAGAAACTTTAAAATAAAAATGCGAGATCGTAAAAGGTCTCGCATTTTTTCATTGTTATTATAGAATAATTTACTCAGTCAATTTCCCTTGATACAAGGCTTTGTTAAGCAAAATATCAAAGGCATCACCCAATTCTTTCGAGGCTCGTTTAACGGCGGTGCCGACAATATTTTCTACTTGTGAGACTTTCACCCCAGCTTCTGTCCAACTTTTGCCGGAACCATATACATTCAGCAGAAAAGGCATAATTCTATCGACTGCGCAGGCGAAGATGGCATCGGGAGTTTCTTCAGCTTCAAACTCAATCCAGAGGTTTAGAAAGTCTGAACTTAATGGTCCATTTAAAACACCGAATGTTTTTTTTGCAGCTTCCAATTCACGTTCGTATTTTCCCGTCATTGCGCTTTCATCAAAAATAAAAGTGTCACCTGCTTCTATTTCCACTACATCGTGTATAGAAAGCATTCTTATCACTCTTAAAAGATCAATTTGCTCTTTATTTTTCGCGTAAGGTAAAAGGATCTGTGCAAACACGACAATTTGCCAACTGTGTTCGGCGGTATTTTCGCGACGGGAATTATCAAGGTTGAAATTTCTGCGATTGACACTTTTCAAGGCATCTAATGCGAGAATAAATTCTATTTCTTTTTCTAAAATCATGCGACAAATTTCGGTAAAATAAGTTGATTTTTACTCGTTCTGCATTTCTTTGCCGTACCTAAAGGAATCATCATTTCCGTGGAAGAGGTATGGAAATGATGCTTATTGCTTCACTTCCTCTTCCTTCAAGTCTTTTGCTTTCTGCTTGTCGAGCTTTCTAAAATATCCACGGAAGAGGAAATTATGTTTCAACACTTCCATATTTTGATTGAGTTTATCCGTAGCTTCTTTTACATTAACAACGGTAGAATCTATATTTTTCTTCAGACTTTCGTCTTTGGTTATATAGTTCAGGGAGCCTTTTCCGGCTTTAATTTCGGCCACATAATCTTCTAAGTTTTTAGAAACATTATTAATATCATTGCTGGATTTTTCCAGATTAGCAAAAACACTTTGAATTTGCTGTCGTGATTTTGGGTCGCTCAATAGGACTGCCACGGCGCTTTGATCGTAATTTATTTTTCCGATGATCGCATTTACCTGTGCCATTGCTCTATTTGTTCCTTCCGCAGTTTGTTTCAAGGCAGCAACAGATTTGCGCAGATCGTACTCGAGGGAAGAATCACTCAATATTGCACCCAAAGCACCTTTTCCGCCCACAACCTGATGCGTAATTATCGCCAGATCTGAAGTTATTAAAGCAGCGCTCTCATTGGTTTTACTAAAGGTTTCAAGTATTTCATCAACCGTGATCTTCGTTTTTATCTGAATTTGGTCTCCGGAAACCACTTTTGTCGCTGTTTTATCTTCTCCCGGAACAAGATTAACAACCATGCTTCCCACTAAACCGTCTGAAGCAATTGAGGCAACTGCATCTTTTTTTATAAATCTCGCAGCCGGTTCGTTTACCGACATTTCCACCCTAATTTTCCCTTCCGCTTTCATTTCAATTTTACTCACGTTCCCAACATTCACGCCGGAATAGCGCACATTATTACCGATTTGCAAACCACTTACATCTGTAAAAACCGCATATAACTGAATGTTTTTGCTGAAGAGATTTTGTCGCTTCCCTACAAAATACAATGCGGTAACGAGAAGAATTGTCCCAAGTACGACGAAGATGCCGACATTCATCTTTTTTGAGGTAGATTTTTCCATAATTTAATTTTTAAAGAAGGCCTGAACTTGTGGATCATTTGATTTTAAAAGCTCCTCGTAAGTTCCTTCTGCATAATTAATTCCATCCACCAGTAATATCATGCGGTTCGAAATTACCCGAGCGCAATCTACATCATGCGTGATGATGATGGAAGAAGTTTTATATTTTATCTGAATATTTCTTAAAAGTTCAATAATTTCTTTTGAAGTAATCGGATCCAAACCCGTTGTAGGTTCGTCATACATAAGGATTTTGGGTTTTAGGATCAAAGCTCTTGCAAGCGCCACCCTTCTCTGCATTCCGCCGGAAAGTTCAGACGGCATTAAATCGATGGTTTTAGCCAGACCAACATCTTCTAAAGCTCCTTTTACTAAATTTTCTGTATCGGTAAAATCTTTAATTTTATCTTTATGTCTTCTTAAGGGAAATTCTAAATTCTCCCGAACGGTCATGGAATCATACAAAGCACTTCCCTGAAAGAGAAATCCAATCTCGGTTCTCAAAATATCGAGTTCTTTTTGTCCCATCTTGGTAATATCTTCTCCATTGATGGTGATACTTCCTCCATCAGGCTGAATCAAACCGACCAGACATTTAACCATCACCGATTTTCCGGAGCCGGATTTTCCCATAATGGTCAAATTTTCACCTTCAAAAAGTTTTAAATTAAAACCTTTTAAAACCTGATTATCTCCAAAACTTTTGGTGATATTTTTCAGTTCTAAAACTACTTTTTTCGACGTATTATCTTCCATTTCTTAAATATCAAAAATAATATCAGTTACAAATACCGCGATAAAGTCAATTATAAAAATCAGCATCGAGGTGTAAACGACCGCAGCATTAGAAGCTTCTCCCACACCCACGGTTCCTTTCGCGCAATTATATCCTTTAAAACATCCAATTAAACCGATCGCAAACCCAAAGAAAAATGTTTTGATCGTGGCAGGAATAATATCGCCAAATGTAATGGCCTTGAAAACTTTACTGAAATACAAAGTATAGGAAACATCCGATTTTAAATTTTCTACGATTGCAGAACCAAACAGCGCGATGGAATCTCCGATAATCACTAAAAGTGGAAGCATTAAAGTCGCCGCTGCGATCCGCGTTACGACCAAATATTTAAAAGGGTTCGTACCGGAAACTTCCATCGCATCTATTTGCTCTGTGACTCGCATAGAACCTAATTCTGCTCCGATTCCGGACCCGATTCTACCGGCACAGATCAGCGCAATAATTACCGGCCCAATTTCCCTAATAATAGAAATACTGATCATGGAAGGAATCCAGGATTCAGCACCAAACTGTTCTAAAGTTGGCCTGGATTGCAGCGTAAATACCAATCCTAAGATAAATCCAGTTACCGAAACCAGCAGCAATGACCGATTGCCAATATTATAACATTGATTAATCAGTTCTTTAAATTCGAAAGGCGGTAATAGAACTTCCCTAAAAAATCGCGCACCAAACAAAGTGATATCTCCAATTTCCGAGAAAAATGTTTTTACAGAAGCGAATAAGGTTGAAGCATTAGACATACAATTCAGTATTACTCAAATGTAGTCTAATTAAAACCACATCTCTTCTAAAAATCAATCTTATTAAGTTTAGTGTGAAATAATCATCTTCATCAATTTTTTAGAACTTGTATGAAAAAATTAATAAATGTTCTTTCCACAAATTTTAAAGAATTTCAGAAGTGGGGATGACTTTATATTTTAGTCTTTTTACGGGTCATTTATAATTAAAAAATCATAAATGATAAACTTTTTACAGAATCTCTCAAAAAAAAATCACCTACGAGAATCGTAAGTGATTAAATTAAAGTGGTTTCTCCAGGAATCGAACCAGGGACACATGGATTTTCAATCCATTGCTCTACCAACTGAGCTAAGAAACCTTTTCTCTAATTGAGTGGTGCAAAAATAGGAACTTTATCCTTCTCTCACAAATCATTTTGAAAGAAATTATTAAAAAAACCGAATATTATTGATTATCAGCATCATTATTTTCTTCCCTTCTGATCTTTTCACTCATTTCTTCTAAAACAGGCTTGATGGTACTCTCCGGCAATTCACTAATCCGAATATACATTAAACCATCAATCGCATCATTAAAACTGGGATCTACATTAAAGGAAATCACTTTTGCATTCTGTTTTATATATTTTTTGATCAGGACAGGCAAGCGCATTTCGGGCTCCAGATCATCAATGATTTTATCTAGTTTATTTAAATCAGATTCTACCTCATCGAAAAAGAGGTTTTTATCCCGGTCTTTTAATTTAACTTTAAACTCATGTTTAGGATGAATATATTGTGCAACCGCAGAATCATAATAGTTCGAACGCATGAATTCGATCATCAGCGATTTAGAAAATTCTGAAAATTTATCTGAAATACTCACACCTCCCATTAAAAACTTGTGTCCCGGATTTCTCAGACAAACATGCACGATACCGCGCCATAAAAGAAAAAGCGGCAAAGGTTTCTGCTGATATTCGCAAGAAATGTAAGCGCGACCCATTTCAATCACTTTACGGAAAAATGGGCGCAGTTCCGGATCAAACTCAAACAGAGAACTCGTGTAAAACCCATCGATCCCATACTTTTTCATCACCTCACTTCCCAGCGCCATTCTGTAAGCACCAACGAGCTTTTGTGCGGCACTGTCCCATAAAAAAAGATGGTGGTAATGCTCATCATATTCATCAAGGTCAAAAGGCAAGTTACTGCCCTCTCCTATTTTCCTGAAAGTTAATTCACGCTGTCTTCCGATTTCCCGCATAATAGAGGGAATCTCTCCATATTGTGCAAAAAAGATTTCGTAATTACCGTTTCGAAAAAGCATTTTGTCCGCTTTATGCAGTGCTTCTATCTCTTTTACAATGTCCTCTTTCGGTGTTTCATCAATGATATTCTGAACTACATTTGCCTCTTTGGTAAGGGGAAAATTAAGCTTTAAATTTGGAATATTTAAGCGTTCTGTAAGTGATTTTCTTTTGTCATAATAGGACTTCAGCATATAGATTTTCTTTTGCAGAAACTCGCCTAATTCTTCAATCGAATCATAATCTTCCATCACTTTTACCGATACAGGTTTTCCAATTCGTACACGAATCGGCTTCTCTCTCTTGTTCATCATTTCTGAAGGCAATAAAAGTGTTTGTAAATCAGGATGAAGTTTTGCCATCTGATAGAAGAGACGGCTGTTTCTTGCATGAAAATACATAGGAATGACCGGAACTTTTGACTTTTTAATGAGCTTAAGTGCTGGTTTCTCCCAAGCTTTATCTAAAATTTCTCCGAATTCATTATTTCGATTGGATACTTCACCTGCGGGGAAAATCCCGATACAACCACCATTTTGTAAATGACTTAAAGTTTCACGCATTCCTAAAGAACTGTTGCGAAGCTCTTTTCTGTTCTCAAAGGGATTTACGGAAATAACATACGGACGCATAGGCTCGATCTTTTCCAGTAAAAAATTTCCCATTATCTTAAAATCCGGGCGAATTTCCGTTAAGATTTTGGTCATCAGAATACCGTCGATGGCACCTAAAGGATGATTAGAAACGATAATAAATGGTCCACTTTTCGGGATTCTGGCCAGATCTTCTTCGAAAACAATATATTTCAGATCCCGTTCGCGCACAAAAGAGTCGAAAAAGTCTTTTCCGGTTTTGTTTTTCAGCGTGTCATACAAATCGTTAACAGCATCTATCTTTGTTAAACGCATGATTACAGAGGCTGCAGGATTTTTTAAAAATCCCAATTTACTCAAACCCGACGCTTTTATCAAATCACTTTTAGAAATAAGACTCATTGGTTATTAGTTAGTTACAACTTGAAGTATTTTCTGAGAGAGCTGCTCCATTAATACATTTTTATGTTGATATATTTTATTTGATTCCTCTAAATTAGCGTTTCTAATGGTATAAAGAGATACATTTTTTATAATTTCAGTTTGAAAAGCGGTTTGTAGCTCCGCCGTCAATTCGTCAATCATATGATACAAATCCTCTACACAAAGATCCAGAGAAATGGCGGAATTCTGCATGAGAGAAATTTTAATTTTATTTTTAGCCAAAAGGGAGAATATATAGCTCAAATGTTCCTCTGCGATGAAGGAAAAATCCCGCGTGGCAATTCGCATTAAATGTTGATTTTCTTTTAAAATAAAAGATTGTTGCTGATTTTTATGATCCGTTATCCCAACTTTGGTTCCCGCAGCTTCCGGTTGAAGGAAAGATTTCACATAAAAAGGGATATTTTTCTGCTTCAGGGGCTGCATTGTTTTAGGGTGAATAACCGAAGCTCCGTAATACGCCATTTCAATGGCCTCTTCATAAGAAATATGATCCATTAAAGATACCTGAGAAAACTTTCTTGGATCGCCTGTCATCACACCGGGAACATCTTTCCAGATGGTCATGGATTCCGCATTCAAACCGTACGCAAAGATTGCCGCCGAATAATCAGAACCTTCCCGCCCGAGTGTGACCGTAAAATTATGCTCATCCGACCCTATGAAACCCTGGGTGACATAACATCGGTGTTGGTCAAGTGTAGCGATTCGCTTTTCGGTTTCTTCCCAGTTTACATTTCCTTCCCGGTAATTGTGATCGGTTTTAATAAATTCCCTTGCATCACACCATGTATTTTTAAACTGAATATCATTTAAATACTGACTTAATATTTTTGAGGAAATCATCTCACCACAACTCACGACCTGATCATAAACAAAGTCATAATTGGGGGATTTATTTCTTTTAAGGAAAGATTCTACCTCTTTAAAGTATAATCTAATCTCGGCAAATACCGCGTGATCCTCCGCAAATAAATCTTTAGATATTTCAAGATGGTCGCGCTTTACCTGATCCAGCGGAATGTGGTAATCTTTCTTCGCAAAATAATCTGCTACTACTTTTTCCAAAGCATTGGTTGTTTTTCCCATCGCAGAAACCACGAGTAAACAAGAATCAAAACCCTGGGTTTCTAAAACCCGAGACACGTTTTTCACACTGTCGGCGTCTTTTACCGATGCACCACCAAATTTAAAAACTTTCATCTAATTATTTAAATATCAATACTTTGATAAATTACAAGTCATTTTTTAAAAATCATTCAAGGGGTCAAAATTATAATTTTAGAACGGATAAAAAAAACCGGGTTTCAGATTGGTAAATGATATAGAAGCATTTTGGGAAGACGGAAATTTCACAAATACATTTCTTAGAGAAAAGAAAAGACCAATAATCATCAATTATTGAAAACATATACGGGGAAATCGAAAGAATTTTCGGAAATTTGTGAAAACTCCAAAAAGCAAAAGAATGTCAGATCAGTCGTTCCAAACATTAGGTGAATTTATCATCGACAAACAAGAAGATTTCATGTACTCCACGGGGGAATTATCCCGCCTGCTGAGTGCAATTCGTTTAGCCTCGAAAGTAGTAAACAGAGAAGTTAACAAAGCCGGTATTGCCAATATCATTGGTAAAGTAGGCAACGAAAATATTCAGGGGGAAGAACAGCAGAAGCTTGATGTTTTAGCCAATGAAATTTTCATAGAAGCACTGTCTCAAAGAGAAGTGGTTTGCGGAATCGCTTCGGAAGAAAATGACGATTATATAGAAGTAAAAACGGTTGAAAATGCACACTTAAGCAAATATGTTGTTTTAATTGATCCGCTGGATGGTTCCTCTAATATTGATGTGAATGTTTCTGTAGGAACTATTTTCTCCATTTACCGCCGCGTCACAGAACCAGGAACTCCTGTAGGTCTGGAGGATTTTTTACAAAAAGGGGTGAATCAGGCAGCCGCAGGTTATGTAGTTTATGGATCATCAACCATGATTGTTTACACGACAGGAAAAGGCGTGAACGGTTTTACACTCGATCCAAGTTTAGGAACCTATTATCTTTCTCACCCATGCATGGAATTCCCAAAAACAGGAAAAATTTATTCCATTAATGAAGGAAATTACATCAAATTTCCACAGGGCGTAAAAGATTACATTAAATATTGCCAGCAAGAAGAAGACGACCGACCTTACACGTCAAGATATATCGGTAGTTTAGTTTCCGATTTCCACCGAAATATGATCAAAGGTGGAATTTACATTTACCCTTCAACATCGCAGTCTCCGAACGGAAAACTTCGTCTTTTATACGAATGTAATCCAATGGCGTTTCTCGCGGAGCAAGCGGGTGGAAAATGTACTGATGGTTTCCGGAGAATTATGGAAATTGAACCGACCGAATTACACCAGAGAGTTCCATTTTTCTGTGGAAGCACGACCATGGTGGAAAAAGCCGAAGAGTTCATGGCTCGGGCAGAAAAATCTTAATTTCAGAGCAGTTTAAAAGGCATCGTTTTTTTGGGAGCTATTTCCCGCTTCCACTGTATCTTTTTATTTTTCTGAAAAAAAATAAAAAGGATGCCGTTACAATCGTGGCTAGGGGGAATCGCTATTAACAAAAACTTTGCAAATAAACCACGCGGTATGGAAACAATAAATATCCGAAGAGCCTTGCCAAGTGATCATTCTGTTTTAACTGAAATCACCAAAAATGGCAAAGCATTTTGGGGTTATTCGGTCGAGCAATTAAAAACCTGGGAAACAGAACTGACAATTACCTCGAAATATATTTCAGAAAATGAAACTTACAACTTGGTTTTGGATAATGAAATTATTGGATACTATGCTTATATTCAACTGGGTGACGGTCATTTAGAACTCGATCATTTATTTTTATTTCAAAAGTTCATCGGCAAAGGATTTGGTCAATTGCTTTTAACCGATTTTTTGAGAAAAGCCAAAGACTTAAATACCATTGATATTATTTTGGAGGCAGACCCAAACGCCGAACTCTTTTATAAAAAATTTGGATTCGTAACTTACAACCAACGGGAATCTTCTATCAAAGAAAGATTTCTACCACTAATGAAATTAGATTTTAAATAAATAAATAATCTGATCCCTTCTTTTCTATACAAATACCTATGAAAACAGCAACTTTTAAACAATATATTTTAGAATTCAAACAAGCCAGCGGAACATCACGCGGCGTTTTAACCACCAAGGAAACCTACTTTCTCGAGATCAGCGAGGGCGATAAAAAAGGAATTGGTGAATGCGCAATTTTCCGCGGACTCAGTTTTGAAGATGTTCCGGAATATGAGGAAATGTTAAAATGGCTTTGTGAAAACATTAATGAAAATAAGAAATTGCTGCGGAAAGAATTGCTTCATTTCCCCTCCATTTGGTTTGGCTACGAACAGGCGATGTTAAATTTAAAACATGGGGAAGACGTTTATTTTCCGGGTGAATTTTCAGAAGGATATTCTTCTATAAAAATCAACGGTCTTATCTGGATGGGCGACGCTGATTTTATGAAAAAACAGATTGAGGAAAAACTGAATGAAGGATTCCAATGTTTGAAACTGAAAATCGGTACCGACTGGAATTCCGAGAAAGAAATTTTGAAACAACTGCGCTCAACGTTCTCAAAAGAAGACTTAGAATTGCGGGTTGATGCCAATGGTGGATTTACTTTTGAAGAAGCCAAAGTTGTTCTACAGGAACTTGCAGACTTGGACATCCATTCTATAGAACAACCGATTAAAGCTGGTAATATTGAGCAGATGGCTGAACTTTGTAAGAACACACCCACCCCGATTGCTTTAGACGAGGAATTAATTGGTGTCCTGAATTTCGAGGATAAAAAAGAACTTTTAGAAAAAATAAATCCACAATATATTATTTTGAAACCATCTTTAGTTGGAGGCTTTTCCGGTACTGATGAATGGATTTCTTTTGCGGAAAGTAAAAAGATTGGGTGGTGGATTACCTCAGCATTAGAAAGCAATATCGGCTTGAATGCGATTGCTCAGTATACCTTTACTAAAAATCCGAAAATTCCACAAGGTTTGGGAACAGGCGGATTATTCACCAATAATTTAGAAACGAGATTGGTTTTACACGGCGATGAATTGATGATGCGTTAAATTTGATTGCGTGAAACTTCAATCTTAGATAAAATATCTTTCACAATAAGATTGGCATGAATTCGAGAGTTTTCTATAAACCAAAGATGCGTGTCTTTTCCGCCACAAACGACGCCTGCAAGATATAATCCGGGAACATTTGTTTCCATGGTTTCTTCGCTATAAAAAGGATTCAAACAATCTCCCTGAAGTTCAATGCCGGAATTTCGGAGAAATTCAAAATTGGGAAGATAACCGGTCATCGCCAGAACGAAATCATTTTCAATTTCCTGAACTGTTTGATTTTCATCTTTAAAGATAATTGTAGTTGGTGTTATTTCTAGAACTTCAGCATTAAAATAAGCGGCGATATTTCCTTCTTTAATTCGGTTTTCAATATCCGGTTTAACCCAATATTTCACGCTTTTAGAAATCTCAGAATGACGGATGATCATGGTGACTTCTGCTCCTTTACGATAGGTTTCTAAAGCTGCATCAACCGCGGAATTACTGGATCCAATTACGGCAATTTTCTGATTGGCATACGGATAAGGTTCAGAATAATAGTGTTTTACTTTCGACAACTCCTCCCCTTTTACATTCATTTTGTTCGGAATATCATAAAAACCGGTGGCAATAACGACTTTCTTTGCTAAATAAACAGACTTCGAAGTTTCAACCACAAATTGTTCTTCTTTGGTAATTTTTAAAACCTCTTCGTATAAATTAATATTGATATTTCGCTGTCGTGAGATCCCCTGATAATATTCCAAAGCATCTCTTCTGCCGGGTTTTGGAGAAGTGGTTATAAAAGGAATATCTGCAATTTCAAGTTTATCTGCAGTGGAAAAAAAAGTCATGTACAAAGGATAGTTGTACAGGGAATTTACAATCGTCCCTTTCTCGATAATAAGATAAGAGAGGCCCGCTTTTTCCGCCTCCAATGCGCAGTTTAAGCCAATTGGTCCTCCGCCAATGATGATGAGATCAAATAATTTCATTGTGCAAAGATAGGTACTTTGGGAAAATTTGAAATCATTAACATGATTACAGCAATTATATTTAGGTTAATAAATACATTTGATCGGAGACTTTACTTCTTTTTGCAATGAGATTTTGATCGGTATCATTTAAAACAGAAAGAATATCTGCCTGCACATCGGAACTTGATAAGTAATTCCAATGATTGCCGACTTGAAATTTAAAAGTTGGTTTTAAATCATTTTTAACTTCTGTACAGTCAATCACAGAGATTACTTTTTCACCTTCTGAAATCCCTGTAGGTCCCATTTTCCCTAGTCGTGGCGCTAAAATATTCTTTGTAAACTGGGACAGACCCAACACGGCATCTTTACGATTAATGTAAATACTGATGCGATTTGCCAGAAGTGGAAGCTTAACGAAAGATTCTTCCGAATTCTCAAAAACTTTAAAACTGACATCAGCACTGAGCAACACTACCTGATCAATTACGCGCAGAATATTATCAGTTTTTAAACTGTAAAGCATACTTTGTAAAAGACGATTCCCCAGACTGTGCGCCATAATATGCACCCGCTGAAGACAAGGTGTCAATTGTTTATCAGAAAAAATATCTTTGAGAAACTGGGTGTAGAAATAAAAAAGGCGAAGTAGAGAATTACCCGAATTAATACTGGCTGCCTTATCATCAAAGTAAGTGAGCGGAAAAATAGAACTGGAGGCGGGCCAGCTGATAAATAAAATATGATTAACCGGAGATTTTACATTGTCAATATATAATTTTTTCAGCTCGATGATGGCCTGTAACTCTTGATCGAAAGTATACGCATAACCGTGAATAAAGATAAGAACATCATTTCTTTCTTTCGTAGCCGACATTTCTTTATACAGATCATAAAACATTCGCTGCGTACCGCCGAGATTTGCGCTAGTGAGTTTTGAATCACCAAATTTTTTTTCTTTCTTTAAAACTTCCAGCACTTCTTGATAGCCGGATTTTTCAGGTTCCGAAAGTATTTTGTAATCTAAAATATTTCTTCCCTTATAATTTTTTTTCTTTGATTCCTCCTTGGTCGGCTCTTTCCAACCTTCGAAATTACATTTTGCAATGCGAAAGTTCGGTACTGAAACTTCTTCATTGGAAAAGGATTCTTTACTTTCTTCAAAAAGGATTTGTCTGTTGCTTAAAATAAATACCGCCATGATTTTTCATTTTTAAAAGACCATTAATATTAAAAGAGATTTCAATTGGAAATAAAGTTATATAATTTTATCGATATCTTATTGAACATCAGTACTTTTTATTAATTGAAATTAATAAGTATAAATAATCTATTAGAACCGATATTTTCAAAAAAACTTAAAACAAAAAAAAGTTGCAGCTTCAGACTTGAATATACCTGATGCTGCAACTTTTTGTAAAATTACAAACTCATTTGAGTTTTAATCTCTCATCGATCTATTTTATTTTTGCCAGTAGGTCCAGACCGCTCCATTGAACACCGCTAATCTTTTAGCGCCAGGCTTGTTGATGTAGACCATCATTCCGGGTGAAGGATTAGGAATGTCCGCGGTACTTAAAACCATGGGCAAGACCATTGCTTTTTGCGTTGATTCCAAAACTAAGACTCCATCAACATTCGAAGTTGTAGAACCTATAATCACTTTCGAGGAACTGTTCTCAGAAGCAGCCGCCGGTTGAATCTGCATTGCCGAAGATACGTTGGCGCCGTTTCCACTACTTAGATCCATCCAAGTTGAAGACCCTTTATAATATTTTACCTTCGCGGCGTTTGAATCCGTGGCATCAAGAAGAATTGTACCTTCGGCCAACGTGGCTCCGGTGGGAAGTGTTCTTACATAAGGAAGAATAATTCCTTTGTTTTGTCCCGCAGCAAACTCCAGCAACACCGAGGTCTTATCAGTTGCACTTCCGGTCTGGTTCCCTATAATGACCTGAGAAAAAGTCATGCAGGAAATCATTAATACTAATATTGAAAATATATTTTTCATTTGTTTCTTTTTAAAATATGAATGAACCATTTCAATTAAATGGTGTTTTTTGCAAAATTAAGGACACGTTGGTGTTGAAAAACAGCTCCATTCGCCTTCAGAATAAATCTTCAAACATTTATCTGTAGTGTCAAATACCATCATTCCTTCTTGTGGTACTGTAATATTACCTAAGTCAGCTTTCGCAATTCTACTCACTACAAAACCTTTTGTATTTGATTCCAGCGCGAGGTGTCCTGATTTTCTAGTCATTGGCCAATTGTCGGTATTTTCACTTCCGGCTCTGTTAAATAAGGTAATTCCCACTTTAGTGTCTTGACCGGGAGTTGCTGTATCTGCAGGATTAAAACAGATACATGGAATTTCATTAAGTCCAAAACCCTGACCGCTAATATTTGTAGGTCCCACCTGTTTTTGAGAAATTACTGTAGTATTAGGCATGGTCTTATTCCACGTGACGTTATTAAAATTAGCACCATTAAAAAGCTCCAAGGGAAATAGTGGTCCACCTGAAACTTTACTTCCGAACATGGTCACCACTCCTGTTGGACTGATAACAACTCTTAATAAAGGCGCTGCAGGTGTTCCCGTGAGCGAGTAAATGGTACCCACCCCTCCCTCATATTTTGATCCATCAGCAAAACGAATATTCACCCCGTCAGTTCCAGCCGATTGAAACTCAATTTCTTTATTGGCGATAGGCTTTCCATTAATGGTTAGGGTAAAAGAATTATCCAGCTTATAAATATCGAACATAAAACCATATGTTGTGGCGGGTTGAATAACAGTAGTTGTAGTTGCTGTGGAAGCACTAAATGGTAAACCCTCAATCTTCTCCGTACAAACTTCAGGTGGAGCAGGATTCACGGTAGGAGGTATCGGAGTAGAAAAGACTTGCTCCGAAAAATTCGCGGTTAAAAATTGATTTTTAAATTGTCCTGCCAGTAGATTATTTTGGCTTAGAAGGAAAAAAATAATAACTGACAATACTCTAGAAAACGATAAAGATTGTCGTTTGTATAAAAATTTCATTTAATTTTAATTAATTGTTAAGATATGTCTCCAGGAGACAGCGTTGATCTGTGTTGTTTTTTGAACTCAAAAAAAATACTAAGAAAACCAGGATTTTGGGGGACCACGCATTTTGATCCCCTCCACCACATCTGCAGAAAAAATAAGATAGGACGTTATAGTACTATTTTGCTTCTCTTGTAAATAAAAATAGACAAGTGATTTTTTAAATAGGATCGCCTGAGCGTTCTGATTTTTTTTAAGAGTAAAAGCAGAACCTGCAAAGACTGCAAAAGTACCACTCCCTCTTTTAGAATAAAATTCTTCAGTGTTTGTTGATTGGTAGAAAGAAGGTTTATTTCTCACCACAATTTCTGCTTTTTTGACAGGCTTAACAGCAGAAATCTGAGTTTTTGTTATCTTTTTTAAAGGTTTTAATTTCTCTCCTTGACTTGATCTAGTACTATTTACACAGATCAATTCAGCTTTTAATTGATGACTTAAATCTGTAATTATCGCACCTTTTGCCACATAAATCTTTCCACCGCCATTTACCGAAGAATTATTTTCTATTGAAGACTTACTTTCATAAATAATGGTATCTGAGGAAATAAAACTACCGGGTTTTACGGTAAGAGGCGTACCCTCTTTCACAAATATCTGAGCAGCGATTTGTGAAAAGCAAAGTAGAAAAAGCAGATTGAAACTTTTCTTATTGAAAATTGAAGAAGATAAAAAAAATAGAGTTCTTCCCATGCATTATTTTTAATTCAGGAACATACAGCAAAAGCCAAAGTCATTTAAATCCTTGAATTTCAGTAGTCAAAAACTTCTAACGTTTTTTAATTAGAGTTTGCAAAATTATGTTTTTTTTGACACATAACAGAACTTTTATTCATCAGTGTTAAACCACTTTAAAAATGATTTTTGCTCAGTAAATTTCGTGCTAAGTAATCACTTTAACTTCACGAGATCATAGTTTGTAAATATGATACGCCGAAGTTTTTCTTTTCCTCACTTTTAACTAAATTTGCCAAATGAACAATCCTATGGAAGAAGATAAAAAACCTCTCAATTTTATTGAGCAAATTATAGAAGAAGATTTAGCCAACGGTTTATCCAGAGAAAAATTACGTTTCAGATTTCCACCAGAACCAAACGGCTACCTGCATGTGGGACATACCAAAGCTATTTGCATTAATTTCGGTTTGGGGGAAAAATACGGAGCTCCTGTAAATTTGCGTTTTGATGATACCAATCCGGAAAAAGAAGAGCAGGAATTTGTAGATTCTATTAAAGCTGATATTGACTGGCTTGGATTTAAATATGATAAGGAATTATATGCTTCCGATTACTTCGACCAATTATATGATTGGGCTGTGCAAATGATCAAGGACGGAAAAGCGTATGTGGACGAGCAACCTTCAGAAATAATTACAGAGCAAAGAAAAAATCCTTTTGAAGACGGAATTGAATCTCCCTTTAGAAACCGCCCTGTGGAGGAAAGTTTAGAACTTTTCGAAAAAATGAAAAATGGCGAATTTGAAGAAGGTGCCATGTCTCTTCGGGCAAAAATCGATATGACTTCTCCGAATATGAATATGCGTGATCCCGTGATGTATCGTATTTTAAAAAGACCTCATCATAGAACCGGAGATAAATGGAAAATTTATCCAATGTATGATTGGGCACACGGTGAATCTGATTATATCGAGCAGATTTCTCATTCTCTGTGTTCATTAGAATTTGAAAATCACCGCCCTTTATACGATTGGTATCTGGATCAGGTATACGACGAGTCAAAGACCCGAAACAAACAACGTGAATTTGCACGAATGAATGTTTCTTACATGATAACTTCTAAAAGAAAATTACAAAGACTCGTTGCTGAAAATGCAGTAACAGGCTGGGACGATCCAAGAATGCCAACCATTTCCGGAATGCGAAGATTAGGTTTCACTCCGACTTCCATTAAAAATTTCATTGAAAGGGTTGGCGTTGCAAAAAGAGAAAATTTAATTGATATTCAACTCCTCGAATTTTTCGTTAGAGAAGATTTAAATAAAATCTCAACACGCGTTATGGCGATTGTTGATCCTGTGAAGTTGGTGATTACAAATTATCCTGAAGATCAGGAAGAATGGTTAGAAACCGAAAACAACCCTGAGCAGGAAGATGCCGGCACGAGAAAAGTTCCGTTTTCCAGAGAATTGTATATTGAAAGAGAAGATTTTAAAGAAGAAGGGAACAAGAAATTTTTCCGTCTGAAACTTGGTGGCGAAGTTCGTTTGAAGTCTGCATACATCATTAAAGCGGAGAGTGTAGATAAGGATGAAAATGGAGAAATCACAACCATTTATGCAACGTATGATGAAAAAAGCAAATCTGGAAGTGGTACTGAAGAAAGTTTAAGAAAAGTAAAAGGAACATTGCATTGGGTCTCTGCGAAACATGCCCTGCCAATAGAAGTTAGAGTATACGACCGATTGTTTACGACACCACAACCCGATGCAGAAAAAGAAACAGACTTTATGGAATTCCTAAATCCTGACAGTTTAAAAATCGTTCAGGGATTCGCCGAACCGAGTTTAGCGCATGCAGAAATCGGACATCCATACCAGTTTCAAAGAATTGGATACTTCACTAAAGACCGTGATTCCACTGCAGATAAAATAGTTTTTAATAGAACGGTAACCTTAAAAGACGGATATAAACCGGAATAAAAAGAAGAGTGATTCTTTAATAATTAGAAAGAAACAATCATTGTGATGATGGTAGCAGAGGCGAAAATTAATTTTCAGATTTGCGAAGAAGCGCTTTTTCTGTACTCCACTATCGCAATACGGTTATTATTTTATAATTATCTTCGCAACGAATTTTATTTAAAATGAAAAGAACACTTACCCTACTCTTCCTATTGATTTATTTAGCCTCATTTTCTCAAGAGACGATAAATTTCCAGGACACCAGTTTCAAAGAAATTTTGGCGAAAGCAAAAAAGGAAAAAAAATTGGTCTTTATGGATGCTTATGCCTCCTGGTGCGGTCCATGTAAATTAATGGAGAAAAACATTTTCACACTTCCGGCCGTTAAAGAATATTACAACGCGAATTTTATCAATGCCAGGTTTGATATGGAAAAAGGGGAAGGCCGTGATATTGCGTTAAAATATGGCGTTCGCTCCTACCCTTCTTTTCTTTTCATAAATGGCGATGGCGAATTGGTGATGCAGAATTTTGGTTATATGGGCGAGCAGGATTTTCTTGCCATCGCGAAGGAAGCCAACAATCCTAAATTTGCAAACAACTCCTCCAAAGAACTTTTTGAGCAGGGAGAAAGTGATCCCAACTTTTTGCTGAATATGATGAAGCTATATGCACAAAGCGATTATGAGCTGGCTAAAAAAGCTTCGGAACGATATTTTAAGGTTAAAAATGAAGATGAATTAACGAGAGATGATATTGGAATGTTGTTATATTTCTTAAAATCAACGAGTGATCCTAATTATCAAATCTTTAAAGATCGAAAAGACGCAATTACTAAAATAATGTCCGAAGATATTTACAAGCAGTTCGACGTAAATATCAAGATTTCGAAAGTCATGGAAAATTCACTGGATCAAAACACCGGTGTTATTAATGATGATTATTTCTTCAAAAATGCAATTCCTCTCGTGGGTAAAACGGAAGCAGAGATTGCCCTCAATAGGATGAAAGTAATTTATTATCCGAACGTTCGTAATTTTAAAGAATATGAAAAAGCGGCCTTGGCTTATTATAAGGATGCAGACAATTTCGATACCGAAGAATTACTAAAAGCTGCCTGGCTGTTCAGTGAGCATGTTGATACCAAAACATCACTTAAAAAAGCTGAAGAATGGGCCGAAAAAGCAGTTATGAAATCTGAAAGTTCCGAAAACACCTATATTCTTGCAAAAATTTATGCAAAAACGGGTAATAAATCCAACGCTAAAATGTACGCAGAAATGTCTAAAAATCTTGCCATTCAGAATGGAAAAGATTCTTCTGCTGCCGAACAATTGCTACAATCTTTAAAATAAGTTCTCAATTTTGAAAAAACTCATCTTTGCATTTGCCATTCTATTTTCAGTTTTGCACAGTGCCCAAAGCCAAGATTCTGTTTCGGCTAAAAAAATATATGTCAAAGCCAATGCGCTTTTTCTGCCCATCGGCATCTTAAATGCGGGTGTAGAATATCAGCTAAAAGATAAAATCACTCTGCAAGGTGATTTATTTATCTCTCCCTGGAAATCGTTTGCAGGAAAATACATGCAGATCTACATGCTTGGTTTCGACGCACGATATTATTTCAAAGAGGCATTTAAACATTGGTATGTAGGCGCTAATATTTCTGGAGCCCGATACATCGCGCAAAAATGGAATTACTGGAGTGACGAGCCTTATCAGTATACATCCGAATCGCCAATTTATATTAAATCGGATCTCTACCAAGACGGCTTTTCTTTTATGTTAGGCGCAACTGTAGGTTATCAATTTCAGTTAAATGACCGCTGGAATATGGATTTATATTTAGGCGGGGGAACCTCCCAGGGATTTTACAAAGGATATCACAAAGAATTGGGAATTCGATATGATGATGCTTCACGTAAAAGGAACAGAAGTGGCGAATGGATTCCCTATCGGGGCGGAATAATGATCGGCTATAAATTATAATCATGAATATAAAAAGCACAAAATACGCGGTAATCGCAGCCATTACTTTCATCATTTTATTTCTTTTCAACTATATTGGCAACACGCAACCCGACAAATTGGAAAGAGCTTTAATGACTGCTGTAGCTGGTGTAATTGGTTTAACCATCGGAATGTGGTTCGTCTACAGAAATTCAAAAGACGACACCCATCATGATTTTGATTAAATGACGGGATTTATAAAAAATAGACTTCAAGCGAAGTCTATTTTCTTTTTATGCTTCGTCTCCTATTTTTCCTTTCATAATTAATATCTTTGCACCATGATAAAGATCGGTAATATTGAGCTCCCAGAATTTCCATTGTTGCTTGCACCTATGGAAGATGTTTCGGATCCGCCATTTCGAAAACTGTGTAAAATGCACGGTGCAGACATGATGTATTCAGAGTTCATTTCCTCTGAAGGATTGATTCGTGATGCCATGAAAAGCATGAAGAAACTCGATATTTTCGATTACGAAAGACCGGTGGGAATTCAGATTTTCGGCGGCGATGAAGAAGCAATGTCACTTTCTGCAAAAATTGTAGAAGCCGTAAATCCCGATATTGTTGATATTAATTTCGGTTGTCCTGTAAAAAAAGTGGTGTGTAAAGGTGCCGGAGCCGGCGTTTTAAAAGATGTTGATTTAATGATTCGTTTAACCAAAGCAGTCGTAAATTCTACTCATTTACCGGTAACCGTGAAAACCCGTCTGGGTTGGGATACAGAGAGTATCAACATTATGGAGGTTGCAGAACGCTTACAGGAAGTTGGGGTAAAAGCTTTAACGATTCACGCCCGAACACGTGCCCAAATGTATAAAGGAGAAGCAGACTGGAATTATATTCACGCCGTAAAAAACAATCCAAATATCGAAATTCCGATTTTCGGAAATGGTGATATTGATTCGGCTCAAAAAGCCTGGGAATATAAAAACAAATTCGACTGCGACGGTATTATGATCGGTCGCGGCGCCATTGGTTATCCCTGGATTTTCAATGAAGTGAAACATTTCTTTAAAACCGGAGAAATTTTACCTGAACCAACCATTACTCAAAGACTGGAAGCGGTAAGACAACACGCTGAATGGAGTAAAGACTGGAAAGGTGAGCGTTTGGGACTTATCGAAATGCGCCAGCATTACAGCAATTATTTCCGTGGCATTCCTCATTTTAAAGATTTCCGCCGGAAGTTCCTGGAGGTTTTCACCCTAGAGGAAATGGATGGGGTTATTGCTGAAGCAGATGCCTTTTATAAAGATTTCGAGTTTGTTAACTGATAAAGAAGAATCAAGTAAAAAGTAAAAAGATCCAAGTTTGTAAGTTGGTTTTTTCCGATCGTCTGGATTGATTGAATTTTTGAGTGTTTGAATAGAAGCTGCTTGTTTTATTTAATCCAATTATTCCATGGTTACCTGGTTTTATAGCCCTGATTGAACGGCATGTTTGAGCTCTTTTTACAGATTTTTCGGAGGCATTTGGAGGCGGCCAAAATCTGTAAAAAAGCGAGTAGTGAAAGCAGGTTCCCGGCTCCTAAAATTTTATGTTAATTTCCGTAACTTTTCCTGTGAATAAAGGACTAATCATTTAAAACAATGTCGATGCTGAAAGCAGAAAATGTAACTAAAACTTATAACGCAGGCAAAAAACTGGCGTTAGAGGATTTCTCTATTGATGTTCCTGAAGCCAGTATCTATGGACTATTGGGCCCGAATGGTGCAGGAAAAACGACCTTTATCCGAATCATTAACCAGATTACGCAGGCCGATTCCGGCAATGTTTTTATTAATAATCAAAAACTGAATCCTGAACATATCCGACAAATCGGTTATATGCCGGAAGAACGTGGGTTGTATAAAAACATGACGGTTGGCGACCAGCTTCTTTATTTCGGAGAGCTGAAAGGAATGACCAAAAATGACGCGCTGATTCAGGCAAAATATTGGTTTGAACAACTAGAAATCGATCAGTGGTGGAAGAAAAAACTGAGTGAACTTTCGAAAGGAATGGCGCAGAAAATTCAGTTTGTCGTTACGGTTTTGCATCAACCGAAACTGTTGATTTTGGATGAACCTTTTTCGGGTTTCGATCCGGTAAATGCCAATATGATTAAGGATCAGATCCTCAATTTAAAAAAGAACGGAACGACCATAATTCTCTCTACGCACCGCATGGAAAGTGTAGAGGAAATGTGTGATTACGTGGCATTGATCAACCAAGCCAAAAAAGTTTTAGACGGAAAAGTGTTTGATGTGCGGGAACAGTTCAAGAAAAACATTTTTAACGTGACTTTAGCTGATGTAAACTCCGAAAATTTTGAGCAGTTTAAAAATCAGTTTGAGATCCATAATTATTCTACCGAAAATCAATTGGTTTCTTTCGATTTGAAAAATGACAATGATCAAAACCTTTTAATTAATCAATTAATGAAGGTTGGAAAGATTCGTTCATTTGACGAAAAAATCCCAAGTATGAATGAAGTGTTCATCAATGCCGTCAGTGGAAATCTACAGGGAAAAAATGAATTAGTTTCCTAATTCGCCAAAAAAATTCAATTAAAAAATACTCATGAGAAATATATTCCTGATTACAAAAAGAGAATATCTTACGCAGGTAAAGAAAAAATCTTTTGTTCTTCTCACGCTTCTGGCGCCACTGATGATGATTGCTTTCGGGGCTTTAATTGCTTTTATGTTTAAAGCCAATGAAAGCACAAGCACATTTAATGTGGTGGACAAAAGCGGATTATTTGTTGGAAATCTAAAAAGTACGAACCAGGTAAAATATGTTTTTGTGCCGGCAGTGAACGAAAAATCTCTGGAAGCGACTTTAAAAGATATGGATGGTATTGAAGGTTTACTGGTTATTCCGGAACTTAAAGATCAGAATTACGATGAACTGCAGAAAAATTCTAAATTACTTATCAACAAGAAAATAGGATTTGACACTAAAACAAAGGTTGCTTCTGATCTGTCAAAAATTATCAGAAAAGAAAAAATTCAAAAACTGGGAATTTCAGAAGATCAGATGAAAAATCTGGACGAAAATTTTGAGCTGAATACGCAGAATGTCGTCGACAATAAATCGACAGATAACGATCTGTCTTTCGGTGTGAAATCGGGTTTAGCCATGGTTTTAATGTACGCCGTTTTCATGTTCATCATTATTTACGGGGTTCGTGTAATGCGTAGTGTTTTAGAGGAAAAAAACAACCGCGTGGTCGAAATTATCATTTCTTCGGTTAAACCATTTGAATTAATGATGGGTAAAATCCTGGGCGTTACCTTTGTTGCATTGACCCAATTTTTGGTTTGGATCACGATGGCAGTTATTGGCGCTCTCTTCTTAAACACTGGGTTTAGTGCGATGCAAAGCCAGATTCCGGGTGGTGCAGAATCCGCCGAAATGGTGCAAAAATTTGATTTCAAACAGATCGCGGCACAGGTTTCTCATATTTTATTAGACATGAATGTGCCGGTAATTATTGGCGTATTTATCGTTTTCTTTTTGCTGGGGTATGTTTTCTACAGCTCCATGTACGCGGCTATCGGTTCTGCTGTTGATAACGAAACAGAAACACAGCAATTTACTTTATTCGCCATTATTCCCTTGATGGTAGGAATGTACGGCAGCTTTACCATTATGAATAATCCCGAAGGTCCGCTTGGATTCTGGTTATCGATGATCCCATTTACGTCGCCTGTTGCCATGATCGCGAGGATTCCGTTTGGCGTACCGGCGTGGCAGATTCTGGTTTCGATGGTCATTCTTTTGGCCTCTACTTTATTGATGATTTTTATCGCTGCGAAAGTCTATCGTGTTGGTATTCTTATGTACGGTAATAAAGCGACTGCGAAGGAATTGTGGAAATGGATCAGAAGTTAGGACTGAATTGACAGTTGATAGTTGATAGTGGACAATATATCGTTGATTAATATATTTAATAGAAATTCCTTTTGAATCATCAAAAGGAATTCTTATTTATACTCCACATATAATCGACTTCAAAAAAAAATTCCATCAAAATTAATTGATGGAATTTATATGATCATGAATAATGATTATTGAAAAATATAACTTAAGCCTAAACTTAAGATCTGTTCAGATTTCTTTTTAGCGATGTTTGCATCAGTTCCCGGCTCGTTCATTAGATTTTTGTAGGTGTTTGTTACCCCAAGATCATAACGCGCCGTTAGCTCCAACTGTCTTTTGAAAGAGAATCCCAAGCCAAAAGCCAAACCGAAATTGAAAGAAGTCGCCTTACCGTTTACTCCGGGATATTCGGGAAGCTCATCTAAACCATAAAACGGTTTATTGGTTGGCGCATCTGTCACTTTCTGATCGATCAAAAAACTAAATCTTGGTCCTGCCATGGCAAAAAACTCCGATTCTGCTTCAGAAAAATAACCTTTAAAGTAAACAGGAACACTCAGATAATTGTTGGCGTAGATTGCATCGTAACCATCTCGACCTTTAAAATCTTTGTCTTTACCGGATTCACCAGCTCCCAGATATTCAATTTGAGGTTGAATATAAAACTGATCATTATTGTCCACAGGAATCATTGCTAAACCACCGCCGTAGAAAGAAACTCTCGCTCCGGAAGGATTATGGGCATTGCTCACGCGGGAATAAGTTGCTCCGGCAGTAGCTCCGAATCTTGTGCTACTAAAATCAATCTGTGCTGAAAGTAGCACCGACGCTAAAAGCGCTGAACTTAAAATTATTTTTCTCATTATCATTTGTTTTTTTGTGTCTTATCCCAAAACTTTGGCAACGGTAGCTCCGATCTCAGCCGGTGAATCTACCACGTTGATTCCGTTTTCTCTCATAATGGACATTTTTGCCTGAGCGGTATCTTCATCACCACCAACGATTGCACCTGCATGACCCATTGTTCTTCCTTTTGGAGCTGTTTGTCCTGCGATGAAACCTACAACTGGTTTTTTAGAACCGCTTTCTTTGTACCATCTTGCTGCTTCAGCTTCTAAGTTACCACCGATTTCACCGATCATTACTACTGCTTCAGTTTCCGGATCGTTGATGAATAATTCTAAGGCTTCTTTTGTAGTAGTTCCGATAATTGGATCACCTCCAATTCCGATTGCGGTAGAAACTCCGTACCCTGCTTTAACAACTTGGTCAGCCGCTTCGTAAGTTAAAGTTCCTGATTTAGAAACGATTCCTACTTTTCCTTTTTTGAAAACGAAACCTGGCATAATACCGATCTTCGCTTCATCAGAAGTAATAATTCCCGGACAGTTTGGCCCGATCAATCTGCTATCTTTGTCAGCAAGGTATGCTTTCACTTTCACCATATCTTCTACCGGAATACCTTCAGTAATACAAACGATTACTTTAATTCCTGCCTCCGCAGCTTCCATAATCGCATCAGCAGCAAATGCCGGCGGTACGAAAATAATACTCACATTAGCTCCAGCTTTTTCTACTGCATCAGCCACCGTATTAAATACCGGTTTTCCTAAATGCTCAGAACCTCCTTTTCCTGGAGTAACTCCACCTACTACGTTTGTTCCGTATTCAATCATTTGACCTGCGTGGAATGTTCCTTCATTTCCGGTAAAACCCTGTACGATTACTTTAGAATCTTTGTTTACTAATACTGACATTTTTTATTAATTTAAATTTATTATTTAACTATTGACTGAAATGTAAAATTACTTATAATAATCTTTCTATTCCAAATTATGACGATTAAGAAAATTTTTACTGATTCTGCAAATTTCCGCAGAACCTGAATCTAATCTTCTTTTTATATCCTCGTTTATTTAGATCCACTTTAAAAGAATAATATCTTCTGTTTAAAGTTTTCTAAGTTTACTTTGCTTTTTCAGATACTCTTTAAACTCTTCAGCGAGCTGTCCGAAATATGTTCCGGTTTTTAAATCTTTATTGACTCCGGTTTTCCCTAAGAGCACCGTTCCTTTTTCAACACGAACACCGGAAGCCATCCCAACCTGTCCCCAGATGGTTACTTCATCTTCAATGATACAACATCCTGCAATCCCGGTAAGGGAAGCGATCAAGCATTTCTTTCCGATAGTGGTATCATGACCGATTTGAATTTGATTGTCTAAAACTGACCCTTCACCAATGATGGTGGAATCTGTAACTCCACGATCGATCGTACAGTTGTTTCCAATCTCCACATTATTTTCAATGATGACATTTCCCACTGAAATTAAACGGTCGAAATTTCCATTTAATTTTCTGTAATAAAAGGCATCGCCGCCTAAAACCGTGTTGGACTGAATGATGACGTTATCACCAATGACCGTTCGATCTCCAATCACTACATTAGGATAAATAATACAGTCATTTCCGATTTTCACATTGTTACCAATCACTACTGAAGAGTGAATTTGCGTTCGCTCCCCTACTTCAAGTTCGTGAAGGGTTTCGCCGAAATGGGTAATCTTTGTAAAGTGCGTATTGATTTTATTAAAATCGCGGAAAGGATCATCGGAAACCAATAATGCTTTTCCCGGTGGACAATCAACTTCTTTATCAATCAGAATAATCGTGGCCGCCGAATTCAAAGCTTTATCGTAATATTTTGGATGATTTACAAAAACAATTTCCCCACTTTTAACCCGATGAATTTCATTGGTTCCCAAGACAGGAAAATTTTCGTCGCCAATCATTTTAGCGCCAATAAGTTCTGAGATTGATTTGAGGGTTTGCGGTTTTGTAAAAGTCATCAATATAGGGTGCTAAATTATTTTACTCTTTCTAAGTAAGAACCGTCTTCGGTATTTACTTTAATTTTGTCACCAGCTTCGATGAACAAAGGCACCATGACGCGAGCTCCGGTTTCAACGATTGCGTTTTTCAGTGCGTTGGTCGCGGTATTTCCTTTTACGCCCGGATCAGCTTCGATCACATCAAGGTAAACCGTCGGTGGAATTTCTGCGGATAAAGGAGATTCATCACTTTCTTTCAAAATAATGGTTACTTCTTCGCCCGCTTTCATAAACTGAGCGTTTTCGATCATTTCTTTATCAAGATAAATTTGAGAAAAATCATCATTATTCATAAAGTGATATCCGTTATCATCTTCATATAAATATTGAAATTTTCTTGTAGTGACTTTAACCTCGTCAATTTTGTGACCTGCAGAAAAAGTATTGTCCAATACTTTACCGTTGGTCACCGACTTCATTTTAGTTCTAACGAAAGCGGGACCTTTACCTGGTTTAACGTGCAAAAAATCAATGACTTTAAAAATATCATTGCTATATTCAATACACATTCCTTTTTTAATATCGTTGCTTGTAGCCATTTAAAAATTATATTAATTTGAAGGTTAGAAGTCTAACCGGTTATTGTTTTTGTTAATTATTCTCTTCCTGTTCCGTAACCTTTGACAATTCCGCTCGGCGAATTTTTGATGAATTCTAAAATTTCATCGCGTTCTGCAGTCGGTAACATTTCTTTTTCCACATAACTTGATGCTTGGGAAACATTCATCTTCATCTGAAAAATAGCGCGGTAGATTTTTTGAATTTCAAAAATTTTATCATTTGAAAATCCTCGGCGTCTTAATCCTACGGAATTAATTCCGGCATAAGAAATAGGATCCCGACCTACTTTTACATAAGGTGGAACATCTTTCCTTATTAAAGAGCCTCCGGAAATCATGGCATGTTTACCGATTTTACCGAATTGCTGAATAGCAGAAAGGCCACCCATCACTACGAAATCGCCGATTTCTACATGACCCGCGATGCCGCATCCATTTGCGATAATAACGCCATTCCCGAGAACGCAGTCATGTGCAACATGAGAAGTTGCCATGATCAGACAGTCATTTCCAATCTTTGTAAAACCCAGGGCTTTAGTTCCGCGATTAATCGTGACGCACTCTCTAAGCGTAGTTCTGTCACCGATAATGACTTGAGTTACTTCCCCGTCAAACTTCAAATCCTGTGGGATAGCCGAAATAACGGTCCCGGGAAAAATTCGACAATTGTTACCAATTCTGGCTCCATCCATAATCGTCACATTTGAACCAATCCAGGTTCCTTCGCCGATTTCTACGTCACCGGCAATGGTTGTAAATGGTTCTACAGTAACGCTTTTTCCTATTTTCGCACGTTTGTCTACGGCAGCTAGTTGATGAATCATTTAATCAGCTTTGTTTTTTGCCACTTGTGCCATGAGTTCTGCTTCGACCACAACGCTGTCGCCAACATAGCCGTAACCCTGCATGTGAACGATTCCTCTTCTAATGGGTGAAATAAGTTCTATTTTGAAAACCATGGTATCACCCGGCACCACTTTTTTCTTAAATTTCACTTTATCCATTTTGATAAAGTAAGTAGAATAATTCTCCGGATCCGGAACACTTGCTAACACAAGAATTCCACCGGTTTGTGCTAATGCTTCAACCTGTAAAACACCGGGCATCACGGGTTCTTTCGGAAAATGTCCAACAAAAAACGGTTCGTTCATTGTCACATTTTTTAGTCCGACTACATGGGTTTCAGAGAGTTCTAATATTTTATCAATCAATAAAAATGGTGGACGATGTGGCATCAAACGCATAATTCCGTTGATGTCATAAACCGGTTCCTTATAAATATCAATATCGGGTACGTTTTTTTTCTTCTGCAGTTTCCACTGTCTGTTCAGTTTCTTTGCAAATTGGGTATTTATGAAATGGCCCGGTTTATTGGCGATAATTTTACCTTTTATTTTCACGCCTACCAAAGCTAAATCTCCGATAACGTCGAGCAGTTTGTGACGTGCCGCTTCATTGGGATAATTTAAAGTAAGATTATCTAAAATTCCGTTCGGGCGAATAGAAACTTCATCTTTCCCAAAAGCTTTTTTCAGTTTATCTGCGGTTTCAGGCGTTAATTCCTTATCAACATAAACGATGGCATTTGACATATCGCCACCTTTTATTAAACCGGCATCTAACAACATTTCCAGTTCATGTAGGAAGCTGAAGGTACGCGCGGCGGAAAATTCTTCTTTAAATTCCGAAATATCTTTTAAAGTAGCATTTTGAGTCCCCAAAACTTTAGTTCCAAAATCGACCATGGTCGTCACTTCATAAGTTTCTGAAGGAATGATGGTTATTTCTGAACCTGTTACGGGATCACTATAAGACAACACCTCTTTAATCACCAAATATTCACGAACTGCACTTTGCTCTTCGATACCTGCTTTTTCGATTGCCTCTACAAAGAATTTTGAAGAACCGTCTAAAATTGGCGGCTCTGCACTGTCCATTTCAAGTATGGCATTATCAATATCACAACCAACCAAGGCGGCAAGTAAATGCTCACAAGTGTGGATGCGTACACCGAGTTTTTCTAAAGTAGTGCCCCTTTCGGTAGTGGTCACATAATTAACATCTGCCTCAATATGTGGGTTACCCTCCAAATCGGTTCTTACAAAGACGAAGCCCGTATTTTCTTTGGCCGGTTTCATGGTCAGAGTTACCTCTCTACCTGTATGAAGACCGATCCCCGAAAGAGAAATTTCTTCCTTTAGTGTTTTTTGTTTATCACTCATTAGTTTTATCTTTTGAGTTTATCTCAAGATTATTTATTCGTTTTATAATATCGCTGAAATTTCGGAAATGCACATAATTACGTCGGTATTCTCCGGCGTTGATCGCTGGTGAACCGTACAGAATTTCCCCGTCTTTGGTGCTGGAATTCACACCACTCTGTGCCTGTATTTTGACTTGATTTCCGATCTGAATATGACCTACGATGCCGACTTGACCACCGATTTGATTCCAGTCACCAATTACTGTAGAACCTGCAATTCCTGCCTGCGCGGCAATTACGTTGTTCTGACCAATTTTTACGTTATGGGCAATCTGGATTAAATTATCGATTTTGGTACCTTTACCTATGACAGTTGAACCAATTGTTCCGCGGTCAATACTGCAGTTAGATCCAATTTCTACATGATCTTCAAGCACCACGTTCCCTAACTGAGGAATTTTTTGATAACCATCTTTTGTGGGTTGAAATCCGAAACCATCGGAACCGATCACCGTATTGGAGTGAATAATGCAATTGTCGCCAATAATACAGTAATCGTAAATTCTTACGCCACTATACAGCACACAATTTTTACCAATTTTCACATTTTTACCTATAAAAACTTGAGGATAGATTTGAGAGCCATCACCAATTTTTACCTTTTCGGAAACACAGGTAAAAGCTCCAACATATACATTTTCTCCAACGGTCGCCGACTCATGAAATACTGCGCCTTCTTCAATGCCAGATTTCCTGCCCTGCATCTCTTGGTAGAGATTCATTAAAACCTGAAAAGAAAGGTAAGCATCTTCTACCACAATAATCGTGGGACGATAGTTATCTTTGGTTAAAAGCTTTTCTGAGACAATAATCACGGAACACTTTGAATCTTGAATATAATTGACAAACCGTTCCTGAGCAACGAATGAAAGGTGATTTTCTTCCCCACTTTCAATGGGTGACACGCCATTGATGATGGCTTGCTCATCTCCTATAATTCGTCCGTTAATAAAATTTGCAATCTGCGATGCGGTAAACTCCATATCTTGCAAAGATAACAAATTCCCAAATATGCCAAATCATTTAACCGAGAAAAATCTTCTTAAATTTCCCGTGGAAAAGATAAGATATACTTGGTATTCAACTGATTGATGAAGGAGGAAAGGATCTGGTTTTCAGAGTGGTCCAGCGACACGATATCCCCGTTTTTCTGCAAAAGGTAAATCGGCTGCTCTTCACTGTTGTAAGGAAGCAGATCACGGGAAATTTGATCGACCAGTTCTGCGCCACTACCCTTACCGAATTTCTCTTCTGTCTTCTGTATCTTATCGTTAATAAATTCGTTATCAACGGGTTTTGAAGAAATGATTGTTTTGGGGAACTTTCTTTGAATGATACATTTGCAAAAATAAGAAAGAATGATGTCATCATTTTTTGCCCAAAATTTAATTGCCTGAATGATATCATTATCGTCTAGTTCCGTAAATCGGTTAATGTCTTCCTGAGTTGCTTTTTCGAATTCGTTCCTATATAAAAAATAGGACAGATTCTCGGAGGCAGGAAGTATTTCCCCCGTAGAAACCAGGAATTTCGCACGTGCTAAAATTTTAACCAAGAGAAATTCAGCAATTGCTGCGGTTTTATGAAAGTAGACCTGCCAATACATAAACATTCTTGCGGTAAGGAAATTTTCGATGGAATAGATTCCTTTTGCATCAATGACCAATTCATCTTTTGCAACGTTCATCATCGAAATGATTCGCTGGGTATTTACATTCCCTTCTACAACGCCGGTATAAAAACTGTCGCGTTTTAAATAATCCAAACGGTCAACATCAAGCTGAGAGGAAATTAACTGATTAAAGAATTTTCGGTGGTATTTTCCCTGAAACATTTCTATGGCAACCGACAATTCACCATTAAACTCCTCATTCATTTTATTCATCAGCAGCAATGAAAGTTTTTCGTGGTGCCAATCATCCATTAACATATTTTCTAAAGCATGAGAAAATGGGCCATGTCCAACATCGTGCAGCAAAATTGCGAGCATGGCGGCCTTCTCTTCATCTTTAGAAATCGCTACACCTTTTAATTTTAAGGTTTCCAACGCAGTAAACATTAAATGCATTGCGCCTAAAGCATGATGGAATCTTGTATGTGTCGCTCCCGGGAAAATTAAATTCAGCAAACCGGTTTGTGAAATCCGCCGTAACCTTTGAAAATAGGGATGTTCAATAACATCAAAAAGAATTTCATGCGGAATATTGATAAATCCGTGAACGGGGTCGTTGATAATTTTAAACTTGTTGGTCATCGTCAAAACTTGAATGGTACAAATTTACGTTTTTGTTTTAAGGTTGACATTAATATCAGGTTAAGGATGCGAAGGAAAGTTTATTCATTCCATTTAAATTTAACGGAACTTTAACTCCATTTTAAAGAAAAGTTGGCAGTTTTTCGTTGTATTTTTGACATCACTATAAGAGCAGAACAACCGCTACAAAACGGTAAAATTTAAGTGCGCTCTATAAAACCCTAAACCGATAAATGGATGTCAAAACTGATTTGGATTGATGATGAAGTAGATTTACTTAAGCCTCATATTGTATTTTTAGAAAATAAAGGTTACGAAGTTTCCCCCGTGAATAACGTGAACGAAGCCTTGGAAATGATAGAAAAAGAAAATTTTCAACTGGCTTTGCTGGATGAAAACATGCCGGGGATTTCTGGTCTGGAAGCCATCCCGATGATTAAGAACATCGACTCGGCCATTAAGATTGTAATGGTGACGAAAAATGAAGAGGAATTAATAATGGAGCAGGCGATCGGGTCGCAGATTGCGGATTACATCTTGAAACCTGTTAATCCCAATCAAATATTATTGTCTTTGAAGAAAAACCTACAGGAAGACACTTTGGTCGAGCAGAAAACAATTTTAGAATATCAGCAGGAATTCCGAAACCTTTCTATGGAACTTTCTTACCTGAAAACTTATAAAGAATGGGCAGAATATTATAAGAAAATCCTGAACTGGGAAATTAAATTTGATAAAGTTTTTGATAATGAATTCTCAGATTTATTACAGTCACAAAAAGAGGAAGCAAATATTCAGTTTTCTAAATTCATAGAAAACAATTACGAAGACTGGCTCACTTCTGCCGACAAACCGATGATGAGTCACACTTTATTTAAAGACAAAATAAAGGCGGAAGTTGAAAAGGAAAAAGTGCTCTTATTGATGATTGATAATCTACGATACGACCAGTGGAAAGTGATTGAGCCTTTGTTCACGAAGTTTTATAATAAAACTTCTGAAGATTACTATTACAGTATTTTACCGACTGCCACTCAATATGCACGTAATTCATTTTTTGCAGGTTTGATGCCTTCAGAAATTGAAAAAAGATTTCCACAGCATTGGATCAATGATAATGAAGACGGTAATAAAAACGAACACGAACGAGAGTTTCTGGAAGATCAAATGAAACGCCTGGGCCTTTCTGGAAAAAGTATGAAATATCTGAAAATATTGAATGCCGATTTCGAACGTAAGGTTTTAGAAGATTTTAATCAACACAAAAGTAATGATCTATTGGTAGTAGTCTATAACTTCATCGATATTCTTTCTCATGCAAAGACCGACAATGTCATTGTTAATCAGCTGATCAGAGATGATAAAACATTCCGATCTTTAACGTACACCTGGTTTGAAAATTCATCTTTATTAAAGATCATTAAACAGGCTGCAGAAAACGGATTTAAATTGGTAATTACGACAGATCACGGAACGATCTATGTGAAAAAACCGAGTAAAGTTGTGGGAGACCGAGAAACATCAACGAACATTCGGTACAAAACAGGAAGAAGTTTAACTTACGAAAACAATGATGTATGGGCGATTTCTAATCCGGAGAAATTATTTTTACCGAAAGGAAATCTTAGTTCGAAATATATTTTCGCGAAGAATAATATCTTTTTAGCTTACCCGAAAAATTACAATCATTTTGTAAATTATTATAAGGAAACCTATCAGCATGGTGGCATTTCTTTGGAGGAATGTATTATTCCGATCAGCATTTTAGAACCCAAATAGTTTTTTTCATAGTTTATTTAATTTTGGGTTCTGAGGCGGAAAAAATCTTTGATTTTTTCCGCTTTTTTATGTTATGAAATTAAGGGTCGACCATTTGTAGACGGAGAAAAATATTTTATTATTTTTTAAAACCGTCCATCTGCGCTACATCATGGTAAGTAAATTCGGTAATCCCTCTTTTAATTAATTCATTTTCGGTTTCCTTTAAGCTTTCATAATCGGAAAAATCTTCAATCTCAAAGGCCCAGCGATCATTCTTCTTTAAGATTTTCCGCATTTTTTGTGTCTGTTCTAATTTAAAGTCGAGGCTCGAATTGCCATAGGCCATAATATGAGTCGTGATATTATTTCTGCCCAGCGTCCGGGCCACTTTTATAGGAAGATACATGGGAACACTTACGCTTAAATCCATTCCATGCGCGTCGCACCATTTTTTAGCTTCCCTAAAAAGATTCACCTGTATTTCGGAATATTTGGCTGTTTGATCCTCATAATCATCGAAAGTATGTGGCTCGATATCCAGATGAATTCCTTTAAAACCCAAATTTTTACCCGTCAACATCACTTTTTCCAGATGCACAAAGCCATCCGTTTCTTCCGCGTAAGAATTTTCACCAACGAGGAAATCTACCTGTATTCCTTTTTCGGAAGCTAAGGTTTGAAAAGATTTAAGTTTTGACAAATCCATTGTAGAATTTACGGAAAGAAAGACCTTTTTGATATTCCACTTCTCCAGCAAGGCTATCAAATAATCATTGCTTTTCTCATTAAAAAAAGAGGTCCATAAATAAGCATCATAAACACCTTCTTTATTTATGCTCATTTGTGATAGATTTTCGTTGACTTTCTGGGTCGCAAAATATGGCGGAATTATTCCGAAATTAAATATCATGAAAAGAAGTATGATTTTTACCATTATTAAACCGCCCTGAGCGCCAAACAAAGATATATAATTATTCAACTCAAATTTTACTTTAACAATTTGAGTACGTTATTGGAATCACTTCGGAGTTTTATACGATGAAAGCAAGTCTTATAATTTTGTGTTTTTACGGAACATTCAATTTTTTAATTTAAATTGTATTTCGAATTGAACTGCTTTATAAAAAATGAACTCATGCAAGACGTAAAAACCGCTTTGGAAGATTTTGGAATCGATAAGCAAGAAATTTTGGACCTGTTGGAACAGGAAAAGTTAATTGATGCCATCCGAATCTTTGATACACGGACGAAGCTGGATTTAGCCAACACGTTGAGTTTGCTCCAGAGTATTCAAAATGGAGAAGATCAGTTTATCTTTAGACACAAACCTAAAGGCGACAGTCTAAATGTTAGTTACAAAAATGAAGGTGGAAAAGTAGGCCTGAATTTAAGGGAAGGAAATGGGGAGGAAAAACGCGTATTCCCGGATGATCGCGACTGGCCCAAAGTAAAAAAAGCTTTTGGCCCACTGCCTGAAATCGCGGAATATGAAAAAGAATACTTAAAAGACACAATTAATGATTCAAAAAAAAGCGCTTTATTTGTCCAAGAAAGCTTTTGGAGCAAATGGAAACCCTTGCTGATCATCATGGCTTTAATTGTTCTCGGTTACTTTATTTATCAAAAATTTTAATTTCATGAAAATCATTTCTTATAATGTGAACGGAATTCGAGCCGCTTTTACCAAAGATTTTTTAGGGTGGTTAAAAGTGGCGGATCCTGATGTTATCTGCATTCAGGAAAGCAAAGCAGGCAACGATCAAATCGATATCGAAAGCCTGGAAAAAAACGGGTATTTCAGTTACTGGCATTCTGCGCAGAAGAAAGGATATTCAGGCGTTGGAATCGCTTCTAAAGTTCAACCGAAACATATTGAATATGGATGCGGTATCGAACATTACGATTCGGAAGGAAGAATTATCCGCGCAGACTTTGAGGATTTCTCGGTGATTTCGGTGTACGTTCCATCTGCTTCAAATATAGAGCGACTGGATTTCAAGATGAAATTCTGCTACGATTTTCTGAACTACATTAAAGAGCTAAAGAAAACGGTTCCGAACCTTATAATATGCGGTGATTTCAATATTTGCCACCACGCGATTGATATTCATAATCCGGAAGGCTTAAAGAACACCTCCGGGTTTTTGCCGATGGAGAGAGAATGGATGACGAAATTTATTGAGGAATGTGAACTGATTGACAGTTTTCGCTTTTTTAATGATCAGCCGGATCATTATTCCTGGTGGAGTTACCGCCAGAATTCCCGCGCCAGAAATAAAGGCTGGCGTCTGGATTATAATTTCGTTTCTTATTCGTTAAAGGATCGATTAGCGCGAGCGGTGATTTTAAAAGAAGCGGTGCATTCGGATCATTGTCCGGTCATGGTCGAGCTTCGTTAGGTTATTAAGGTTAAGCGTGAGGTTAAGGTTAAGGTTAAGGTTAAGGTTAAGGTTAAGCTTTAGATTTAGATTGAATTGTGATTGAACAGGAACAGGAAGCTGATTATAATGACGAAGGTTGAAAAGAAGACCGCGTGCGACCCGACCTGAATGGAGCTCTTTTTGCGAAACGCAGTGGAGCAAAAAAGCGGGAATGGAGGGCGGAAAAAGTCGCCCAAATCAATCTCTTTTCAATGACTGAATTGATTGCACAAAAAAGCCGACTCTATTGAATCGGCTTTGATTTGTTTTAAATCCTGATCTACATCTCGTCATCATTGACAATCACATATTCTACGGGCATTGTTCCTTTTTTAGGATCGCCAATGGCTTTATACGCAGCTTTTGTAAGATCTAGTGCTCTGGAAGAATGAAAAGGACCTCTGTCGTTTATCTCTACTATTACACTTTTTCCTGATCTCAGGTTGGTTACTTTAACTTTAGTTCCGAATGGAAGGGTTCTGTTTGCAGCGGTCATTTTTGAATTACTGAAAATCTCTCCGCTTGCGGTTTTTCTACCGTTAAACTTATCGTGGTAGAACGATGCAAAACTTGTTTTAGCATCTTCGGCATTATAGTTGTTAAATGAATAAATACCGAGTGTTGAAATCATCATTATGATTAGGAGTATTCCTCTTTTCACCATTTTGAATTATTTTTATTGGTTTTGACTCTGCAAATTTATTCCACTATCTAATAATCCAATAATTGATAGGTTAAACTCTCTTAAGGAATTGTTAATTTTTTGTTAACAAACCTCGCATCCTTGCTTATAGCGGTAACTGACAAAGATTCTTAAATTGTGTTAAAATTAGGAGCTAAATGTTAATTTTATTAACTAAACACTACATAACACCATCCATTTTACAACCGTAACAAATTCACTATCAATACATTAAACTAAAAATACTTTTAGAAATTCTAAAAGTATTTTTATAGATAAAAAATTTGTGAATCTGATAAAAAATCAGTCAAAAAATGCTAAATTCTAAACCAATTCACCGTACAGATCAAACTCTTCTGCTGATGTAATTTTGATATCAGCAAATTCACCAATTGATAAATAGGTATTTTCTGCCGGAACCAAAACAGTGTTGTCCACATCCGGAGAATCAAATTCTGTACGGCCGACAAAATAGTTTCCTTCTTTTCTATCGAAAATACAACGGAAGGTTTGCCCGATCTTCTCCTGATTTTTCTCCCAGGAAATTTGGGACTGTAATTCCATGATCTCTTCTACACGCGCTTCTTTCACTTCCTGTGGAACATCGTCTTCTAAAACGAAAGCCGTTGTATTTTCTTCGTGCGAATACGTAAAGCAGCCTAAACGATCGAATCTTTGCTCCCGAACCCATTCTTTCATTTCCTGAAACCGCTCTTCTGTTTCTCCCGGAAATCCTACGATCAATGTCGTACGAATCGCCATATTAGGAACTTTCTCCCGGAATTTATCCAACAAAGCATTGGTTTTCTCGTGCGTCGTCCCACGTTTCATGGCTTTCAGTAAATCTGAATTAATGTGTTGTAAAGGAATATCAATATAGTTACAAACCTTTGGCTCATTTTTGATAATTTCTAACACATCTTCCGGAAAACCTGTGGGAAAAGCGTAATGTAAGCGGATCCACTCAATTCCTTCTACTTTTACCAAACGCAAAAGCAAATCTCCTAAGGCTCTTTTCTTATAAATATCTAATCCGTAATAGGTTAAATCCTGAGCAATGAGAATAAGTTCTTTAACTCCCTTCTTGGCAAGTTTTTCTGCTTCAATCACCAAGTTTTCAATGGGAGTGGAAATGTTTTTTCCTCTCATTAAAGGAATGGCGCAAAATGAACACGGTCGGTCACAACCTTCAGAAATTTTTAAATAGGCATAATGTCTGGGCGTAGTGGTCATACGTTCCCCCACCAGTTCATGCTTGTAATCTGCACCTAACTGTTTTAATAAAAGGGGCAAATCGCGGGTGCCGAAATATTGATCAACATCGGGAATCTCACGAATTAAATCCGGTTTATATCTCTCAGAAAGACAGCCCGTAACAAATACTTTTTCTACTTCGCCACGATTTTTTGCCTCAACAAAATCCAGAATCATATTGATGCTTTCCTCTTTTGCATTGTCAATAAAACCACACGTGTTGATGACCACAATGTCGCCTTTATCTTCGTGAACGACCTCTTTACCGTTTGCTTTAAGCTGACCCATCAAGACTTCGGAGTCATAAACATTCTTGGAACAACCTAACGTTACGATATTGATTTTCTTTTTTCCTACTGATTTTGTGCGCATTATAAAATTTATTGGGCGCAAAGGTAAGCATATTATCGGGAAAAATTATTCTTCGGAGGGTTTCTCTTTTCGGAAATTTGGAAACCGAAGCATCTCGGGTTTTACTTTTTTCTCAAATAAAAGCCCGATCATCATTATAAAAGTGGTGATAAGGATGACCTGAATAACAACTGATTCATTGAGATACGGGAATCTCTGCTGTGGCGTGATACTTAAAAAAAGAAGAACGGTGATTAATCCACGCGGTGCGATGTAAAAAAGCGGTTGTAAATCCATTTTACCCAGTTTCAGAAAAATGGCTCTCAAAATATATATCGCAACAACGATGGAGATTGACCATACTAAAGAATCCTGATTGATGATATCTTCTGTTTTTAAAACGAAACCAAAAACGATAAAAAATAAAGTTCTTACAATAAAGGTGGCTTCGATCACCACATCTTTAAAATGCTTGACTTCCCTATTTAATTTAGTGAATCGAACATTTCTAAGGATTTTCAAATGTCGGAGTTCATCTATATTTCCCAATACCAACCCGAAAAAGAGAATAAATATCAAGGCCGGAAGATGGTATATTTTGGAAATCTGATAAATTAAAATATTTAAGATGATGATCGGTCCATATTTAATATGATGATCAATTTTGGCCAAAAGAAATGCAAGAACCAAGGAGGAAACCAATGAAATAAGAAGCATTAACAAAAACTGACCCGCAAAATGAAATACGCCACTGAGCGTGATGGCCGTCCCAAACGTAGCAAAATTAAAAAAGATCACACCGATAATATCAGACAGACTACTTTCGTAGGTGATAAACTGGCGCTTATCTTTGGAAAGATTGATGGCACTGGGAATAGCGATAGAACTGCTGATGATACAGAAAGGAATAATATTGATAAGACTTTGTTTGAATGAAATTCCCCATTCATAATTAAGAAATAAAGAAAATCCGATGGCGATAATGACCAAAGGAACCAAGGCAATAACGGCTGATTTCTTAACGACCTCTTTTGTTGAACGATTGAGTTCCAATTCCAGTGAGCCTTCCAAAACAATAAGAATTAGACCGACTGTTCCTAAAATAGGTAAAATAACATTAAGATTCGGAACAATGATATTGAAAAGCCCTCCCACCTGATTTAAAAGCCAGCCGACCGCCAGAAGTAAGATTACAGAAGGGATTTTTGTGAACTTGGTGGTAATATCAAAAAGATAAGAAATCAAGAGTACCACGCAAATTCCAATAATAAATAGTTCAGCCATTAAGTAAAAGTAGAAAAAAAATGGGAACTGCGGATTATTTTTTATTTTTTAAGAACTATTTTTTTTAAAAAGTAAATCGTGTTTAGCCTAACTCCCTGCGATAAATACAAGTTCTATTATCTTAAGAAATAAATTATTTTTTTAAGCATAAAAAAAGAGGAACATTGCTATTCCTCTTTCCTATTTAAAAATAATTACAATAACTTCTTCAGATAATCACCGTACCCACTTTTGCCATATTTCTCGGCAGATTTCAGGAGTTGATCTTTATCGATGAAGCCTTTTTTATAGGCAATTTCTTCGATACAGGAAATCTTGAATCCCTGTCTTTTCTCCAATACCTTTACAAACTCAGAGGCTTCATGCAGAGAATCGAAAGTTCCCGTATCCAGCCAGGCTGTTCCGCGGGACATGAGGCCAACTTCCAACTGACCTTTTTCCAGGTAAATTCTGTTAATATCTGTAATTTCAAGTTCTCCTCTAACCGAGGGTTTCAAATTCTTAGCATATTCTACTACGGAATTATCATAGAAATACAAACCTGGAACGGCAAAATTAGATTTGGCTTTTTCCGGTTTTTCTTCAATAGAAATGGCTTTTAAATTCTCATCGAATTCTACAACGCCATATCGTTCAGGATCTGAAACCTGATAAGCAAAAACACAACCTCCTTTTACGTTGGTTTTACTTTCTAATAATTGCGCCAAACCCGTTCCATAAAAAATATTATCTCCCAAAACTAAAGCAACTGAATCGTCACCAATAAATTCTTCTCCCAAAATGAACGCTTGCGCTAAACCATCCGGACTGGGTTGAACTTTATACTGAATATTACAGCCAATCGCAGAACCATCACCCAACAGTTTTATAAATCCTTCCTGATCGTGCGGTGTTGTAATAATTAAAATGTCTTTAATTCCCGCCAACAGTAAAGTTGAAAGAGGATAATAAATCATCGGTTTATCGTAAACCGGCATCAACTGCTTGCTCACGGCGATCGTTAATGGATAAAGGCGTGTACCGGAACCGCCGGCTAAAATTATTCCTTTCATCTTAAGTGGTTGTGTTTTTGAGTGATTAAGTATTTGAGTAACTTTGAGTTACTTTGAGTTCGGGTCTTTTGTCTGAGTGAATGTCCATTTGCTAGAATTGATGGTCATCGAAACAATCATTCCTAAAATTTCATCATATGTGTTATATAAATCAAGATAAGTTTTCTCATCAATATATTCACAGGCAAATGCAAAATCTAACCAATTTTGGGTCTCTGCTGCTTCTCCATCAGCATCATTAAGTTTGCTGATAAATGATATTTCATATCTTCTCTTTCTCCACGCTTCGGTAATATTTGCGTTAACTGAACGCGAGGATCTTCTTATCTGATCAGTTAATGAATATCTTTCTTCTAATGGAAATTTTTTAGAAATTACATAAATTTCCATTGCCGCAGAGAATGCTTTCTGGTAAACAATTAAATCTTTATGGAACTTCACAAAACTCATAATTAAAATTTTTGCATTTCTAAACTCAAAAACTCAATGATACAAGAACTCAATTACTAATTGTATTGTTTGTTGTAATATTTCTGATAATCTCCGCTGGTTACATGCTCTAACCATTCTTTATTTTCCAGGAACCAGTCGATGGTTTTGCTTAGACCTTGTTCAAAAGTTACCGAAGGCTTCCAACCTAATTCTTTATTGAGTTTAGTCGCATCGATCGCGTATCTTAAATCGTGGCCTGGTCGGTCTTTTACGTACGTAATTAATTTTTCGGAGTGACCTGCCGGATTTCCTAATTTCTCATCCATTTGTTTGATCAGTTCTTTTACCAAATCAATATTTTTCCATTCATTAAAACCACCGATGTTATAAGTTTCTCCAGTTTTAGCCTCAAAAAAGATTTGATGAATCGCTTTCGCGTGGTCGATAACATATAACCAATCACGGGTGTATTTTCCATCTCCATAAATTGGAAGCGGTTTTTCATTGATAATATTAGAGATACACAATGGAATTAATTTCTCCGGGAAATGATTTGGACCGTAATTATTAGAACAGTTGGAAATGATAAATGGCATTCCATAGGTATTTCCGTAGGCTCTAACCAAATGATCAGAAGCAGCTTTACTGGCAGAATAAGGAGATTTCGGATCGTAAGAAGTTTCTTCCGTAAAAAAACCTGTTTCACCTAATGTTCCGTACACCTCATCGGTAGAAACGTGATAGAATAAATTCTTTCTGGTTTCATTTGGGAAATTGCCATGTTGATGATCTGGGTTTAAAGTCCAGAATTCTCTGGCTAAATTCAAAAGATTGGCAGTGCCGTTCACATTGGTATTAATAAAAGCACTTGGATCTTCAATACTCCGATCCACGTGACTTTCTGCTGCTAAATGCACAATAGCGTCTGGATTATACTTTTCAAAAACTTTTCTGAGTTCTTCAACCTTCGTAATATCTGCTTTCTCGAAAACGTAGTTTGGTTCGTTTTCAATATCTTTTAAATTCTCCAGATTTCCCGCGTAGGTCAACGCATCAAGATTGATAATTTTTGAATCAGGGTTATTTTTTACAAATTCCCGCACGACATGCGACCCTATAAAACCGGCTCCACCGGTAATGATAATATTTTTCATAAGTGTATTTAAAAATTGCCTTCTGCAAAGGTAGCTTGAATTTTATCTTTATCTGAAAGTTGAATGTCTTCTTCGGGTAAACGCCAGTCGATATTTAAATCTGGGTCGTTCCACAAAACGCCTCCTTCTGATTCTTTATTATAAAAATTGTCGCATTTGTAGGCAAACACCGCTGTTTCGGTTAATACAGAAAAGCCATGTCCGAAGCCTCTGGGTACATAAAACTGAAGTTTATTTTCTGCTGATAGTTCAACACCAAACCATTGACCGAACGTTGGCGAGTCTTTTCGTAAATCAACCGCCACGTCAAACACCTTTCCTTCCAGGCAGGAAACCAGTTTCGCTTGTGAATGTTCCCCTTTTTGTAAGTGAAGTCCACGCAAAACACCATAAGAAGATTTCGAAATATTATCCTGAACAAAATGCCCATTCATACCTGTCAGTTCTTCAAATTTCTGTTCGTTGAACTTCTCATAAAAGTAACCTCTGTCATCTGTAAAGATGGTAGGTTCTATGATGTAGCAGTCTTTTAGGGGCGTTTCTTTTATTTTCATTTAAAATTAGTATTAATTGTTTTGGGCGTAAATACGCTCAATAATTTTAAGCACTTTTACACTGTCGTCTGTAGTGGTATGAATTTCCTTTCCTTCCTTTAAAAAGTCAATCACATTTTTATAAAGATGTTGATGATTTTGGGCAGAACCTTTGAAGCTGCCATAATCATTCGCGAGATTGGTTTCCGGCAATTCGGGAGCATTATAATCTTTTATAACACATTTCTCTACGTGATTCATATATTGGCCTCCCACTTTCACGGAGCCATTTTCTGCGATAATGGTCAGGGAACTTTCTAAATTTTCGTTCCAAACAGCGGTGGAAAAAGTAAAACTTCCCATTCCTCCCGAATTAAAATCGAAGGTCACAATACCGCTGTCTTCAAATTCAGTAAGCTCAGTATGATTAAAATCTGCAAACTTTGATTTTATATTGGTAATATCCCCGAAAAGCCAATACATAATATCCAGATAGTGAGAAAACTGAGTGTACAATGTACCTCCATCTAACGCTTTTGTTCCACGCCAGGATTCTTTGGTATAATATTGATCATTCCGATTCCAGAAACAGGAAATTTGAACCATAAAGATTTTACCCAAAACTTTAGACTCCATTAAACTCTTTAACCATAGGGCGGGTGGGGAAAATCTATTTTGCATCACCGGAAAAAGATGCACCTTATTTCTAGCCGCTAACTGCTCCAATTCTTGAGCTTCTTCAGAATTGAGTGTGATCGGTTTTTCAATGATCGCATGAATTCCCTTTTCAACAATCAGTTTGGTCTGTTCATAATGCAATCCATTTGGAGTACAAATGGCGATAACATCTGCAGAAATATCACTTTGTAAAAAATCCTGCAATGAAGTGAAATGGTCTACCGAAATATTCTGGTCCAGATTCTCAGATTTAAATTTAGGATCGATGAGGGCAACGAGTTGATAGTCTTGATTTTGAAAAACCATCTCTGCATGCTTTCTACCGATATGGCCATAACCTAAAATTGCTATTTTTACTTTTTGTTCCATTAAAAGGCAGACTTAGTTTTAAATATAGAAATGATGTTCATCTTTCTCTCTCATTATATTTCTTATGATAAAAGATCATATGCACAAATCATTTACTGAAGTTATAGCAATCGTTCGCTAAAATAAAAACGATTATTTATTACTTATTTGTTCTTTTATTTTAATCTTAATCAAGAGGTATAAAATCACCAACGGAAGCAAAATTAATGAAAAATTTATCCAATCTGACCAACTATTCACAATTATTACGAAATTGATAATCAATTGCAATAATGCGAAAGCTGTACTTACAAGAAGATGAGATACTTTCATATCATTAGCCAAAAGTTGGTATAAATGTCGACGGTGTGCATGGAAAATATTTTCTTTCAGCTTTAATCTCTCTAAGATGGTTAAAATGGTTTCTACACCATAAACGGCTAGAAAAAGAATCCACTTCAGCTCGCCCGTTTTTAAAATTAGCAAAGCCACTAAAGCAATCACCCAAAAAGCAATTCCCATACTTCCGATATCGCCCAGAAAGCATTTTGCTTTTTTTCTAAAATTAAAAAACAGAAAAACTACTGAGGCAAGTATTGGATAAATGATAAAGTCTGCTTCTACAAAGGGAATTACATATTGATTTATATATAATAGCGAACCTAAAACCACCAAACTATAAATCCCAGACATTCCATTGATTCCGTCCATAAAATTATAAGCATTAAGAATACCGATAATCAAGACATAACAAACGGGAATTCCCCACCACGGGAGTAACTGAAATGCATTAAGAAAAAATAGTAGCAAAGTCACCGAAATGAAATGAAAGACCAATCGAATCTTGGTTGATAAGTCCATCATATCATCAATAAAACTAATGATACAGATGGTTAACAAACCAGCACCGAAAATCCAGAAATTTGGTTCTAAAGAATTGTCCAAAGAAAAACGGTATCCTTTAAAGAAAAATTCATATCCCATAAAAAACAAAAAAGCAATCGCAAAGATAATTCCGCCACCGCGAAGGGTAATTTCTGTATGCGCACTGCGGTGATTAGGCTTATCGATGATATTAAATCGGTCGGCAATTTTGAAATAGAACAATTCTAAGACAAAAAGCACGAGAAAAACAGCGAAATACATCATAGGTGTTTATTATCAGATTATTTGCAAAAATATGCAAATTTTATGTTCATTTTGATAAGAATTGTTTTACTGGAGGATTAAGTTTAAATAATGATTGTTATTTACTACTTTTAAATGATTCAATCGTCTTTTTCATTCCTTCTTCAGCGCTAATTGGTAAAGAATCGATATTTAAAGCGGTTTTGATTTTTTGGTTGGAAACCACATAATTTTCAGTTAATTTTTTTAATCTTTCTGTATTGAGGGGTAATTTTATTTTATCACCCAGCTTTGCCACACCCGAAATTAAACCCGCGGAAATGTGCCATAATTTTTCCCTTTTGCCAGAAGTTTTCGCAATAATGGATACCAGTTCGTTGGTAGAGATGGCTTTATCGTCTGCAAAATTATAAATTCCGGAAGGGATATCTGAATTTATGATTTTATCAACCAGGTAATTCAAATTGTCAATACTTAAAAATGATCTTCTATTTTCAAAACTGGCTAACGGCCAAGGAATGCCTTTTTCTACCACTTTGTAAAGCAGGTTTAGATTTCCTTTGTTGCCCGGACCGTGAATCATACAAGGACGAATGATGAACAGGCGTTTTCCGGACGGCAGATTTTTTGAAAGCAGATATTTTTCTGCCTCCCATTTCGATCTTCCATATGGCGTTTGCGGACTGGAAGGATGGTTTTCATCCAAAATACCCTCCAAAGTATCGGCGGTGGCTTTTACACTGCTGAAAAAGAGAAAATCTTTTATTTCTGAATTCAAAAAATCATCAAACAATTTCTTTGTCAGTTCAGTATTGATTTCAAAATATTCATCATCAGCGGAAGTATTCGCTGTATCATGGGCTTTACCTGCCAAATGAATCACAGCTTTTGCATCTTTCTGCAAAGAAAAATCAGGCTTTCTTAAAGATAATTTATCTATGGTATTTCCCTTTTCTTCCAAATATTTTGAAAGATTAGAACCTACAAAACCGGATGCGCCCGTGATAGTGATTTTCATAACTATTTCAATATTTTAATTTGGTATGGATTTGATCCCAAATTTTAGTTTGTTCGAAATTTTCACGTACGAATTTCCTGCCCAATTTGCCATGACTATTTCTTAACTGTGGATTGTTAAAGTAGATTTCTATTTTTTCTGCAATATCCTCCGCTGAATTTTTAATAAAAAGACCTGTTTTATTTTCAATAATGGATTCTTCGCATCCAGTGGCTCGTGTAATGAGTACAGGAATCTCCATAGAAGAAGCCTCTAAAGAAACAGTTGGAAAACCCTCTCTATATGTTGGTAACACAAAAACATCCATTAATGGAAAATAGGAAGAAGCGTTTAGCACAAAACCTGTATTTATAATGTTTGGATCGGTTTGGATTTGCTTCTTACTTTCAAAAGTTATAGCATCACGCTCCTCAATGGGACCTACCAAAAGTAATTTCAAGTTATTATGATTCCTTTTCAAAATGTTCCAAGCCCCTATAAGTTCATTAACTCCTTTATCTTTTACCAATCTTCCGACGTAGCCTACTACAAAATCATCATCACCAATGCCAATAGATTTTTTTAGTACTTGCTGATATTCTATAGAATGTGTTTCGGGGTTAAATTTATCTTCAGTATCGATCCCATTGCAGGTACCCAATCCAAGAATGACATTTTTTTCTGGGGCATTTAAGTGATCGTGGATACTGATTTCTTTCACAGACTTGCTCACACAAACAACCTTTGTTGCCAAAGTTCCAGAAAGACGATCAATCATTTTCAACAAAGTTCTTTTAAAACCAGTGCTTGTTTCGTAAATAATACCATGACGGAAGTATATTCTTTCTTTTACACCAGCAAAATAAGAAGCAACCATAGCTACCAATCCTCCTTTGGGAGTATGACCAACAACTTTTTCTATCTGATTTTTCTTAATATAATTGTAAATTTTTATAACAGCATTCAAGTCTTTAAAAGGACTTATATTTCGAGTCACTTCTACAGAAAAAGGAATGTAGTCCAAATCTTCTGCTAACTGAGTAAACTCTTCTGAGGGAGTGCAACCTAAATGATATTGGTTACCTGTTTTTTTTTTCAAATAATTGAACTGTTTGCCAAAAAAATGATTGATAACAAATGAAATTGTTATTATATGAAGAATTTTATCAGGTTTCATTTTATTGTAAATTTTCTATTAAAAATACTAAATTTCGAATACATAAGGAAAGCAATTCTTTTCTTATTTTGTGAAAGATATCTATATTAATTGATAGTATTCTTTGCATTGCCAAATTCAGAAAGTGAAAATACAGATATTTTTTTATTTGTAATCTTCCCATTGTTATATATCATATTAATAAAACTGCAAAAAGAGTTGAAAAAATCACGATACAATTGTAAATTCTTATCCAAATTCAAAGGACGTAATCCACAAAAGAAGATAATAATGATTGATAGGAATAAAAAATCTATCTTTTTATTTATAGAAGTTTCTGTTCTAACAATTCCAAACCAGAAAAAAGTAGAAAAGTAATAAAATCAAATAATAAAGAATATTTATAGCCTTGTGTATATTTCAACAGTCTTATTTACCATTTCCTGAATATCATACCTTAAAACTTTCTGTCCACCTCTATAAATATATTCTTCTTTAATATTTTCATCTTCTACAACCCACTTTATTTTTTGTGCTAATTCCTCAACATTTCCATATTCGAATAAAATTCCTCCACCCTCTACTACTTGTGCTAAACCATCAACATTACTTGCAATTACAGGGATTTCTGCAGCCATCGCTTCTGCCGCAGCCAAACCAAACCCTTCCCAATGAGATGATAACACGGCAATGTCGCTCATCTTCAGTAGCGCATAAACATCCGAGCGAATTCCAAGTAATGTAATTCTGTTATTAAGATTAAGTTTATGGATACAGTTTTCGATTTCTGCCCTCCTATATCCATCACCTACTAACAAAAGTTTATATTTTGCTGGTAAATATTTCAAGGAAGCTATGAGAGTTTCATGATCTTTTTCTATACGGAATCCGGCAACCATTACAATAATACAATCCTCGGAATAATATCCGAAATCCTCTCGTTGGTGTGCTTTTATACTTTTAATTTTACGAAGATTTATTCCGTTATTGACAACGACAAGCCGATCGTTTGGAATTTTTAATAAATTTCCGATTTGATTCTTTACTTCGGGTGAGATACAGATAATTTTAGAATAAGCACGATAGATGAATTTATCTATTATTCTAAACAGTGGGCTTTGAAGCCTCCGATTTCCAGTACTATGTTCAGTAAAAACTAGTTTCACTCTAGAAAAACTTATCATCTTAGCAATGGCAACCCAATATAAGGAAGGAAATAAGTGAACGTGAATGATGTCATATTTCTTCATCAAGGGGATAAGGCGTAATATATTTAGTGGATTATACTCATTCGATTTCGATAATTCAAAAATTTCCCCCTTATTAACACTTTTAAATTTTTCATAAAAAGATGTTGAACTTGCATTTAATAGAGCTAAATCTACATTATTGTTCGTATTTTTTTGTAGCAAAGGCAAAGTCTCAACAAGCAATCTTTCAGCTCCCCCTATAAAAAGAGAATTTATAACATGTAAAACCTTCATTTATTTTAAAATTACTGATTTTTGCATTATATTATTATAAAAGTTTGATTTCCCATAATTAAAAATATAAATTGTTTGATCTGAATTTGAAGTTTTAAAACTATTATTTTTAAACTTGACATTTTTAGATCTATTATTTATTAATGCATTAGAATCATATTGCGAATTAAAGTCTACAAAAAAAATATTTGAATCAAATAAAATTTTAATTTCATTGCTATCACCATCTGTAACAATATATGCTAAAGCCCTGTCTCCATAATTTCCTTTTGCGAATGTTTTTGAAAGATTATTTTGTTTTTCCAGTCCTTCATTAGTAAAATAATTATTTTTAAAAAGTATTGGTTTATTTAAATCTTTAATGCTTTCAGATAAAATCAGCCCCATATCAGAGCCTTTAAAAAAATTATCTTGAACTGTATGTCCACCAAATGTACTTTCAAAATGAATGGGTCTATCATATCCGCCTTTCACCTCATTACAGATAATCTGAACATTCTCTGACATATATTCTACTACTATCCCACATCTTCCCAATTGTTTTGTTTTTACCGTATTATTAAAAATAATATTATTCTTTATTACTGCCGAAGAGATATTTGCTAAATAAATTCCATCTCCATAATCATCTTTTTTAGGATTGTATCCCCAAACATCAAATATTTTTGAATTTATAATTTCTACATATTTAAAGCGACTATTTTCGTTTATTCCTACTTGCTGTGTTGCACTAATATATATTCCTTGGCCGTAGAAGTTTTTTATAGTAATATTATTGATATACGCCTCAGATTTATCTGCTATCGCTAATGCAGCACTCCATTGGTCTTTATTTGCCTTAGGATGATTAACTGAATAAGGAAGGTTATTGCTGCTAATAATCAAATTATTAATTCTAAAAACACCTTTAGACGGGTTACATAAATATCCCTTTGCCCATATTAAATTTGTTGATGATGTAAAATTTAAAGTAGGTACAATATTCTTTTTATTAATTTCTCCAATAAAATTGACATCCTTATCTAGGAAATCAAAAGTTAATTCTCTTGAAATATTATAACTACCTATTGGCACATAAATATATGGCTTATCGTTTTCTTTTATTGCTTCATTAATACAATTCTGGAACGCATTCCAATCATCCTTATTATCATTAGGGATTGCCCCATAATTTAAGACATTATATTCTTTTGCATTTAAAGCAAAATAAACAAACATAAGTATTATGGTAAAATATTTTTTTTCTGTCATAATCTTAACCCATCTTTTGATAATAGTAGAGTAATCAAAGGTAAAGAAATTATAGTTTTAACAATAGAAACTTTTTTCAATTTTTCTCGAAATGGAATATCATCATATATTGAAAACCTCCAATAGTTAGCGACCGCTTTTATTTTTTGAAAATATGAAATATTATATTTTGACAATTCTGAATAATATAAACAACTAGCCTTCGGAGAATTTTTTCTCACTTTAAAAATATTTGCTGAAAGTCCTCCTTCTATATATTCGCCCCTATATATTATATCTGAAAACCAAAGCATTTTATAAAACTGATCTATTTTTTGCCAAATAAGAGCCTCAGGACAAAATTTTTCCCCTTCAAAGAAAGGAAAAGGAAATTTTCGCAAGATTTCTGTTCTGAAAACTTCAGCCATATCTCCTTCTATCCTATGATTAAACCTAAAATTCAGCGAAGTTGTTATAATATCAGAATATTTTTTATTTGTTCCTATATAGCCCCCAGTAATGTATCCTCTCCTACCTGCAATACCAACTATATCTTTATTATTTTTAATTAATTGATACTTTTCTATGATTTTTTCTAAACTATCATTTGGTAAAACATCATCACTATCTACAATGAAAAATAATTCACACCTAGCTAATGCTACCCCATTATTAATAGCAATATGCTTACCTTGGTTTTCTTGTTTTTGATAACGAATAGTTATCCTATTTTCATCAATAAAATTTTGGACTACCTCCTGCGTATTATCAGAAGAACCATCATCAATAATTAACCATTCAAAGTTTTTTTCGGTCTGAATACATAAACTATTATAAAGGTTATGTAAAAGATGAGCTCTATTGTATGTAGGTGTAAAAATTGTAATCATGTTTAAATAAATGGTCTTAAAATGATTTTAATCATCAGCTTCAATATACTCTTATCCAAAGTAAATCGGTTTCTAAGAATTATATATAATCTATGCCAAATATTTTTTGAATTATATATTTTTTGAAATTGAGCATAATTATACTTTTGGTCAGGCGTTAATTGATTATAAAAATTTTCTACAAACCCTAATAATGATTTATAATGCATATCATCAATTACAGGAAATCTATTTTTCAGTACTGCAATACGATTTTTTTCAACATTTCTCGTTGTTTTTCCTTCGTGTTCCTGTCTATATAGCATTAATTTATTATCTATATACGTTAATTTACCAAAAGTTAAAACTATTAATGTAATCAAAAAATCGTGCATCACCATATAGCCATTATATTGATTAGCTATGTTTGCTACTTTTTTATTAAACATAAATGAGCATCCTTGCAGCCCACCTGCAATAAAAAATGCTTCCTCAAAGTTGCTTAATATTGGTGAAGGTATATCTCCCATGATTCCTTTTTTATTAGAATACAAATACCCTCCAGCAAAAACACCTTGTGGAATATCATTATCATTGAAATAAGATAACATTACCGCTAACTTATTTTCCCACCAAATATCATCTTGATCACAAAATATAATATAGTCTGCTGTGGAATAATGCTTAAGAATATGAAGAAAATTAGTTCCAGCCCCACCGCATTTTATCCCATCTTCTATTAGGGTAATTCTACTATCCCTCTCTTGAAATTGTTTGATAATTTCAAGAGTTTTATCCGTAGAGCCATCATCATGGATAATAAGTTTCCAATCTTTATAAGTTTGAGTTAAAAGAGAATATATCTGAGCTTCTATATATTTATCACCATTATAAGTTGCTAAAAGTACGTCTATCATAATTACATTAATATGGTCTTATTAGTTTTTCATCTATCATCCTCATTCCGTACCAAGTAAAAAATATTGCTAAGAAGAAATAAAAAATAAAAAAGATCTCTTTTTTTCTAGAAAATCTAAGCGATTGATTGACTAGATAAGGTATTAATAATACCGAAAATTGAAAAAGCAATAATGTAAATCTCTGAAAGATTGCGGACTGAATAAAAAGAAAATTTAATGCGACAGAAATACCAATCATTCTAAAGTAGAAAAACATTTCTTTATTTCCAGACACTTTTTCTTTAGAAATATAATCAATCAATATATATATAATTAATAAAAAATATCCAATTAGTGAAACAGCTAGACCACCACTTCCATCTTCTTTCAAATATATACTCATATGGTCGTTGGTAAAACCAAACTTTAATAATAATGGAAAGAAATTAATTAGATAACCTAGAACAAAACATGGTATAGGTAGTAGTATATACAAATACCTATTTTTTATTAAATTAATAAATGGCAAAACAGGTAATAATATAAAAGCGCTATTGTGAAAAGAAACAGCAAGAACAAAAAGCATGATGGATTTCACATATTCTTTGTTAATAAAATAACCTACACACCAAAATGAAAGCGTACAACAGAGTGCATATCTAATTTGTGTAAAATCTCTATATAAAAAGAAAAAGGAGAGGTAAATCAATATAGATAAAAAAGGATAAACTGATTTTTTTTTAAAGTAATAATAATTTAAAAAACCAGTTAAAAAAGCCATGACAATTAACAATGTAGAAAAGTCCCCTCCAAAGATTGATAAGATTTTATTGAGAATTGTATAGCCTGGTTCTACAAATCCTGCACCGCCCTCAATAATTTCATCATAATCTGCCTTTGAAAAAGCATAAAACATTCTTTCATACATTGGGCTATCATTATCTACTCCCACCGGTCTGTTTCCAACAAAATAAATTAATGATCCCGTAAAGAGAAAATAAACAATAGTCTTCAGCAATTTATATGGAACAAAATCGAAAAAGCAAAGAAAAAAGGCAATTAAAAATATTATATAATATATTGTCATTAGTTTTTATTCTTTGAAGTAATTTATCATTTTTTTAGAAACATTTGACCAATCAAATTCAAGAATATCATTAAAAGCAATTTCTTTGATTTTATTTATTTCATTAATATTGGTATGCATGAAAACTTCTGCTTTATCTATTATTGCATTTACGTTTTCAATAGGTATCAAAAAAGAATTAAATTTATTTGATGGATAATAACCTGTTGTAATAACAGGAACTTTACAAGCCATACACTCTATTATTGGGTAATGAATTGCTTGCAACTGAATAGTTTGTGCACAAATATAAACATTTAAACTTTTATAAAATTTTGCTAAATTCAGATCTCCATTAGGATGAAATACTTTAATTCCTTCTATATTCTCAAAAATTTTATCGCCAAATGCAATGTGTAATTCTATCTTATTTCCAAATTTTTCTCTTAGTATCTTAAACGCCTCAATAATATATGAAGTGCCTTTATGTTTTTCTTTACGACCAATAGTACCCAAAATTACTTTATCTGATTTAGTTTCATTAAGATTAGGAGAAAAAATCTTCAAATCTAATCCTGGCGGCACATATCTTTTTGCTTTGATTTCATTATAGTTGAAGTACATTTCCGAATTTACAACTAAATTTAAATTTTGAAGATTATATGAATTTATAGTAATTCGCTTCAAAATGAAATTCTTAATACTTAATCCGTGATAAAAATCTGGTTCATAAGCTTGAATGTAATAAAATTTTTTCGCCTTATTTATACTTCTTGAAACAGGATCAGCAGTTAATGAATGGTTTGCTAAAATTATATCACAATCAAAATTATTCAAAACCTTTTCCAGTATTTTTCTTAATTTTAATATCCCAAAAATAGGACGTTTATATAAAGTATCGTTATTAGTACTTAAATTTCCATTATTATCAAAATAATATATTTCAGCATTTGTTGGATAATATGGAGCCGTACTACCTTTATAGCAAATAAAAATTACCTCATGTTTTTGCATTATCCAATGATTTGCAAGTTGCGATAAAACTCTACTGCCCCCTGCAGGTCCAAATCCAAATATAGGTATAACTATTTTCATATTGCTTTTAGAACTATTAAAAAATCTTTTTAAACTGTAAAATTTTTCCTTATTATTTACTTATCTTATTTTTTATAAATTCAAAAATACCTATTTTATCATTTAGTTTTTTATATGTTATGAAAATTGATACGCCACAAATAATAGTACCAAGCAGGTACTTTAAAACTTCTGAACTTATATAATTAACGTTTATAAACTGCAATATAATTAATACAGTACCAATAAAAAATATCTTTATGAGGGATGTATCCATTCTATATGCATACATTTTTTTTATTGTAACGAATATCTGTATTGAATAAAAAAAATAAATCAAAATAAACGCAACACCAATACCTTTTAAACCCCAAAATTTATAACCGACAATATTAAATAAAATAATATAAAATGTGGTTAATAATTCTGTCCAGAAAAAAACTTTTGAATCGCCTTTTGCCAGTAATAAGTAAGCCATCGGCCATGAAACCGCACGTAAAAACATCCCTAAGGTGGCAAATTCTATCATCTCAACGGTTACAACAAATTCACGAGTATATAATATTATAACGATATATTTCAAGACAAGTATAAAAACTGTAAGAATTGGCATTAATAGCAAAAGAGCAATTTCTGTTTGCTCATTAATTTCTCTGTTTCTCATTTCTATATCATTTGAAACCATAGACAATTTCGGATAATAATCTTTTGCCATTGCCGTAAAAATAATTCCTACATAACTTTCAATAATCGCAAAACCTGCATTATAAAAACCTACATCTTCAATACTTCCTGTTTTCGTAATAAAAATCCTAACTAAGAATGAAGACCCTATCGTAATGAGACTGGTCATACTTAACAGGAATCCCATTTTCAGCATGCTTACACCTTCTGTTTTAAAAACAGATCTATCAAAAGATATTTTAGGCAGAGGAATATCTCTTGCAAAGAAATAAGTAATAATAAATACCGCTAGTGAAGAGATAGTAATAGATGCAGGAATCCCTTTAGTACCATAACAATAATAAATAGGTACTGCAACTAGCAAACCCACAAGGGCACTAAAAATATTAGCTTTAGCTAACAGTTTAATTTTACGCAGACCCTGTAAGACTGCATTTTGCCCAGCGGTAAGCTGCATAAATAACAATGAGATAGAAACCACTATAAATGCACTTGTATATAATCTATTATCAAATACAATTTCACTCAAAAGTGGAGAAAAAACAATACATAATAAAAAACCAATTGTTCCTGTAAAAAAAACAAGCTTTTGAAATACTGAAACTGTTTTCGCTAAATGCGTCTTATCTTCTGAAGAATCAGCCATTGATATATTTTTTACTGCTGATGTTTCAAGTCCAAAATTGGTAGCTGCAGATAGCAGCGCAATTGTCTGAGTAATTAATCCTAAAATCCCCATCCCTGTAGGACCAATTAGTACAGCAACTGCTTTAGATTTTAAAATCTGTATTATTATAATAAATACCTGTACACCACCAAATATAGATGTTGCTTTTAGAGTGTTTTTATAACTATTTTCAGAATTGTTAGACATCTTAAATTGTATGATAATAAAAACTTATTGATGCGTGGACAAGTAATATTTATCTAATGCTTATTTACAACTTCAATAACTCTATTTACTTCATCCTCATTCATTACCGGACTCATTGGCAGGCTTAAAACTTCATCGTGGATAGATTCTGTTATCGTGAAACTAAGGTGATTATAATCTTCGTAAGCCTTTTGTTTATGAGGAGGAATTGGATAATGAATCAAGGTTTGTACGCCATTTTCTGTCAGGTAATTCTGAAGATTTTCACGCTCTGAAGTTCTGATGACAAATAAATGCCAAACATGCTCATTTTCATCGGCAGGATTTTCAGGAAGGATGAATTTCGGATTGTTTATTTCTGCCAAATAACGATGGGCGATTTCTCTTCTTCTTTGATTCTCGGCATCAATATATTTCAGTTTTACATCTAAAACTGCCGCCTGTATTTCATCCAATCTGGAATTCAGTCCCTGATAGATATTGACATATTTTTGATTGGAACCGTAATTCGCCAGCGCACGTATGGTTTTTGCAAGTTCCTCATCATTGGTGGTTACTGCTCCGGCGTCGCCTAAAGCCCCAAGGTTTTTCCCGGGATAAAAACTGAAACCGGCTGCGTCGCCCAAATTTCCGGTTTTCACGCCATTCCATTCCGCACCGATGGCCTGCGCGTTGTCTTCTATAATTTTCAGCTGATGTTTTTGAGCCAGTGCCCTCAGGTCTTCTGAAAAGACAACCCTTCCGTACAGATGCACAATCATCACTCCTTTCGTACGGGAAGTTATTTTTTCTTCAATTTTTGAAAGATCAATATTATACGTGTTGATATCGGGTTCTACGAGAACAGGAACAAGGCCGTTATCCGAAATAGCGAGTACAGAAGCGATATACGTGTTGGCCGGAACGATGATTTCATCCCCTTTCTGCATCACCCCCATTTCAATATAAGCCCGTAAAATGAGCCGCAACGCATCCAGCCCGTTGGCCACACCAATGGCGTGCTTAGCTCCGATATAGGAAGCAAGATGTTCTTCAAAAGTTTTTACTTCCTTGCCCAGAAGATACCATCCTGAACGGAAGGTCTGTACGAGTTTTTCTTCAATTTCCTGCTGATGGGCAAGATTGATTTTCTGGAGGTCTAAGAATTTAATCATTTTCGTATCCGTTTGCTATTTTCCATTTATCAAAACCTATATTTTCCCACGGCATACCTCTTTCGAAGTTGTATGGCCACGGGTAATGTGATAATCCAGTCTCCCGTGATTTTAAATCTCTTACATCCTTAATTAGTTTCCCGGGGTTACCGGCTACTAATTGATAATCATCCACATCCTTTCCCACAAGAGACTGTGCTCCTATGAGACAATGCTTGCCAATTTTTACTCCTGGTAAAACAACTGTTCCTACCGCTACTTGTGAAAAATCACCAATAGTGGGACCTACACATATGTTGGAAGGAGGATGTGGATCATTAGTAAACACTACATAAGGGTATATAAATACAAAATTTCCGATAGTTGATTGTTGGCCTATGTGAACATTACTGTGCAACCAGCAATAATCACCAAATGTCACATAACCCTGAATGTCGCTTAATGTACCCAACCGGCAAAATTTTCCAAATACTGAATTTTCCCTAATGGTCACTCTATGCCCTGTAGAAAAACCTTCTCCGAATTCGGATCCTGCATAAATGATACAGTGACTTCGTATTAGCGAATTTTTTCCAATTACTGTCTTCGGATTAACATAAGTATCTTTAAAATAATAATTATTGCCAGGCTCACCGATAATACAGTCATTTCCTATAATACAATTATCTTCTATTACAACATGATCGTAAATACAAGTATTGTCGCCAATTTTTACATTTTCCCCAATTACAGCTTTATCGCTGATGAAAACGTTTCTATTATTAAATTTCATTTTTTCTAAATTTTAAAAATTCCTGGTAATCTCTTAGATAATCACTTTCATTATAGGAATGAGATGCCAATACTAGACAAATTGCGCCAGACGAAAAGTTAACTTCCGAAGCCCATACCCCGGGTGGAATATGCAGCCCTATATTGGGGCGGTTCAGGAAAACCTGTCTTTGGTAAATGCCGTCATCCAAAGTTACCTCAAAACTGCCACTTGCCGCGATGAGGAACTGATGGCATTCTTTGTGTGCATGAGCGCCTCTGCTTTCCCCACCGGCAATATCATATAAATAAAAAACTCTTTTCACATCAAAAGGAAAAACACCATTGTTTTCCACCACCGTAAGATTTCCTTCTGCAAAATTGATTTTTCCAAGATCAATGACCGAACAGTCAAATACTGATTTATTGTCCATTTCTTAACTGTTTAAATTCTTCAAAATCCCTGATATAGTCTTGATCAGCAAAATGTTTATCTGAAACGATTAAGGCTAAAGCATTGGTGGAAAAGTTTTCCATTCTTCTCCAATACATTTTTGGAATAAAAAGACCGTCATAGGAACGGTTCAGTGAAAACTTAATTTCTTCGTTGCCATCATGCAGTACGACATCAAAACTCCCAGAAAGGGCAACAATAAATTCCTGCTGCTCTTTGAAAGCATGGCTACCGCGGGTTTCTCCACCGGGTACATCATAGATCCAGTAAGTCCTTGCAATCTCAAAAGGAAGTTGCTTCGGGCTTTCAAAGAAAGAAAGATTCCCTCTTTTATCAATGATTTTGGGGAGATTCAACAAGGTAGGTTTCATAGTTAATTTTTAATTCTTTAGTCTATAATCGCTCTTTTATCTTCTCAAAAAAACTTTTCTCTTTCGCTCCATATCCATACCCATATTTATTCCCATACCCAAAATAATCTTTGTCCACATCATTCAGCACAAAGGCTACATTTTTGATTTTTTTCTGGTCGATATTTTTATTGGCGAATTCAATCAACCCTTTCTCAGTGTAGCCTGATCTCGTCACATACAAAGTGGCATCCGCCATGCCGGCGAACAGGAACGTATCAGTCACCAGCATGAGCGGTGCTGTGTCCAGAATAATATAGTCATACAAAGGACTGAGCTGAGCGATGAGTTGCTCATAGCGCCCGTTCGTTAAGAGTTCCGTTGGGTTCGGAGGAATGCTGCCAGAATAAATGACGTCACAGTACGGATTAAAGGAGGTCACATGGATCAATTCCTGAATTTCCGTTTGGTCATCGTACAGATATTCGGTCAAACCCTTCAAGCCTTTTCTGGCCGTATTGTAGCGCTGTAATTGCGGATTTCGGATATCGGACCCGATAATAAGCACTTTCTTCAAAGGGGTGGCTAGGGTGAGTGCCAGATTAACGGACGTAAAGGTTTTCCCCTCTCCTTTCACCGTAGAAGTAACGAAAACGACTTTTCCCTTTTCCTTCTTCGGCAACATGAAATTCATATTGGTAATGAGGATACGGAAAGCTTCTGCCATTGGGGAAAGATCATTCAATTCCACGAGTTCATTCTGTCCCTTTTCTACACGAGGTAATTCAGCAATAACTGGCGCATGGGACAATTTTTCAAGATCGTGTTTTGACTTCACTTTATTATTAAATAACTCCGTTAAATATATGAAGACGAAAGGAAGTAAAACCCCTAGAACAAAAGCTGCCAAAAGGATAATTGGTTTTTTAGGAGCCACCGGTTTCTGCGATGCGTAAGCGTTGTCAATTACACGTGCTTTATTGCCTGACACAGAAAGAGATATCGCAGTTTCCTCCCGTTTTTGAAGAAGCAAAAGATATAAGTTTTCCTTAATTTGCTGTTGTCTTTCAATACCCCGGAACATTTTTTCAATCGCCGGCAATTTGGTGATTTTTCCACTGACCTGATTCTGCTCTGACTGATACTGGTCACGGCTCATTTGCAAACCGGTACGGCTTTTCTGCAGGCTCTGTACAATTCCGCCTCTGAGGTTCTGGATCTGTTTCGTGACTTCCACTACCGCGGGATGCTGTGGGGTCGCAGTTTCTAACAATCGGTTGCGTTCTAAAACCAACGCATTATAACTATTAATACTAACGGTTGAAGCTGGATTTGACAAACCTACGTTTGATGGCAAAACCTGATAGGAATTTGAATTGCTAACGTAACCCAGTAAAGCATCGGTTAATTCAAGCTGTGCTTCAACTTCCATCTGTTTGGCTCTTGCCGCAGCAGAACTTTCCAGATTCAACTTGGCCTCCGTTTCAATATCGGTTACCCGATTCGCGGATTTAAATTGCTCTTTACGGCTTTCTACATCACCCAATTCCTGAGACACTTTATTGATACGGTCTTCAATAAACGCCATGGTCATTTTCGAATCCTGGTTTTTGTCATTGATGGCATCCTTGTTATACGCCAAAACCAGATTATTAAGAATATCCTTTGACCGATCAATCTGTGGACTATTCATTTCTAATCCAATTACGGTTGCATCTTTATTAACCAGACTCACACTGACATTTTCCTGTAATTGATTTACTTTCGCCTCCTGGGTGCTAATCGTAAGATACAAGTCACCCAAATCACCTGCTTTCACTTTGTCAAAGGCAGGATTGGGTCTTAACATAATGACCGCATAAGGAAGATTAACCGATTTGTTCAGTGCAGTAGTTACCGGTTCTTTCAATTCATCTGACGACAATGTAATACTGCTACCCTTCATTTCTACATACAACGGTTCTCTGGGAAATTCAGCATTCTTTTTTTCGGTAATTACATTCACTAAAATCGGCGCGGTATCACCATAAAGTTCCCTTGACTTCAAACCCTCTTTAGAAACAAGTGTTGACTGAAGGTTTTTACTTTTCACGACTTCACGAAGCAATTTCTTAGATTTAAAAATTTCAATCTCGTTATCCACACTGTTGGTGCTCATTCCACCCAATCCTGATAGATCCTTTAATACCCCCATTTCACCCGCGGCGGATCCCGAACTTTTGGCGTCCTTAATAAGAACCGTTGATTGTACTTTATAGACAGGAGTAGCGATTTTAATATAAAACCAGGCCAACAGCAGTGCTGCTAAAGCACTTAAAATAAACCAAGGCCATTTGAGCAGATAAGGTTTAATGATTTCCTGAATATTGATTTCCTGTGCGTCGTTTTCCACAGTCGGTTGAGCGTTGTTCTCCATAGTTAAGCTAGGCGTTTTCCTATTTTCTGATAATGAGTGCAATGATGGTAATGGCGATGGAGGCGATAGAGATGTATAATCCTGCGTTAGGATCCAGGCGGGCGGTCTTCTCTTTTGTTTTGTTCGGCGAAACATAGATTACATCACCCTGTTTTAGATTGTAATACGGGGAATTGATAAAATCTGCATTACTAAGATTAATGCGCTCTTTGGTGGTCACCCCGTCGATATTCCGAACAACGAGTACATCGTTTCTTTTTCCATACATCGTTAAATCACCTGCCAAGCCTAACGCGTTTAAAAGAGTGGCATTTCCGTCTGTAATAACATATTGTCCCGGCTTATTAACCTCTCCCAAAACAGTGACCTTATAGTTGGTATTACGGATACTTACCACCGGATCTTTTATATACCTAGTTATGGAAAGTTTAAGCACCCTTCTAAATTCCTCCAGTGTCTTTCCGTTGGTATTTAAAGTGCCAATAATAGGAAAATCAATATTGCCTTGGGTATCCACGACATAGGTAGGCCCGGTTAAAGTAGTAGGCTGCGGCCTCATGTTGCCTCCCGCAATCGCTTCCTCTACCAATTGCCCAGAAGAAAAATTTTGGTTAAACGGCTTTACTACATCCTGATCTTTCGCAGACACCACAATAACTAACTGATCCCCTGGCTGAATGGTACTGAGTGAAGCATTCTGCGAAGCCCTCAAGGCAACGCTATCAATATTATTAAGATAATTTAAACTGTCGTCTGCGGACTCTCGGGGAAAAATTCCACAGGAACAGAGCAGTGTAAAAGATAAAAGGTAAATTAAATATTTCATTTTTTTTAATAAAGGAGCAAATATACAATTCTAAATTACTTATCCAAAAGTTCGTAGATAGAATTATTGCTTTTAAACTCGGGTACAATTTGTTTCAACAGTTGTACTACTTCTGTTTTTTCACCCCTCATTGCGGCTTTGGTAATTTGATTGCAGTATTTTTCAATTTGATCATAATCCATGGTAGGATCTTTAGAAATCAGTATTTTCTCGTGATGAGTCTGCATTGTGGTTGCATCGTCACTTAAAAGTTCTTCATACAGCTTCTCTCCCGGCCGTAAACCAGTGTATACAATTGGAATATCAACATGAGGTTCAAGCCCGGAGAGTTTAATCATGCGATGCGCCAAGTCCACAATCTTGACGGGCTCGCCCATATCAAAAACATAAATCTCCCCGCCTTGACCCATCGTTCCTGCTTGTAGAACTAAATCACAAGCTTCTGGAATCGTCATAAAATAACGGGTAATATCTGGATGGGTAATCGTTATAGGTCCGCCCTTTTCGATTTGCTTTTTAAAATGTGGAATTACGGACCCATTAGAACCCAGAACATTTCCAAAACGAGTAGTTATAAATTTAGTGATATTATTTTCTGTATCCTGCAGCGCTTGCACAAATAACTCAGCCGTTCTCTTACTCGCTCCCATTACATTGGTTGGCTTCACTGCCTTATCGGTAGAAACCATCACAAAACGGTTTACCTGATATTGAGAAGCTAAAGTCGAAACATTTTTTGTTCCTAATATGTTAACCAGAATTGCTTCATGCGGATTTTCTTCAATCAAAGGGACATGCTTATACGCGGCAGCATGGTAAACCATAGAAAAATGGTACTTCTGAAAAAGAGGTTCAATACGGTGCCTGTTCGAAATATCAGCCAACACAAATTTGAAGGAAATCCTTGGATAGGTCTCGCGCATCTCATTCTCTATTTCATACAGTGGAGTTTCTGCCTGATCTAAAACCACAATCAACTCCGGCTCAAATAAAGCCACCTGTCGAATAATCTCACTTCCTATTGAACCTGCACCACCAGTGATAAGGATTGTTTTGCCCAGATGTCGTTTTCTTACATCTTCGTTTTCTATTTTGATAGGTTTTCGGTTCAGTAAATCTTCAATTTGTAAAGTTTTAATGGTACTCTCATTTTCACTGTTTTTTAATTCCTGTAAAGATGGAGACTTAAAAATCTTCAGGTCCTTTTCCAGAAATAAATTCACCCAAGAATTCATCTCTTCTTTCGTCATTGTTTCTTTCATAAGCAAGACCCCATCAATCCCTAAAACATCTTTGGTGTATTTTTCTATCTTGTCCCGTGTTAAAATAGGTTTTCCTAAAAGACTGGCTCTTTTTGAATCATGTCTCTGTGTTAAAAATCCGGTAATATGATAAGGAAGGTTCGGATTATCCAAAACCGCTCGGGCCATGGCGACTGACTGCTCATCGATACCTAACACCAAGATTTTGGTACGCTGGCTGCTGCGCCTAAAATCTCTGATAACATGAAAAAACTCTTTTACAAATAAGCGAAACAAAAAGAGTAAAGTAAAAGAACTGGCAAAGAAAATAATCAGAAAAGGAATGGACATAGAAATCATCCTTTCACCTACGATGATTTTGTAAGCAAAGCTGATGATCGCCACAAGAGCAGTGGTACAAAAAGTGGCCAAAAACAACTTGAAAAGATCTATAAACGTGGAATGTCGGATAATTCCGGCATACGTTCGGAAAATCACCATGAAAAAAATACTGACCCCTATTATGGTAAAAAAAACAAGATATTCATTGGAGAAAATTTCCTGAGTGTTGTAAATCAGTTTCTCGATTAAATATCTGGACATTGCTATTGCTAAAATGATAAAGCAAATATCAATCATCAGAATGACCCAACGCGGGAGATATCTGACATCTGAGAGATTCATCAGATTGTCTCCGCTGTAAATTTTTTTCTGCAGGCTTTTGCGAAAACTCATTGATTATATTTTTTTTTGATCAGAAACAATTTTTCTACTGTCTTTACTCTTCATCTTAACGCTAAACATCTGGCAAAATTACGAATTCACGGTGAATTTAAACAAATATTTTTCTAATACTTCTGCAATCCTTTCTCGGTCACCGTTTTCTAAATTTGAACCAGAGGGTAGACAAATTCCATATTTAAATAAAGTTTCGGATAAAGTAGAACCAAAGTAGGCCGCATTTCTGAATACGGGTTGCAAATGCATGGGTTTCCAGATCGGACGGGTTTCTATATTCTGATCGGTAAAAGTTTGAATAAGATCTTCAGACGAAATACCCATTTCTGGATTGAACTGGGCGACACTGAGCCAGTGATTAGAGAAATAATCGTTGGAGGGTTCAATATGGACTGAAAGGAATTCTTTACTCTTAAACAATTCCTTATAGAATTTATGATTGGCGCGCCGTTGTGCTACCCTTTGGTCTAAGACTTCCATCTGTCCTCTCCCAATTCCGGCACAAATGTTACTCATCTGGTAATTGTAGCCAATTGTTGTGTGTTCGTAATGGGGTGCATCATCTTTTGCCTGGGTTGAAAGAAAAACGGCCTGCTTTTTAAAGGCGTCATTTTTAAGGGTCAAAGCTCCTCCACCGGAAGTGGTGATGATTTTATTTCCATTAAAACTGAGAACCCCCAAGTCGCCAAAGGTTCCACACTTTTGATTTTTATAACTGCTTCCTAAAGCTTCTGCACTGTCCTCAATAACGGGGATTTCATACCGTTCCGCGATTTCAGTAATATCCTCTACCTTATAGGGCATTCCATATAAACAGACGGCAATTATGGCTTTGGGTTTTTTACCTTTTGAAATGCCGAATTTAATTGCTTCCTCTAAGGCATCCGGACAAAGATTCCAGGTATCTTTTTCACTGTCAACAAAAATAGGATAAGCCCCCATATACATAATGGGATTGGCAGAAGCAGAAAAAGTTAAGCTTTGGCAGATGACGTAATCACCCGCTTGTACACCCAATAAAACCAGTGATAAATGAATTGCGGCTGTGCCGGAACTTAGCGCTGCAACATGAATATGATGTCCTAAAAAATTTTCTAAATCCTTTTCAAGTCCATTTACATTAGGACCCAATGGTGCCACCCAGTTGTTATCAAATGCTTCGGTGATATATTTCATTTCCCCACCGCCCATATGAGGCGAGGAGAGCCATATTTTTTTATTCATTGTTTTCTTTTACGCAAAATCTAATAATATTTCTGAAATCTTCTACCTTATCATCAATTGTGTTCTATAACGAATTTTTATACTGTTACATCGAATCTTGATTGTCCTCCATTACTTGGTAAATTATCTAATATTTAGTTCACCATAAGAGTTCAAATACAACATTAGAATCATTTAAAAAAACAGTAAAAAATACTGACTTATCATTTGTTCTTATTTTACGCAATTTTTCTGCAGAAAAACCCATCTTTATAAAGCAAAATAAGACTGCTGACTCATGATCATCCGCCAATTCAAAAAGCGATAACTATTCGTTTCTCACCGCTTCGCAGACTAATAAGTATCGTGCTTTTGTTTCAAACAATTTGCTTGCTATCAGAATTGCTTTTAACAACTTCACAATATACCGTTTGTTATTTTTTTCTCTTGTGTTTTAAATATCATAAACTTTATTTAGGTTATAAGAAGTAATGGCATGTAGTCGGCAATGCAAATTTGTTATAAACCACCATCAACTAGGTTTCCTAGTCTTGGGAGGACTAGATCTTGCACATTAGAAACTCTTTCGCTTTGTTTTGCACTGGAGCAGCGATTACTTTTTTGCTGCGCGTTGGAACAACTTCCAATAAAACTTCAAATTTTGATGATTCAATTAATCTTTGCTATATTTTACAAATATAAAAATCATTATCTACATTTAACGTATTTTTACCAGTTTACTTTAATGTTTTTTTTAGAACAATGTTTTGAATTAATTTTTAATAACTTTAAACTGGATATGCAAATAAAATTTCCAGTTAAAGTTAAATTACATTTGATAAATTTTGTTTTGATTATTAAACTCTTCTATTGTTTTAAAATTTAGTGTACCGCGACGTCTTTTTTTGTTGTACCAGAATTTCAATATATTCAAAGATTTCTAACTCCATTTTTTCTTTTAAGATAAGATTGTTGCCATAAATCCGCTCGGTTTTCAATGACTTACAAAAAACTCTCCGCCACCGCATTGTCCCAACAATTTCCTTTCCTGCTCATACTTCTTATTACGCCATAGAATTCAATAGTATTAGCGAATTTCTTGCTTGCATACTGAACACCTCTATCTGAATGAAAAATTAATCCTTTTTGAACCGTTCTGTTTTTTATTGCCATTTTCCATGCTGCAAGACTTGTTTCTTCGGTACTCATTCCATCGCTTAAGTTTCAACCAATTATTTTTCGGTCGTATAAATCGATAACAGTCGTGAGGTATAAAAAACCTTCCTTGGTTTGAATATAAGTGATGTCAGATACCCAAGTTTGGGATGCATTGCTCGGCATAAAATTCCTGTTCAACACATTTTCCACCACCAAATATTTGTGTTGAGTTGGTGGTAACTTTAAACTTCTTACTTAATGTGCTTCTCAAACCCAGTTCTTTCATATATTTAGCAACTGTTATTCTTGATATTTTGTAACCCAATACGTTTAATTCAAAAGTGATCCGTGCGCTTCTATAACGCTGTTTTGAGGCAAAATAAATTGAACTTATTTGGTAAATTATTTTTTCTTTCAAAAGCAATCTAGAGGAGATTGGCTTACTTTTCCATTTGAAGTAACCGCTGGAACCAACTTCCAAAACCACGCACATTGTTTCAATCGGAAATAAGCATTCATGATTTTTAATAAACTCATATTTCATCGACCGCTCTTGGAAATGCTTCAGCATTCATGAATACCTTTAAAAAAATAAAAAAGAATGAACTAAAAAATGCTATTGCTTTTTTTAATATATCTCGCTCTAACTCTGGGACCCCTAACCGCTTCTCCCTCTTCTAGAAAAATTCTCGTATTTTTGTTTCAAATTAATCCTATGGTACTCATCGATTCCCCTTCTCACAACGCTTATTTCAATATCGCCTCCGAAGAATACCTGCTTCATCGATTTCCGACCGAGGATCTATTTTTACTCTATATAAATGCGCCCTCCATCATCGTGGGGAAATTTCAAAATACCTTGGCAGAAATCAACTTGGATTATGTAAGAGAAAAAGAAATTAAGGTGGTAAGAAGAATGTCTGGTGGCGGTACCGTTTATCACGATTTAGGAAACCTCAATTTTTCTTTTCACACCCTGTTGGGGCAAAATGACTTTGGAGATTTTTCTTTTTTTACACAACCTGTTCTCAATATGTTGAATCAGTTAGGAGTACCTGCCGTTTTAGAAGGTCGAAATGATTTGTTGGTGAAGGGTAAAAAATTCAGTGGCAACGCAAAATTGGCGCGCCATGGAAAAATGATTCAACATGGTACGATTCTCCTGGATTCGGAAATGGAAGTGTTAGGCGAGGCCTTAAAAGTAAATCCTTTAAAATTCATCGACAAAGCCATTAAATCGACCCGGTCTCGAGTAACCAACCTCATCAATTATTTACCGAAACAAACTACAACAGCCAATCTTAAACAATTGCTTACCGAGGAGATCATGAAAAATAATCCCGAGGCCAAACGTTATGAATTAACAGAAGAAGATCTGCAGGGCATTCAGAACCTGATGAACGAGAAATATAAAACCTGGGAGTGGAACTATGGTTTTTCACCCAATTATAATTTCCAGAAAGCGATTAAAGTTCCGGCCGGATTTATTGAAATGCATTTGGAGGTGGTTCAAGGCATCATTGAAAAAGCGAAGATATTCGGGGACTTTTTTGCGTCCAAACCGATTGAGGACCTGGAAGAGATGCTGATTGGAAGTAAACATGATATTTCTGATTTAAGAGCGCTGTTTACTACAATTGATTTAACAGCATTTTTTGGAAAAGTAACGCCGGAGGAGATATTCGATGCCTTTAAGTAAAGTTTAAGAGCCAAGGAAAAAGTAAAAAGAGCCAGGGAGATCGCTTGTATGAGGAGTGCTCAGGTTAAAAGTTTTCGCATCGTCAACCATGCTGTTTTAAATAATCTTTACATTTCCATGCGGAATTTGGAGTCAATTATCATTGAAAATATTTCATTTAAAACCAGATTTATTAGTGGTTCAGAATAACCACCCCGTCCTTCCGCAAGCGGAATGACACCCCTCCAAGGGAGGGGAATGATCACCTCACTACGGCTGGAGTACTACAAAAAAGACGGGAGGTACTGCGACAGTTAATAAAAATAGCCATGACCATGGCGACCATTTGCAAAGCCAAAAAGAGGAGAAGTCCAACTCCTCCTCCCCTGAAGTTTTGTCCCCAGTTGCAGGGTGATCCCTAACTCCTTCATCGCGACAACGAATCACCATATTGTAAAAAGCGAAGCAAAAAAAAGCAAAACGCTTCCCCTCCCCTGGAGGCTTGCCCCTAGTTGCAAGGTGATCCCTAATTTCTTCATCGCGACAACGAATCACCATATCGTAAAAAGCGAAAGCCAAAAAAAAAGACGAATCCTCACTCCCCTCCCCTGGAGGGGTGCCCCAAAGGGGCGGGGTGGTTCAGCAGACGTCCATCGAGACAACCAATCACCATATTGTAAAAAGCGAAGCAAAAAAAAGCAAAACGCTTCCCCTCCCCTGGAGGCTTGCCCCTAGTTGCAAGGTGATCCCTAATTTCTTCATCGCGACAACGAATCACCATATCGTAAAAAGCGAAAGCCAAAAAAAAAGACGAATCCTCACTCCCCTCCCCTGGAGGGGTGCCCCAAAGGGGCGGGGTGGTTCAGCAATCACCATACCACAAAAAGCGAAGCCAAAAAAAAAGCAAAGCCCATTCCCCTCCCCTGGAGGGGTGCCCAAAGGGGCGGGGTGGTTTAGCAGTCGGCCATCAACATGTTATTACCTACCTATAAAATCCCAACATAAAATTATTGTTCTAACTTTATCGACCAATAGCAACTACAGCAACTCGCTTGAATTCAAAAATAATGGAAGAAAAATGCAAATAGTAACTCACATCGACAATATTGCAATCCGTCGCAATTTCGTAGCGCCTCTACCTTATAATAAAAACTTAAAACCATTGTTGCCGGGAAAAAGAAAATCTGGAATTTTATGCGAAATTCTGTTTTGGAAACAGGTTCACCAAAGAAAGTTTCATGGGATTGATTTTGACCGACAGCGCATCATCGGAAATTACATTGTTGATTTTTATGTGAAGAATTTAGGATTGGTCGTTGAGATTGATGGTTCCATACATGATTTAACTATAGAATATGATGGAATAAGGCAAAACGATTTAGAGCGTTATGGGTTAAAAGTTTTTCGGCTCACCAACCACGATGTTTTAAATAATCTTGACATTTCCATGCGCGACTTGGAATTATTTATCATTGAAAACTATGGCATTTAAAAACAAGAGACAAGTGATTCATATTGCTGTAGAATAACCACCCCGTCCTTCCGCAAGCGGAATGACACCCCTCCAAGGGAGGGGAATGATCACCTCACTATGGTTGGAGTATTATAAAAAACACGGAACGTGCTGCGGGAGGTTAATAAAAAAAGCAGAACAAAAAAAAACCGAATCCTCATTCCCCTCCCCTGGAGGGTGGGTGCCCCAAAAGGGGCGGGGTGGTTCAGCAGTATTCCATCAAAAATAACGAATTGACCATTTAACAAAAAAAAGAAGCCGCGATCAACGCGGCTTCTTTCCTGATATGAAAAATCTAAAATTATTTATTTTGCTTCGAAATATACTCTTCTATTTGCTCGGTTTTTCCATTCCGGACATTTCGTAGCTGGATTACATTCCGGATATTTAAGGTCTGTTTCCCCTTTTCCGATCGCTTCCAACTTGTTAGAAGTTACTCCGTTTTGGATCAGATAGTTTTTAACGCTGTTTGCTCTTCTTTCAGAAAGTCTCTGGTTATAAGCAGCGCTTCCTTTAGTATCAGTCCCTCCAATCACTTTGTAAGATGCATCAGAAGAATTGATGTAATTTACAGCGTTGTTAAGAATTGGGGTGTTCGATGGCAACACACGGTCTGAATCAAAATCGAATTCAATTCCTTCCAATACTCTTGTATTGTCGCTCACCATTGAAGAACCATTGGTTGGACATCCGTTATTTTCAACAGGTCCCGGTACAGTTACACATTTGTCATAAAGATCAATTACACCATCCAGGTCCGTATCAAGAGCTACACCAGCACCGTCAACTCTTGCCCCTTCCGGAGTATCTAACTGTCGGTCCCAATCATCACATACGCCATCATTATCAGCATCGCCTGATTTACACACTTCAACATCCTGGCTTTTCGCTTCCAATACCTCTGCACGGTAATACATTTCCTGAAGAGGATCATGCCAGAATAAGTGAGATTCGTGTTTTCCTAAATTTAAAGTTGCTCCTAAAGTAATATTAATTAAATTATCAGAAGGGTTATCGTTTACAGTAGTGCTTCTTGCACCATCAAAGGTATCATCACCAGTTACGATATACATTCCTCTTGCTTCAAGATCTAACGAACGGGTTGCACGGTATTTTAAACCTGCACCAGCCTGACCGAATAAGCTACCTAATTTAAAAGGTTTAACCTCTGTCACCATACTTTGATTGTATACCGGTCCAGCATCTTGTCTGTAAGTTCTGTAAGCCAAAGTACCAGCACCTGCATAACCGTGAAGTGCCCATCGGTAAGGTGACTTATTATCAACTCTTCTCATAAGATTAGAGAAGTTAATATCTCCCAAAAGAGAAATCGCATCATACTGCGTTCTTGCACCATCACCATTCGGCGACGCTACATGATCCTTCGTATTTACAAATCCCTGTCTTGTTTCGCCTCTGTCATATTGAAGTTTCAAACCAAACGCATGCGAAATGGCTTTGTCAACACTGAAGTAGGCAGAATATCCGATAAGGTTTTCCCCCGCACCAAATTCTTTCAAAGAGGTTAGATCAGAAGACTGCATCAAAGGAACTCCCGCTCCGGCAGAAATTGCCCAGTCGTTAAATCTTTTTGAGTCCTGTGTAAAAGGGGAAACATTTGAAGACCCGGAGGTATATGCATTTGGATAATTTCCTGCAGAACTCATGATAGAGTCCTGAGCAAACATGGCCGTAGGTAAAAATACCGCTAAGGCAAGGCTTGTTAAATTTAGTTTCATATGATATAATTTTAAATATTATTATTTCGATGGTCGTACTGCCAAACACAAATTCGTCAGCGTTCACATCCCACATTCAACTTCTATGCCAATTGTTGTTAAAAATCATAAAATCTTCCCTAATATTACTATGCAAAACATTGTAATCAAGTGCATCCTAACAAAATGATTGGTGAAAAATAATAAAGATCAGTAATATAAAGTAGACCGGATATTAACCGAGGTAACGAAGTTGGGAGCGTCTTTAATGTTTCCGGATATTCCTTTTAATACATATGGTTTAAAGTGATGATGGTTTATAGCACAATCCCATTGTTTATAAAGATCTCTATAAAAAATGCTGATATTCGATTTGATGCTGTATTTTATTAAACGAATCCTTTTTTGATCATTTGTTTCGAGGAGTTTAATTTTAAATTATACGCCTTTTTTTAGCCGATGGCAGGGATTTGTAATCGGGTATTTTTGTCATCGTTACTGAAATTTACAGGTCTCACGGTATGCTATTTTATGTCTCCACATCGTGGCTCGGTTGGGATTTGCTTTCTAAGATCATCCGAAAATGAGATGTTGGCAATAGGCTAGATTGTTGCATAGGGTTTCACCCTATTCTACTTTATTTCACTACTTCGTGGCTCCGTCTGGGAAAAATTAATTTCCTTATCATAAAACAATCCATAGCGCGAGATTGCGATCCGTTATTCCCCACGAAATCGAAGATTCGCCGCAGCCAAAAATATCGTGTGGCGGCTAGTAAAAATAAATTTTAATAGGAGTACTACAAATATTAAAAGATATTATTTTTTAAAATAGCACGCGATGAAATCGCGCGGGAGCGGGGATTATTTAAACATCGGATCATTAAAAAAATCATTTAATGTTATGTTTAATAACTTACAAAATTTATTAATGGTATAAATATTAACTCCTCTATTTCCTTGTAAACTTTCCCATCGGTTAACTTGTTGCCTATCAATATCATTTTTCTTTGAAAACTCACTTTGATTTAAACCGGTACTTTCTCGTAGTTGAATAAATCGTTTTGTAATTAGATTTCTAAGTATGATATCATCATCCGTTAATTTGCTCATAAAGCAATTTTAAAAGATTTAATTAAAATTATTGTAATCCATTTGGTTTACAATAATCTATTGCATATATTTGCACTATAAGTTACAGAAAATTGTAATTTTGCGATACTTCAAACTATAAAAAGAAGCTATTGCTTAGATTCTCGCCATTTGAAAACTGGTAATTTTTAGGAACGAGATGATAAGTATAGTAGCTCACGACCTAGGCGTGGGCTCACTTATCTGTTCCCCGGTATACCAGTACCTCAATGGCAGAAAGGTTGAGACCCACGCTGTTTTGTATTCAGACTTCTCAACGCCCTAAGCCCCGCTTTTTATAAAAATAGTAGACGACACTTACATTGGTGTGTATCACCATTGCGGCTTCAAGGCCTTGCGGGACTTCCGGTTTTCAAAAAACCTTTGCTACGATAATTTTTAGGCTAGTTACATGAATGGAGTAATCATCAGTTTTACCAACATCTCATAAGAGCTTTTCACCTTCATATCATTGCTCTTTATGGATCTGTCTTTAGCGGGAAGGTTTTTCTTTTTCATCATTTGTGTTTTACTTTCCCCTAAAGCAGTCCGAAAGTCCAAGAGCCAAGGAAAAAGAGCTAAGAGCCAAGGAAAAGAACCAAGTAAAAAGAGGCAAGAGAAAATGGGAATCATATCATGACACGTACAAATAATCATGACTCAAAAACGAACAAACAAACAAACAAACAAACAATAATTTTACGGATCTGTTTATAGCAGGAAAGTCTTCAACCCTAAGCAACCCTGGAAAGCAACAATAAAAACCATCTAATCAGCGAACATATAACAATAAAAACAGGCTAATCATCCATCATCAAACATTTAACACCTAACACCTGATACAAAAAGGATTCGTCTTTAGCGGGGAAGCGACCCACTTCTTCATAAGTTTCTACAGGCTTTCCCGTAAGGCAATCCGAACAATTTTGTAAGAGCCAAGTAAAAAGGTAAAAAAGCCAGGAGAAGAACTATAAAACCAAATCAAATGTAGTGCAAATAAATCAACAGTGTACCGGCGAGGAGTAATCAATGGATCAGTCCGAATAATTTGTACGAAGCCAAGTAAAAAGGTAAAAGAGACAGGAAAAGAACTATAAAAACAAATCAAAATCTATTAAAAATAAATGAGAGTGCACGGTGACGAGTGATCAAATGACTGGAAGAAAAAATGGTAATGATCTATGCCGGAACATCCGGCACCCGATACCCAACAAAAAAATACCCTTCCCCTAAAGTTTGCGGCCGCAGGAAAGAGCAACATTTTAATTAATCAATAACTAAAACTTTACAAAACTATGAAAAATAAGTTTTGCAGGGAAATCCTTTCCCTCCCCATGATGACCCTGCTGTTTCTGCAGATGCCTGCACAGCAAAAAGCCTTGAAAATCGGTGATCAGATACCCGAAAAAGTATGGTCGACTCCGTTAGAAGTTGTGAACAGTCCACAGAAAACAATTGATCTGTCAGCAGACAAAGACAAACTCATCCTTCTGGATTTCTGGGCAACTTGGTGTAGCGGATGTCTGCTCAATTTTCCTAAAATGGACGCACTGCAAAAGCAGTTCGGTGATCAACTGAAAATAGTACCTGTGACCAAGGAAAACCGAAGTACATTGGAAAAATTCTTTGCCTCGAAAAATGGACAGCGGTATAACACGAATTTTTCCGTGGCCGGTGATACCCTATTCCACGACTTTTTCCCTCATCAGGGAGTGCCGTACATCATTTGGATCAAAGACGGAAAAATATTGAATACAACCGACGCAGAGCAGGTCACAGAAAAAGCTATTCACGCTATTCTGGATAATCAACAATCCGCATTGCAAACAGTGATTCAGTTGGAACGGGACCGGCCCTTATTTCTGTCTGATGCCTTTGACCGTGAGCAAGGGCTGGTAATGCAGCATTATTCCTTTCTGGCCAAAGGACGTATCAGAAGCTCCACCTTTGGGACGTGGTTTCACCGGTCGGGCGATACGGTGTATGGCCGTAAGTTTACCAATTTATCACTACTTGAAATATTTAAAGCCATTGCTGTCGAAATCTTTAATCAGCAGGAAGATCCCTTTAACGACAAAAAAATAATAGTAGAAGCTAAAAATACTGCCCTGTTAAATTATATCGAAAACAAAGAAGGTAAAAGAGAGGATCATAACCGTTATAACTACGACTACGTCGTTCCCCTCACGCAAGCAGATTCTCTTTATTCCTTGATGCTCAGAAATCTTAACCAGTTTATAGACTACACTGCTACCATCGAAAAAAAACGGGTAAAATGTCTTGTGTTAAAAACAACTTCTTCTAAGGATCAATTAACAACCAAGGGAGGCGATCAAAATTATGTGCTAACTGAAAAGCAGACTCTGCTAAAAAACACACCGATGTTCACCTTCGTCAGTGGACTTTCAGGACTTCCTTTTATCACCCTACCTGTTGTTGATGAAACAGGTTACCACGGTAATATCGACCTGAAAATGCAGGCAACGCCAAATATAGCGGCTCTCAAAAAAGAACTGGCTCGCTATGACATGGTCTTAGAAGAAACAGAGCGCAGCATTAATATGCTGATTATTCGTGATAAACTACCCTCTCATTCAAATTGATAAAACGATGAAAAAAATACTATTATTTCCAATGTTATGCTGTTGCATGCAAGTCGTCGCTCAGCAGATGGTCACGGGACAGATTATTGATTCCACGACATCGGTACCATTAAGGAATGCCGCTGTAGCAATACAGGACCTCCGGACCATCATCTATACGGACAAAGACGGTTATTTCAGTTTTTCTACGAAAGAAAATAAAATCCATATGATCATCAGCAAAGAAGGATATGTAAGTCAGACGGTAGAAATCGGACTGCCGCTGCAAAGCTCTTTAAAGATCATTTTAGAAGCAAAAGTGGGCGACATACAGGAAGTTAATATTTCTACAGGTTATCAGAAAATTCCAAAAGAAAGAGCGACCGGTTCATTCACCGTCCTCGGTAATGAACTTCTTAATCAGCAAGTAGGAACCAGTATTCTCAACCGTCTGGAAGCCATTGGAAACGGCATCAGCATCGACAGAAGCACTTCGGACACGCCACAATTGATGCTTCGGGGAATGAGTACTATCAATGGTCCTAAATCTCCTTTAATTGTAGTAGATCATTTTCCGTATGAGGGTGATATCAGCAATATTAATCCTGACATTGTAGACCATATCACCTTACTTAAAGATGCTTCAGCAGCAAGCATCTGGGGTGCAAGAGCAGCAAATGGCGTGATTGTTATCACCACTAAAAACGGCAAATTTAACCAGCCGATCCATGTTGAGTTATCAACAAGTCTCACCTTATCACCGAAACCTGATTTCGGATCGATTAAAAATATCAACTCTTCGGATTTTATTGATGTAGAACAGCAGCTTTTTCAAAAAGGCTATTATGACAGCGATATTAGCTCCAGTAATCATCCGGCCTTATCCCCGGTTGTTGATTTACTGAATAAGGAAAAGAAAGGGTTGCTTTCCCGTGAAGAAGTGGCCGAACAGATTGCTGTTTTAAGAACGATTGATTCCAAAGATCAATACAAAAGATATATGTATCAACCACTCGATAACAGGCAATATTCTGTGAATATAAGTGGAGGCATGCCAAAATTCGCCTGGTCATCTGCATTGGGATATGATGATAACAGCACCACGCTGGCAGCAACCTATAAAAGAGCCAATGTCCGCTTCCAAAACATCTGGAAACCCAGCGATCGGTTAACTGTAAATACCGCATTGTATTACACGGATGCAAGAACGCAGAACGGGCGTCCCGGCTATGGTGGAATCAGCATGAAAGGAGGGAATGCCGTTCCTTATATGCAACTGGCAGATCAATATGGAAACCCGGTGGCGGTAACAAAAGATATTGATCAGAATTTCAAAAATTCTTTCCGGAACACGAAACTTTTAGACTGGAACTACTATCCTTTGTCGGATTGGCAAGAAGACCGGCAGAAAACAAACAGCACAGAAATGATGATGAACTTTGGAATTCAATATAAAGTGCTAAAAGGGTTGGACGCTGATGTCAAATACCAATATCAGCAACAACAGGTCGTTTCTGAAAATCTGCATGGTACCAACAGTTATTTTGCAAGAAATTATATTAATTCATTCGCACAGATCACACCGGATGGAACGGTTACTTTTATCGTTCCCAAAGGAGCAATACTGGATCAATTTTCCTCTCTATCCGAGATACATAACGGAAGAGGACAAGTGACCTATAACAACAAATGGAGAAAACACGGTTTAACAACGCTTGCCGGGGCAGAAGTGAGGCAGGCGGCGATTCAATCAGACAACAGCAGATTTTATGGTTTTAATGAAGAAAATTTATCGGTCGGGACTGTTGATTACACCCATCAATATCCAAAATTAGTTAATGGCAGCTATGATTTCATTCAAAGCAATCAGTATTTGGGTCATCGCCGTACAAATTTTGTTTCCTTATTTGCAAATGCTGCCTATACCTACGATCAAAAATACACTTTATCCGGAAGTGTCAGAAGAGATGCAAGCAATCTGTTTGGTTTAAAGACGAATGACCAATGGAATCCTTTTTGGTCGGCGGGTGCAGCCTGGGAACTGTCAAAAGAAAATTTCTTTCCCCTATCATGGTTATCTTACCTCAAACTGCGGGGTTCCTATGGATTCAATGGCAATATTGATCCTGCGATGATTGCGGTAAGCACGATTGCTTATGAAGGGACGAATTCGGTGTTTACCAACACTCCTACCGCGCGATTTGACAATTACTACAATCCGAAACTGCGGTGGGAAACCTCCCGTATGATCAATGTCGGATTTGATTTTGCCACACCGAACAATCGTATCAGCGGTTCGGTTGAATATTATAAAAAGAAGGGGACCGGTTTGTTTGGACCTGCAGATGTAGATTACACCACAGGAATTGCCAATATGACCGCTAATGTTGCCTCAACCACAGGACACGGAATTGATGTAGAACTCAAAACATTAAATATTGATTCCCCTCTGAAATGGTACAGTACCTTAAACTTCAGCACCTTTAAAGATCAGGTGCTGCAATACAATCTTTCTGATACGATGGCACAACGATTCATCGGAACGGGGTACTCTGTACCTGTTGCAGGCTTGATAAATTACCCTGTTTATTCAATTTTCGCCTATAAGTGGGCGGGGCTGGATCCTGAAACAGGGGATCCCAGAGGTTACCTGAACGGTGAAATCAGCAAAAATTACACAGAGATGATCGGAAGTGGGACAGCGATAAAAGATTTGCAGTTTTTTGGGTCTGCTCTACCTACCGTTTATGGTTCTTTCCTTAATTCATGGACCTACCAGAGCGTTACCTTAGATGTCGGTCTTACCTACAAACTGGGTTATTGGATCAGGAGAAGTTCTGTAAATTATACCGATTTATTTAACAGCTGGATTGGCCATCGTGACTATATGGACCGATGGCAGAACCCCGGAGATGAAGCGGTTACCAATGTTCCCTCTATTTTGTATGAAAACAATTCAAACCGTGATATTTTTTATAGGGGCGCCAGTGTTCTTGTGGAAAAAGGGGATCATATACGGCTGCAGTATATCAACATTTCCTACCAGATAGGAAATCATTGGTATCAACGGATGCCAAAGTTGGGTGAGCGCTTAAGTTTATTTATAAATCTCAGCAATCTGGGATTATTGTGGAAAGCCAATAAACATGAAATAGATCCCGATTATAACTTAGGATCTCATCATTTGAAGCCCGCAATGAATTTTACGTTTGGATTGCGTGCTAAATTTTAATCTGTAATTTTTAACTACTCTACTATTATGAAAACCCAATTTACGACCTTATTTTTATGGCTGTCATTGATGATGATTCTGATGATGACCTCCTGCAACAGACTTTTGGACGAAAAATCGGACTTGAGATTAGCAACACCGATTACTTTAGAAGATAATCAGGCATTATTAGATAAATACAATGATGTCATCACCAATTTTGCTGCAAGCGGCATGGTAGGTTCCGACGATTATTATATATCTGATGCCAACTTTAATGCATTGATGTATGAGGAAGATAAAAGATTATATACGTGGCAGCCGGATCATGTTGCCACTCCTAAGAGTGCAGGAAATGACTGGTATTATTGTTACAAGGCCATCTACATTTCAAATTCGGTATTGTACAATCTGGATACGTATCAAATTCCCGACGCTGCAAATGTGAGAGGGCAGGCATTGGTTTTCCGAGCTGCCCGCTTTTTAGATGCCGCACAAATTTGGTGTCTGGCTTACAATAAAACAACGGCTGACACGGATTTGGGGTTGCCACTGCGTCTAAATCCAGATATGTCTACTCCTTCTAAACGGTCCACTTTACAGGAAACCTATGTGCAAATTCTTTCAGACCTTCATGAAGCAGTCGATCTCCTTCCTGTACAACAGGCAGCAGCAACCAGGCCTTCCAAAATAAGTGCTTTAGCTTATTTAGCAAGAACTTATCTGTACATGGGTGACTATGAAAAGGCATTGGAGTATGCAACAAAAACGCTTGCATTGAAGAATGAATTAATGGATTTTAACAGTTTGAATCCAGCTGTGAGTTTTCCTATTAAAGACCTGAATACAGAAGTTTTGCTTCGTACCTCAATGTATATCAACCTTGCAGTCTATAGTCCGATCATAAGAGTGCCGGTGGATTTATACCAATCTTATAGTGATCATGATCTTCGAAAATCAATTTATTTCAAAATAAATCCTGATGGAGAAATAATATTCCGCGGTAATTATACAGGTGGATCAAGTGGTAAATTAGTAGGTGCAGCTACCGACGAAATCTATCTGATCGCCGCTGAAGCAAACGCACAGCTTAATAAAGTTCCGGAGGCCATGAATGTCCTCAACCAGCTGCTGGTTACACGATGGCAAAATGGTACTTTTATTAATTTAACTGCTGCTACGAAAGATGCTGCGTTAACTGTGATTGCGAAAGAAAGACAAAAGGAGCTTTTATTCCGGGGAATAAGATGGGCAGATCTGAAACGTTATAATCGTGATGGCGCCAATATTACGCTGACAAAAACGGTCAATGGTAAAACATATACCTTACCACCAAATGATTTAAGGTATGCTGTCGCTATTCCAGAAGAAATTATAAAACTGTCCGGAATTCAGCAGAATATCAGATAAATGAAGGTTGGCAAAAGCTTGCCAACCTTCAATTTTTAAGGTCTTCTACCAATACTGACGGCCAGAACAGCATCGTTATTTTTCCCTGCAAGGAATCCACTAAGCGTTTGTCCTTCCGGAACTACAATGGTACAAGGTTTTAACCCTTCTGTTTCACAATCGCCAGGATTGCCAGGTTGCCAATGACTTGGTATCGCAAAGTCTCCTGCAGACATCCCGGAAGATGAATAATAGAATGTTTGTGATCCCTCTTTCTTTTCCGGTTTATTGAAAGACATCGCAGTATTAATCACGAATACCGCAACGATCGCCATCAAATTAAATTTTAAAAACTTTATTGTTTTCATAATACGGGTCTTTTTATACATCAAAAAAGATTACCATAAAAACTTTAGAGATCTGCGCCAATCTGGAATAACAAAAGGCTTTATGAAATAAATGGTACCTATAGCGACGAAGGCTTGTTGTACCCATCCCCTCTTTTTTCCTCCTATCGAGTCAGATCTTGATTAATAAATACATCATACGTTTTGGTTTTTAAAGGGAGCCTCCCCGGTTCAGCCCGCTTTCGACCGGCCGATTCTAAAAGTTAAACAATGAGTGATATTTGGCGAGCAACCTCAATTTAGAAGTGGCCCACCTTTACTTCTTTGCTGTTGCGCTTCGATACGGGTTGAAAAAGCAAGTACTTCACAGAAAAAATTCGCCGTCACTGATTCATTTTAGCTGCTTCAAAATGTGAGTGGTTTCCTTATGATAAGCTCACCCCGTTGCATAGAGCCTATCATGTAATTATGCACCGATGCATGCCTAAACGTCAACCCCTCCTCACCAGCATCCAGACCACCATCTTCCCATAATACTCCGGCATGACCTTTCCTTTTGCCAGTACGGCAGTGGTAGTGACGGTACCGACAATTTCCCATTCCCCGCTGCAAGGACAAAGATCCCCACTTGAAGCGGTGACAGCACTTGCTGAAAGGTTGGCAAAACGCCCCATGATCTAGGGCTGAAGGTTCATTTTACTACCCTCCTTTATCGTGCCTCCTTTCCACTGCAACAGGTCTTTACGCGGTGGTTCCTGATCCTTTCCGCCACACGAATGCGACGCTCCAGTGGAGTCACGATGATCATAATGGGGTAGCACTATATCATTTTCTCCTGATAAAGACCCCTTATATTCTTCATTTCCGTTACGGCAGGCGACCATGCCCAACACGGATAAAACACTTACTATTGAGATAACTTTTTTCATAATAATGATTTTTTAAAAGTGATCCCGGTACCGGTTGATTTAACCTAGAATTCTGATTCGAAATTAGGGTGCATTTCTCCTGTGCGCAAATGTTTGCGGTTACGAAGTGTCTTTTAGGACGTCTTAAAAGACACTCGGGATCCCCTATTTTTGGCCCGATTTGCGAATATGATTTGAATTTGTGTAAATTGTTTGCTCATTTGTGAAGAACCACTGCGCACGGATTAAATGATGGTCTGAGAAAGACGCTGTCAATCAAAAAGTGGGGAATGGGTAGAAACATTTTTCTTTTCTGTATGCTTATTGGCGCAGTTTGCACTGCGCAGGAAAGTGTTTTGCAGTATATGCAGCTGCAGAAAAGCTACGCTGATTTTCCCGAAAATGATGCCCGCGCTCTTCCTGCGGTACAAAAGAGCATCCGTTTGGGTAAAAAAAACCAAAATTTCAGACATTTGGTCTATGCGTATGAAGACGCCGCCTACTATTCTAAAGATCGCCGACAGAAGCTACTCTACAGTGACAGCATCATACAGGCAGCAAAAAAGACAGGCGACACCGCAATGATCAGTAAGGCCTATCTCGCGAAAGGAATTGTTTTTTACTTTAATTACAGGAACTATGATCAGGCACTTGATCAGTACCTCGAAGCGGCAGCGTTTGCAGATGAAACCGGAGAAGATTATCTCATTTTTAAAATAAAATACAATATCGGAGTCGTCAAAAGCTACCTGGGCTTCATCAATCCGGATCTCACCATCATCAATTTAGCGGCCGCGCTTCAGGTTACGAAAAACAATCTCTCTTATGTGATTAATGAGCACCTGAATATGAATTTCACCACGTACCTCAACACGTTGCGGATTAGGTATATCACAGAAAAACTAAACAGTGACCGCGAATTCCTGAAACTGAAAACACCCGAACTCGCGCGGAAATGTGGAATTAAATCGCGTCAGCATTTTTCAAGACTTTTCTATGAGCACAATAAAATCCGACCGTCTGATTTTATTGAGCTCCGGATCAAACAATTAAAATCGATTAACTAAACTTGTGACAATTTGTTGAAAATCGCCTATGGAATCAAAAGAACTAACTGAGAGAACCAACAACCTTTGGGCAGACCTGAAAAAGAAAATCAGGGACCTGAAGGTGGAAAAAAAGAACAGTCTGGAAGCCGCCCAGTTTTCGCTTGCCGAAACAGACACTGCTATACGGTCCCTGAAATCATGGGTCATTACGCACCAATTCGACTGCTGGGAAAGCGAAGTCCATTTCTTCAAAGAATTAAAGCCGCCGTTCATTGCAAAGTTCATCTATTTTTCGAGAGTGATCTCCCTCCTTTCATCTCTCCCCCATTCGGGAACTAAATTAAAGAAAGGCATCTATGAATCAGAACTCGAGTATCTCCGGTACTTCTCTCTTGAAAACAGGGATTTTATGAGTTATTACCGAAGAAACGCCACCTATATGGACCGCAAATACTTTCTGCGGTTCCAATATGACCTCGATGTAAAACTGGCAGTGGATATTCACAGCTATGATGAACGATTTTCCACGTCGCACGACCATTTGATCGCCCAAATCATCGCGCACGACGACTACGAAATATTCCTTTCTACCCAGATCGCCCGATTGAAGGAAAAATCATTTGAAGAAACTTTGCCGAAACGGGAGGTGCAGTGGACGGCTCCAAAAGTAGCCCTCACCGAACTGGTCTTCGCCCTGCACCATACCCATTGTTTCAACGGCGGTACCACCTCACTCTCCGAGACCGTAAAGTGGTTTGAAGAAGCATTCAGTATCGACCTGGGAAATTATCACAATACCATCGCTGAAATCAAAAACAGAAAATCCAGCCCCACCAGGTTTTTACAACTTCTTACCGAAAACCTAACCACTTACCTGGAAAAAGAAGAGGGCATCTGATGCCTGACCCAACTGACAACTCCCTCTTACGGAGAACTATTTTTTCCGGGCACGAAATTCCGGGGTTAATCATTTCACCCTTCCATTTCCGCATGGGTAATGTCCTCCGATTCCTTCCAACCGACCCCGTCACCTTAGGAGATACCTCCTTTTTTCAGCATCATGATTCCCCTCTCCACCAAAATATTGTTAGTAACAAAAGTTCCGTACTATGGCACTTCTATTGAGTGCGTGTGGGTTTGATAGCTAATCTTTGTATAGCAATCAAAAACAAAGCGTCATGAAACCACGAATCACGCGCCTCTGCATTTATCCCAAAGATATCCAGCGCATCACCGGCAAAAGTGAACGCTACAGCCGAGATCTCATTCACAAAATCAAAGACCACCTCCAAAAACCCGATCATCAATTCGTCACTGTGGCAGAATTTTGCACCTTCATGGGACTGCCTTACGAAGCTGTGCAGGCGTTTATTTTGGATTAGGAATGGTTGGTGGTGTTGTTGGCT